>QJPH01000188.1 GCA_003242955.1 Candidatus Methylumidiphilus alinenensis
AAAAAAGCCAAGCTGCTTGCCATTGGAGGTGCAACCAAGCTGGACAAGGGGCTGATAGAACATATTATCGACCCTCTTACTCATCTCGTTCGCAATAGTATCGATCATGGGATTGAAGAACCGTTGTTGCGTCTGGCGAATAACAAGGATGAAACCGGGACAATCACCCTCTCGGCCATTCAGGAAGCAGGGCGTATCCTATTGCAAGTGATTGACGATGGGGCGGGGCTTGATCGTGCGAGTATTATGCTAAAGGCTAGAGATTATGGGATTTCGGTTTCCGAAGCAATGAGCGACGAAGAATTATGGGAAATTCTCTTTACCCCAGGGTTTACCACAGAGCCTTCCATAACAGAAGTTTCTGGTCGTGGGGTGGGAATGGATGTTGTAAAACGCAACATTGCAGCAATGTGTGGAAGTGTGCATATACAGTCAACGTGGGGGCGGGGGACCACAGTAACGATTTCATTGCCACTAACCTTGGCTATATTTGACGGTATGTTAATAAAGACAGGTGGGGAAATTTACATATTACCATTGTTAGCCGTTGTTGAGTCTTTGCAACCAAACCCGAATCAAATATATGAAATTACAGGCAATGAAAGAGTTATTTTTGTGCGTGACGAATATTTGCCACTTATCTGTTTGCACGAACTATTTGGTATTAATCCGCAATTTTCAAATCCAGAGGATGGAATGGTTGTGGTTGTGGAGGGTTTGGGAAGGAAAGCCGCTCTGTTGGTTGATAGCTTGCTGGGTCAACAGCAGATTGTGGTTAAAAATATTGAGTCAAATTACCGAAATATACCAGGAATATCGGGGGCTACCATTCTAGGGGATGGAAGCTTGTCCTTGATTCTGGATGTTCCTTCTCTACTGGGAATAAGAAGCTACCTTGATTTAAAACAAGCCTTATCCTAAAATTATGATTAAAAATTCTGATGATGCTAGTGAAAATAAAGTTTTTGAGGCCTTGGTCATCGTTCAGCCCACCCAATGTGGAGTGCGGCGACTCGTCGTCGCTTTCCGAACCATGCGGCGACGAGTCGGCGCACTCCACAAACTCACCCATCGGGCTTAACGATGACCAAGGCCGTTTTTGATGTTAATTCTGATGGTATTTATAATAAAGAATATCTAACATTTATATTAGGTGAAGAAGAATATGCAATAGATATTCTAAAGGTTAAAGAAATCCGTGGATACGGTCAGGTAACACGGATTCCAGGCACCCCGGAGTTTATTAAAGGTGTTGCCAATATTCGCGGTTTGATAGTACCCATCATAGATTTAAGAATAAAATTCAATTTAGGTATTCCGATTTATGACAGTTTTACCACTGTCATTATACTTGATATAAATAACCGATTGGTTGGCATAGTGACCAGTTCTGTTTCTGACGTGATAACGCTTTCTCTAAGCCAAATTCAAAGCTTACCCGATTGTGGTTTTATTCTAAAATCGGACTATTTGCTTGGTTTGGCTTCGGTTGATGATCGCATGATAATTTTGATTGATGCCGATAAGCTAATGACTAGTCGCGAGACAGCGTTACAGCATTTTTAATATCAGAGAGTTACTTTTACTCCCTAATCAAAGGATATTCAGTTAACGCTTCAAGTAACTGAATGTCTTGCCCTTTCATGCGAGTTATCAAGTAACTCTTTGATGTTGAAAACGCTGTAATTGATAACTGATGTTACGCAGATGGGCCTTGGTCATTGTTCAGCCCAGCAAATGTGGAGTGCGGCGACTCGTCGCCGATTCCGAACCATGCGGCGACGAGTCGCAGCACTCCACAAACTCACCCATCGGGCTGAACAATGACCAAGGCCGATATTTTTCAGGTGAAATGGGAGTAAATGCGAATGAATTTGCACCTACAAAATACCATTTGTTATTTTTATATTGCCAGTTGTAAAAAAAAACTCGTCCTTGCGCAAAACTACCCTATTCCTTCCTAAATGTTTTGCGGCATAAAGGGCTTGGTCGGCCTCTGAAATGATTGTTTCTTGGGTATCACCACCGACAGGAAATCCGCAAGCAACGCCAATGCTTAAAGTGACATAAGGGGCAACGTTGGATTTCAAGTGTGGAATTTGTAGATTTTGAATAGCCTTCACGATTCGTTCCGACACAACTGCCGCACCTTCTAGATTGGTTTCAGGAAGCAAAGCCACAAATTCTTCCCCTCCATAACGAGCAAGGATATCGCGTGGGCGTTTCAATTCGTTTGCGGCAGCCCTGGCGACGCGTTGGAGGCAAAGGTCGCCTTCCGGGTGTCCATAGGTATCATTGAAATGTTTGAATAAATCGACATCGAGCATCATCATCGCCACCGGTGAGCAGTCACGCCTGGCTTTGCGGAATTCGACCAAAGTCTGCTCTTCCCAATATCGTCGGCTGTAAATGCCGGTTAGTCCGTCTGTTATGAGGTTACGCCTTAATTCCTTTGCTTGTTCAATGAGTATCTTTTCCCGCCTCACAGCCTCGCTGACGTTGGCTATTTGAATTATGCAGTGGCGCTGCGGGGTGATCCCCCCCCCCTTTAAGGGGATTACATGGATCAGTTGTTCCATGCGGATGCCTGTCTTGTATTCTTCCGCACCGGCATAAATAGGGAAAGGAGTTCTATTCAAGGATTGCGAAAGCAAGGAGGGAAAGCCTTTTTGCAAGGAGGTTTCCACCGCACTTTGCAAGCGGGTACCCTGGAGTTCAGGGAATAGTTGAAGCAGGTTTTTCCCTATGGCATCTTTTTCGGGCAGGCATGCTGCTTTCACCAGCCATTCATTAAACAAAACAATGTTTTCATTCGAGTCGAGAACCATCAATCCCATCTGGGCTTCCTGGACGACCAACGCAGCTAGGTACAATTCGGGGTTCACAATAGCCTTCTCAAAAGTCCAATCATAAGTTCGTCATCGGGCTACTCTTTTTTGCAATTCGGAAATGAAGCGATCTATATTGGCGCTTAGGCGTTGCATGTCGGGCAACACCGATAAAAAGGCAAGATAGCCTTCAATTTCGCGCTTTTCCATCTGTAGTTTGACCAGCATCAACATGATAACCCGGTTCGACTGTGCCATATCAATTCTTAGGACGTGCTCGCTGGTCCCGATTCTGAATTCTGGCATGGTAGCATGGAATTCGGCTGAGAAAATGTCGGCTATCGGTGCCATACAGGCATTCAAGACGATGTTGCCGATCTCACAAAGCCCTTCCTGTTCCATCTCGGTGAGTTGATCGAAGAGGGAATCCCCCTGCAAGATATAGCGTATGATTTCAAGGGATTTGTCTTCCGGGAACATTAACACGGCCTCAGTGGTAAATGGACCCTCAAATCGCTGAGAGATACCGCAAATGATTTTCCCCCCACACGGCAAATGTTGCCTAGCCTCTTGCCACTCCAAGAATTCAATCGTGGGGACACTGAGCAAAACTTCTTCCGAAGTCATTTTGCTCAAGGCTGCCGCAGCCTTTCCCACCCCTATGTTGAAAATTTCCAATAGGGCATCTTGTTGTAACTCGTTTAGTGCAAACATGACTATTCCATAAAAGCCAATGCCTTGTCGATTGAGTCAGCATTGATTGGCTTTTCAACAAAGCCAACCTTGAGTTCGGCACACTTCCTACTGATGCTTTCCTGCACGTTGGCCGTGATTACAACGATGGGAGCCGATACCCAGGAATTTCTGATTTTGGTCGCCAGGGACAAGCCGTCCATTCCGGGCATGTTGACATCTAAAGTGATTAAATCAGGCTCCGCAATAGAATCTATCATTGTAATGGTTTGTTCCGCGTTGGCTGCTTCCAATACAATCCAATCGGGATACTTTTCCAAAATCAGGGCTTTGATGATCATTCGAGAGAGCCTACTGTCATCTACGACTAAAATTGTTTTTGGAGTCATCTTGTTGAGCCATTTAGTTGTTTTGCGGCCTTGGTCATCGTTCAGCCCACCCAATGTGGAGTGCGGCGACTCGTCGCCGCTTTCCGAGCAATGCGGCGACGAGTCGCCGCACTCCACAAACTCACCCATCGGGCTGAACGATGACCAAGGCCGACAATGCTTTTGCGCTATGCTTTTCTAAGAAAAATATAATTCCCTTTTTTTAGAATGTTTCTGTACAACGGTCGGAGTATGTTTTTCGCAATTTTCTTTGCCCCACCAAAGTCGGTAGTATATTGGTACTGTATTCTTGTGGGAATCAATACTTCTTCCAATCCGGCTTGAGATGCCAGCTTTAACAGTGTCCGTCTTCTAAAAAAGTTAATATGTTCTAGAGGCTGAACAAACATAAGGGAATTTTTCGAGTTTCTTGGTGACTTCCAGTCCATGATTTTTAGACTTCGATCTATATCAGAAGTAGCGGCATAGGGAACGCTTATCTTCAGAATTCCATCTGGTTTTAATCCGCTACTTAAATGACGCAATGTCTTTAATGGTTCTGGTATATGTTCAAATGACTGCTCGGTATTAATAAAATCAAAGCGATATTGGGAAATCTCATCCCAGTTTATAATGTTAACGCCATTTAACTTTGCAAATTCTATTTTCTCATTAGATAATTCTAAACCGTATGAGTTGCAACCAAAAGCTTTCGCCATTAGTGCCCATTCGCCCCAACCCATGCCAAAATCACAAAAATTCAAGGATGAAGGGTTTTTTCCCAAGTAGGTAATAAACTGCATAATTTCTTGTGCATAGACCGAAAAGTATTCTAGTCCATCTTGAACAAGATTCCCATCTTTATCCAAGTGTTTTTTGAATGTCTTTTTTGGATCGATCCAATGATTATATAATCTTTCCATTAGGTGGTCATTTGGAATATCTCTTTGAAAAATAAGCCCACAGGCATCGCAGTCGCATAGAACATAAGATGCCCCTTCAAGATAATCAAATTCAACCATGCCTTGTGGTGAGTAAAAATCTATCAAATATTCTTTCAATGGAGACTTGTCATACTGACATTGGTATATTGTCCTGAACTGACTTGACGCACATACTGGACATTCTTCTCGCCTTAAAAACCAAGTATTAATATTCTTCTCAAGATGTTTCTGTATGTTGACAGGATTGGTTAATGAACACTCCAAGCCAGTAAGCCGGCTCACTGCCTCTAATACCCAATCGCTCGCAAGTTTCCAAGACTAGAAAACGCAGCAGCTTGGAATTAAAGCTGTGGAAAGGAATATAAGTTAGATTAATTTCATGCACCAGTTGAAAACTGTTTTTTGAAAACAAATCAATCGTTGCCGACTTAGACATTACGCTACTATTAGGATATTCAGGATTTCTGGCGGTGAAAGATTTAAAGTTCCGCGATTCCGTTAGCGGGAAAATCCCTATAACAACCGGAAATAGACCGGAAAACAGGGATATCAAGCGCTCTGTGTCGGGAATTACGAACAATGAGTTAATGATTAGGAGCGTTGAACCTTTGTAGGCGGGGATTTCATTGTTAATGTCGCCTTGAATGAAATCTAGATTAGGGCATTTTTGTTTTATCCAAGAGCAGGCATCTTCGTTGTGTTCCAAATCGATTCCAATGAATTGCGTTTCGGGATGCCAGTGTGCCAGCCAGTAGCTTATGATTCCATCGCCACAGCAAGCGTCAATGACTTTTTCTGACCTGCTGTAAAGCTTTAGCGCATTAGAAACATGGAAGGCCCATGCATGTTGGGGATAGCGATAATATCTTAGCGTTGCCGTCAAATTATTCATGACTCTTAACGTATCCTTTGGTATGAAGGGGGTGCGATTAAAAGTGATGCACGAACTTTTGGCAATACTTGAAATTACGCCGGGAGTGCAAGGCTTGCCTTGCTTGCATACCCCATCGCAAGGCAAGCCTTGCACTCCCGCATCACTTTTAATCGCACCCGTATGAAGGAAAGTCGGTACATACATTACCGCCAAGGCAAAATTAATTCAATACATTTTACAGCCGTAGCACATTTTTATCTGGCGCGGACACATTCCGTCAATATTTCCAGACAAAAAAAACCGCCTGTAAAGGCGGTTTTGAAGTAATGTTGTAAACGCTTAATTTAAGCTTCGTTACGTTTGCGGCGAGCAAACCCAAACACACCGGCCAAAGCTGGTATCACGAAGAATGCAGCCGCAGGGATTGGAGTTGGGACTAACACAACACCATCTAGCAAGCTAAATGGCGGAGCACCCTCAGGAGGAGTGCCTTGAGCCAAGAAGCTTAGCAATGCACTGGTACTATCTGCCGTGAAAAACATGGTTTGGAGAGTCCAAGGAACAAAGCTTTTAGGAGCAACATTCATCAGAGTTGACTCTTTAGTTTGATTCCCCAAGCTAACCTGCCATTGGTCGGTAGTGGGATCGAAATAATTATGTTGCTGTGAGGCGGCTTGGTAAAAGCTCAACTTGTAAGTTTCACCTATCACAAGGCCATTTATGGTTTGATAAATCGGACCCGTCCTGTAAGCACCGTCGGAAGCCAAGAAATTTCCACCGTCGGGGCTTCCCGTAATTGCAGGAGTGGTTCCTCCGTTCAAACCATTCCACAAATACAAAGGCCCGAACGGTCCGGTCGTTCCAGCAATATTGCCATCATTACTAGGGTTTTTGTACGTTGCACTGGCATCGTCACCGTTTGTGACAAAGCTAAAGCCAGAGCTTGTATTCCATCCCACTACTGTTGGAGCGTTGGTAACCAGTCCCGACGTGTCGGGTGAAGGCAGGTTGGTTGACTCAAAAGATCCGTTGGTCACTAAACTTGCAGCTTGAGTAGAAAACGCTGCGACGGACAACGCAAGCGTTGCAAAACCAGCAATTGCCGTAGTATGAAATTTCATAAATCCACCTATTTGAGTTTAAGGGTTTTCGTCATGTGTAATTTTACACTTCTAGGCTAAACTACATGCAGTATCCGTGCCTAGTTAGAGCATAACAACTTTGTAGCGTAGCTTGCAAGGTTTAAGTGCTCATTTGTGCCTGAGTTAGCACGGAACCTGACCCATTTGGGCCGACTCCCTACACAATCCATTCGGTTTTTATCGTACACCCATTAGGGAGAGATTAGCAAGAGTCATAGTAATTAAATTTTTCAATGCCACTCTTGATGCGATAACAGTTGCAGACTGCGTCGCAAAATGCAAAAAAATGCAAAATGCAATTAATCCCTGCGGCTTCTGTGCATTTTGATGAATTCTTCGGCCAACAGCCAAAGAAAGTAGGTGTCATCGATAAAGTAGCGCTTGAACATCCGGCCCGGTTCCTGCCAAAACCGGTAAAACCACTCTAAACCTATGTCTTGCAGAAGCTTTGGAGCCCGTTTGATATGACCCACCACCACATCAAACGTTCCGCCTACGCCCATCGCGAATGGAACATTCATAAATTTCTGATATTCGCCGAGGAAATGTTCTTTTTTGGGTGAGCTAATGGCAATAAACAGCATGTCTGGCTTCGATGCCTTGATGTTTTCAACCACTAGCTGTTCATCTTCCGGTTTCCAATAACCATTGCGATAACCCGCGATTTGTATTTGCGGATATTCCATTGCCAACTTCTCGGTAAGCCCTTTCACGATTTCTTCACGGGCACCCAGAAAATAGATGCGCCAGCCTTTTTCCGCTGCCCTCTCCATCAGGCGCTCAAAAAGGTCAACGCCGGTCACTCGCTCTTTGAGGGGCTTGCCTAGTAGCCGCGAAGCCCACACCACAGGCATGCCGTCTACGTTGATGAGGTCGCATTCGTTGATAATTCGGCGCAGTTTTGGATCGTGGTGGGCTTTGACTAGCTTGTCCACATTGACGACTACATGTTGATGCGGCTTCCCGGAATGGATGAACTTTTCGATGGTTTGCAGGGTTTCTTCCATCGTCAAATTATCGATGAGACACCCCATGATTTCGATTCTTTCACTCATGGCAGTGTCTCAGCGAACGGCCAAATAAATAGTTCATAATGATCCTTTCCAAATATACCATGGCATTACCGCAAAAAAATTTATAGTAAACAGCATTCGCCAGCATGCCGTCAAGGGGAAGCAATTCTCATTTTGGTAAAAACCCTCTTGCCTTGGGGTGGGTTAGGTCACTGCCATTAAGTTAAGGGTTGCGATTAGCCAACGCCTGGAGTGCAAGGCTTGCCTTGCTAGGATTTACAGGTAGTTGGGAACCTCGCAAGGCAAGCCTTGCACTCCATTCGTGCTTAACTGATGTTACGCACCGTGCAATGGAATCTCAGCATGGTAGCCCGGATGGAGCCGCTTGCGGCGCAATCCGGGTTTGTGGCCACGTTCTCCCGGATTACGCCGCAAGCGGCTCCATCCGGGCTACGGCCTTCGCGTTTGCGTAACATCAGGTGCTTAACTTAATGGCAGTGGTGGGTTAGGTGCGCATACCAACAGTCTTGACGCTTGCCTAGACGTTGATGCGCACCGTAACCCGCCAAGCAAGCCCCTGTCGGGTTAAGGCGCATACAGGATTAGCCATAAACGGGCAGAATCTTCATAGGTTACACCGCTATCGTAGTCGGGGTTTGGCAACGGAATTATTAAGTGCGATAAATCTAAATTTAATCAATAACCTAGGATTTTTACACAGAATAATTGCCGTTAGGGGAATGCGATGATTTTATCGGGTGTCGTTTTTTGGTAACAAACCATCCCGCCTTTGGCCTTCGATTTCACTGATGTTAGGCAGGTTCGTTGTCTGCAAAGGGTTTTCGCCATTATGGAACGCAAATTGCTTTAACGTGATGTCGCACGAACGCTGCCACTTGGTCAACCATCTCCAAGTTTTTCGGCTATGATGAAAGGTGATGCGCAAGTAACCGGCCGCCATTTCAGTGGGCGAGATGCCCACGCTCCAAACGCTTTGGATATAGCCGAAAATAACTTCCTTGTTGCTTGTTCCCAAGCTCCTGCTTCACTGCCATTAAGTTAAGGGTTGCGATTAGCCGACGCCTGGAGTGCAAGGCTTGCCTTGCTTGGATTTAAAGGTAGTTGGGAACCTCGCAAGGCAAGCCTTGCACTCCATTCGTGCTTAACTTAATGGCAGTGACGCTCTCGCTTGGGAATGGGGTTTTTAAAGCTCCAGCTTCCCGAAGTACTGCCAAGCAGGAGCTTGCAAGATAAGGTTCCCAAGCCGGAACTTGGGAACCAGCCAGACTTCTTTCTGGGAGTTGTTTTGACCAAATCTTTAAGGTGCGGTTTAAGGCAAATTCCATTGTAATATAGGTATAATTATGAACACACATGTCGTAAAGTTAAAAATCAGCTTGGCTGATTGGTTGAGGCTGGTTCTAAGTTCAGGTTTGGCTGCGTTTACATCGACAGAGGTGACGGCGGCGGATGGCTTAGAACAATCAAATCCTCTTTTCTGGCTTTATAACATTCCTTCCTGGATGCCTTCCGTTCTGCTCATCGGTGCGTTGATGGGGCTTTTCTGGCTTGGTTTTGCGCTCCTTCGCCGTTGGTTTCCCGTCAGGTATGGCGAACGTAATGACCGCACGGGTTACTACGCGGTGGCTGTGGGCGCACTCGTAGGCATCCTGCTCGTGCCGTTTGTCACAAACCTCTGGAAAAACTACTTATCCGAGTCAATCAATTACTTGCCGTTTACCGCAGCAGGCATCACTCCATTGCCGATGCCCAATTCCCAGATTAGCTATCCTGGTGCCAGCGCAACCAACGCGTTCGTAGCCAGGGAGCCTTATGTGGTGAATATCCAAGGCACAATGGTCACGGTTTCGTTGTGGGGTTCGTCCCGTGGCAATGACTTCAGTGGCAATATGCCCTTCGTCAATACGGCGACGGGACGGACAGACCCCGCCCAAATTCAGGCGTGGAACCCGGTTTTTGCCGCGACTTTCTCACCCATCCTCTCGGGTGATTACAATCTTAATGACGACACTATTACTAATACGGGGTTTCCTGGAAGAGTTGACAAGGAAACGATCAATGGCACTCCCGTCACGATGGTCCGGTATAACGCCGGCGATGGCACTACACAAGGCCATCCAAGATCACAGCTTCTTTCTTACCCGGTTCCGCCTCGCACCCATGTCCGCTGGGATCTTAATGTGGCCTTCGGAAACGCCGATGGCATCAATAATTGGACGATGAATGCAACCGGGCAAACCCCCGTCCTGTTCTGGCAACTGTACAGCATGAACCAGTCCAACCCCCCATTGGCGGCAAACGTCGATACCGATTCCAATGACCCGACGAAGTTGATGATCACCTTTTTCCAGAGGGTTGGGACGGCAACCCAGCCGACCCAAATTGGCGTGGTGAACGGGCTTTCCCCAAATACTATGGTGTCCATCGTCATTGAGGCGTTCTTGGATGAGCGGCCGACCGCAAATGGCGGGCAGGGGCTATTGCAAATTTCGGTCAATAACACCATGGCCGTTCAACTGGCAGGGCCAAACTTGTCAACCGGGACGAACACTCATTGGTGGGATATGTCGATGTATTCATGGAACGAGAATGCTTCATCCCCTTATACGCGCGCTTCCTTTTGGCAAACGGCCAGGATGATTGTGTTTCCGGTGGTGGTGGCTGACACGATCCCGCCGTCGGCCCCTGCCAATCTAGCGGGGACTGCCCCAAATTCGACATCAATCAGTCTCTTATGGAGTGCATCAACTGACAATGTGGGAGTTGCGGGTTATAATATTTTCAGAAACGGTACGCAGATTGGCAGCAGTGCCACCACGAGTTTTACCGATGCCGCCGTTGTGGCAGGAACAAGCTATAACTATACGGTCACAGCCTATGATGCCGCAGGCAATCAGTCCACGGCAAGCAACACGGCTACGGTGACGGTGCCAGTGGTGCAGGTCAACATTAGTTCCTTCTATGTAGCGAGTGTCGCTAGCACCTATGCCATTATTAATTGGACCACGAATATTCCTGCCAGTGGCGTGGTTTACTATGGGACCAATTCCAGCAACCTCACTTCGAAAGTTACTGTCAACAGTCAGTTTACGAGTAGTTCGACACCCATTATGGGACTGACCAAACTGACAAAGTATTACTACAAAATCACTGCCAACAGTGGGACTTCCACCGCCGTGACTAGTGTTTCAAGCTTCACGACAACAAAGTAAATAGTAAGCGTTAACCCCCCCGCTTTTTCCTGGGAGCGAGGTCATCTTGGCCGCCTTTCAGCGGGCGAGACGCCCACGTTCCCGGGGGGGTGAACGCTTACAACTAATAGTAGGTTGATTTTGAAAAATATTCTCTTTCACAAGCTTAGATCGGATAGCATTGCCTTGCCTTTGGTTAGCAAACTATATTCACGGGCGTTTGGTTGGTCTCCTTTGTGCGTCGTGTTATTACTAGAGACTGGCTGCCTGGGAGCGACTGTATCTGCCACTCCCACCACTTTGCCGATGCCCAATTCGCAAATTAATTATCCAGGTGCCAGCGCAACCAACGCGTTCGTAGCCATGGAACCTTATGTGTTGAATATTCAAGGCACAATGGTCACGGTCCCGTTGTGGGGTTCGTCCCGTGTCAATGACTTTGGTGGCAATGTGCCCTTCGTCAATGCAGCGACGGGGCACACTGACCCCGCCCAGATTCAGGCGTGGGACCCGGCTTTTGCAGCGACTTTTTCACCCAACCTCACGGGTTCTCATAATCTTAATGACGACAGTATTACGGTTGCAGGGTTTCCTGGGAGAGTTGACAAGGAAACGATCAATGGCACTCCCGTCACGATGGTCAGGTATAACGCCGGCGATGGCACTACAGAAGGCCATCCAAGATCACAGCTTCTTTCTTACCCGGTCCCGCCGCGCACCCATGTCCGCTGGGATCTTAAAGTGGCCTTCGGTAACGCCGATGGCATCAATGATTGGACATTGAATGCAACCGGGCAAACCCCCGTCCTGTTCTGGCAACTGTACAGCATGAACCAGTCCAACCCCGTATTGGCGGCTAATGTCGATACCGATTCCAATGACCCGACGAAGCTAATGATTACCTTTTTCCAGAGGGTTGGGACGGCAACGCAGCCGACCCAAATTGGCGTGGTGAACGGGCTTTCCCCGAATACGATGGTGTCCCTCGTCATTGAGGCTTTCCTGGATGAACGGCCGACCGCAAATGGGGGGCAGGGGCTATTGCAAATTTCGGTCAATAACACGATGGCCGTTCAACTGGCAGGGCCAAACTTGTCAACCGGGACGAACACTCATTGGTGGGATATGGCGATGTATTCATGGAACGAGACTGCTTCATCCCCTTATACGCGCGCTTCCTTTTGGCAAACGGCCAGGATGATTGTGTTTCCGGTGGTGGCGGCTGACACGAGTCCGCCATCGGCCCCGACCAATCTTGCGGGGACTGCCCCTAATTCGACATCGGTCAAAAACACTTGGAGCGCATCGACTGACAATGTGAGGGTTGCGGGTTATCATGTTTTCAGAAACGGTACGCACATTGGAGCCAGTGCCACGACGACTTTTACCGATGCCGCCGTCGCCGCAGGAAAAAGCTATAACTATACGGTCACAGCGTATGATGCCGTAGGCAATCAATCCACGGCAAGCAACACGGCTACGGTCACAGTGCCTGTGGTGAAGGTCAACATTAGCTCTAACTATGCAGCGAGTGTCGGTGGCACTTATGCCATCATTAATTGGACCACAAATATCCCTGCCAGTGGCGTAGTCTACTATGGGACCAATGCCAACAACCTCACTTCGACGGTTGCTGTCAACAGTGTCTTTACGGGTAGCTCGGCACCCATTATTGGGCTGTCAAAACACACGACCTATTACTATAAAATCATTGCCAACAGTGGGGCATCCACCGCCGTATCGAGTGTTTCCAGCTTCAAAACCGCTAAATAACAGTGAGTCATTTGCGGCCAGCCAACAAGCCGCGATACGCCCCGAAACCCACGAATTCATTGGCCCTGTTTTCTACAATGAAACGCTCCAGTCTTTGCAGCGAATAGGGTGTCAGTGCCTTGGGATGCCCTATCACCAAAAAATCGGTTTTGCCCACTTGTTCATACTGGCGTAAGGCATCGGCTAAAAAGCTTGCCTTATAACCATCCATCGACACCACGCTGCTTGTCCAACAAGTCAATTTTTTCAAAAGTTGCAAGCGGGTTGCCGGTATGGCACTCCCATTACTCAGGGACCGGTGCTTATCCCCGCCGAACTTCTTTGCCATCACAAAGCGCCAGTAAAATAATGGGGGTACGCGGAAACTAGCAATAGGTATCTCGAGAAACGCCCCTTCCGGATTGTTTAATAGCGGGTCATCGTCAAAAAACCAGTGGCTTTCCAAGGGCGCATTGGAAAAATCAAAAGAACATCCATACTCTATCGTCGCCGATGAGCCATTCACAAAAATAGTGCTATCAATAAAAACACCCGCGTCGAGCAATGCCTGCCGAATGCTTGTGAAGGGTTGGATCATCCACCCGCCCGCCCGATAGGCATAGACCCCTTCGCTTCCGGCCACACTACGCAGGATATCGGCATACGAGCATACGATTCTGCGAATTTCAGATTCGTCAAAATCGTGCAGTCGATAGCGGCGGGTGTCGATGTCCCATGACTGACCGTTCCAATGCGAGTCCTCCCAATGCGGATGCACATGCAACTGGATTTCATGACCTGCGGCAACAAATTGCTGTAATTGACGCATCACCCGCTCATAATCACGCATTAGTGCTGGAAAACGGCGGCCATCTTCGCGCAAGCGGAGCAGAAAACCGGCATCTACAAAAAACACCAGAGGCACACCATGCCGTGCTGCCATGTCACATAATAACTGCGATGGTTCCAGTAGAGTTTTCTCCACAGTACCAGTATTACGCCCAAAAAACACTTCATAATCCGCAGACAAAATAATGTTCATATGGTTGGTAAACGATTGGTTTGCGAATGCCTAAGGCTATGGCTGCATATAACTTCGAAGCGCGACGGGGTTTGCAACCCCGTCGCTTACGTTTTGTGTGTACATCCACGACGGCTACTAACTTAAGGCGGGACAGTTCAAGGCCGTTCGGGGCGAGCCCTGAACCCCTGTTTATTTTCCCATAAATTTAGCGTACAGGGAAGACAATAGGGGTAAGATGACTTCTTTAGAATGTTTTTTCTGCATCGTGTCTCTTCCTGCCAAACCAATAACATGACGCAGGGCAGGGTCGTGGCTGAGTTTTTCCAGTAGGCCTTGCAATTTAGGTATGTCGCCTGGTTCCATCAGAAAACCATTGACTTGATCTTCGACCAGTTCGGGAATGCCTCCTACTGTCGTCGTAATGACTGGAATGCCCCAAGCCATCGCTTCAAGGACACTAATCGGCAGACCCTCATTATAGGATGGCAGGACAAAAATATCCGCGTTATACAATAATTCATCTTTTGCATCGCCACTGACCCAGCCAAGAAACTCAACATGGTTTTGCAATCCCAAATCATGCATCATTGCCTCGGCCTTCTCGATTTCCCCGTCCCCGCCAATACGGAGAAACAGTTGCGGAACATTTTTTACCGCCGCCGCAAAGGCTTGCAGAAGGTCATAAACCCCTTTGCGTTTGCCTATTAGACCTAGGAACAAGACATTGATGGTTGATGAAGCCTCATGCCTTACTATAGTTTCGGGTATTGCCACATAATTCGGGATAACAACAACCTGTGCCTTAGGTGCCACCTCTAGCACAAACAAACGCCATGACTCCGACAGCACCACAACGGCATCAGCCACGTTAAGCTGCCGCGACACGACACGTTGCGCAAACGACGGCAAAGAACGATAAAATCTTTTGGTTTCCGATCCATGCAGGTGTAGTATGACGGGGATGCCAAAACACCTGCCCAGTATGGCAAATGTTGATTTCCGCCAAAAACTTAAATCCATGGATACATGGCAATGCATCAAGGCTATGCGGCCTTTTGCGGCCAGCATGAAAGCACGAAGAAAGGCTTGGGCAAACTCAATAATCCTTTTAGACGGCGAGCCTGCCACATGCGATGACACAAACTCCATGCACCTTTCATCATAGAGACCGTCCCGTTGATAGCCTTCGATCACCGACAGCATGCCGCCATGTGCAGAGGTTGACACTATTAGAATTTTGTTCTCGTTAGGCATATTTCATTACCTTTTTTTATTATTGAATTATTTTACATTCTATTTTTGAATTTGGATCTTTTTGTTGACTGAAAAACCCAAGTATCAATCCGATAATCTCCACATGCCAAGTGAATATAGAGAAAAATGCCTGTTTTATGCTACGCTTCTTGACGGTCATAAATATTATCAGCGAAATCAATAATATTACAGAAATATCTATGTTATTGATAGATATAAAAAATGCTATCATTAACCATAAAAATAGTATAGATAACAAAAATTTTGCATTGCTTAAGGCTTGAAGTAAATAGGGTTTACCGATGGCGGATCTTATCAATTCCCCATATCCATAAACGTATTTAGTTTTTAAGCGTTTAAGCACAAGGCGGAGTGACGTGTCAGTGTGTCCATAATGCCTTATCGCCGGTACGTTGATTCTTTCCAAGGTCCAGCCTTGTGCAACCAACCGTAACCCTAGTTCAAATTCTTCAAATGAATGCAGGTTCTTGTTTGAAAAATAGCCTATTTCCTGTATTGCTTTTCTTTTATATAGTCCACCGCCTGACAGGTGACGCACAATCCCATATTTGAATTCTTTTTTTGCTTTATTTTTAAACACTAAATTTTCCAAGCACATTTCTTTGACATATCCCCCAACGCCTGCCAATGGAGGGTTGTTTTGTAGCGTACTAATGGCTATCTCTAGGAATCCACACTCTATTTCCATGTCGCCATCCAAAAGATAGACATATTCCCCTTCTGCGTATTGAAAACCTAATTGTGGGCCAATGCCACAGGAACGTTCATTTAGATTTTTTAGTTGAACAATTTTTATTGGATAGCCCTTGGCCTTCTCCAAGGTTTTATCGTTTGATATCGAGTCAGCAAGAATGATTTCTGTGTTGATGTTTTTCGTGGCATTTACAACCGAAGTCAAACATTTTTCAATGTTTTTTTCTTCATTCAAAGTCTTAATTATTATTGATAGTGTTGGTTTCATTGCATTACCTTGATTTGTAGCCGAGCAATCGGTTCAGCCGCAACCGTTCTTCCACCCGGAAAGGCTTGAAGAAAAAAGACATGAGCAGAAATAGACCCAAAGAAAGTGCAGCCATCACAGTCAAGCCTAGCCAACCCTGTACCGGCCTCTCGATCTCTTGGGCAAAAAGCGCATAAAAAAAGGCTTGGGCATTTCCTAACAAACCCACAGACTCATTCACCTGGGGTTGGAATGAACCCACCCAAGCCATTCTTGCAAAGATACATAGCCCATAGCCCACTAAAGCGGCTGCGGACAACCTGAAAAGCCCGGCGGCATCGGGCCGGTAAGCGGTTGTGGCTGCCATCGCGGCTGAAAGTGTGGCGTTGTATAAGATTTGGCTGGCCATCATTGCGAGGATCGGCCCCCACAAGCCTTGACCCGATTCAAGAAGCCAATAAGCCAAGGGCAGGGTCAAGACAGCGAGGGAACTGCCCCAAGAGCAAAAGTGGCTATGGCCGGAAGCCACCACGACCGTCTCCAGTATCAGGCGCTGGCTGAAAGGGATTAGCACGAGTAGCAGGCATCCAAAGTAACTCCCGGCTTGGGTAAACTTGTGGGCACTAAGCAGGCTTAGTAGCTCATCTCCGGCAAGCCAGGCAAATACCAATAAGGGCATTAGCACGAACAGGCTTAACTTGCCTACCAGATTGGCGTTGCCCATCAGTTGCGCCATGCCGCCCTCGCCCACATAGGAAGCGATCAGTTTTGGACGGATCAGGCCAAACAACAAAGTGGCTGGCAGATAACGGCAAATCTGCCCATACAGGTTCAACAGGAAGCCAAGCAGCGCGGTGGTTTCCACACCCAGGAAATGTTGGGTCAAAAATATGAACACCTGCTGGCTGTGGGCCAAGGTAATAAGCTGGCTGAAATACATGTGCAGTGCCGTGCGCCTCATCTTCACCCACTTGGGTGGCTGCCAGCTTGCCTCTCCCGGCAGATGGCGGTGAGTGCGCAAATACCTGACTAACCCGCGTAAGGCAAAACCGGTGCCCACGAGTGTCCCCGTCAACTCGGCCAATGCCACATGATGCAGATGAACCGCCCCTTGCACTGCTATGATGCCTAGGCAGACCAGCAAAACCAGATTTCGCATCACTTGGCTGAATTGCGCGTGGCCCTGTTGCAACAGCGGTTCCAGGATGCATTCCTGGAGATTCCGCCGCAAACCTTCTGCCATCATCACCAGTAGATAAAGCCTTGCCACATCCGCATGTTGCGCAAGTTTCAGCGGTGCGAGCAGCCATGGCAACGACACAAAGAGCAATAGTGCGCCCATAATGGCATATAAGCAGATACGGGCGATGATTTGCAACGCGAATTTCTCGAGCTGCTGCCCGCTTGCGTGCAGCCGGAACTCCGGCAAATAGCGTGCAGCCACCCACGGCAAGCCGATTTGCGTGATGGCAAGCCCAAGCTCCATGCCGGCCACCAAGGCCACATAAGTGCCGTATTCCTCCACGTCCAGCAAGCGCACCAACCAAAGCAAAATGCCAAACGTGAGTAGGGCGGATGCCGCTTTGCCTGCAAGGAAATGCATGGCACTACGCTTGAGTGCGGCACCCGAATAGGGCGAATTACTCACGGGACCCCCCTAGCCATTGATGCGGCATGCCGACGGTATAACCAAGCCAAATAACCCAGCACACAGGCAAATACAATTTGGAAGCTTGTGGTCTCCAGCAAATCCAGACGGTAAAAGAGGTGAAAGGCAAACAGTGACAAAGCTGCCTGGATGGCATTGGCATCGGCCTTTACTAAGGGTTCGACCGATTCACGGTACAAATGGGCTGCGGTGTGCCAAGCCAAGGCAAAGATCGTTGCCAACAGACTACAGCCAAACAGTCCCAAATCCCAAAGCAAGGTTGAAGCCGCTGTCATCCCGATGCCATAGTGCGGGTAGTGTGCCTCAATGTGTCCCTCTGTTGCTTCATGCGCACTACCTAGGCCATTTCCAAACACTAGGGATATCGGGTCATGGAAACCTTGATGTTCGGCCCAGAAGGTCAGTACGGTGGTGCGATTGAGGTAATTCTCACCGTAACCTTTTTCTTGCAGATTGTATTTGACGGTTTCCGTTAACATTTGATCCAAGGTCGTTTGCATGACGCTCAAGTAGGCGTAGCCCATCCCCAGCGTGAGCAAGCCGCCGACGATCAGCGCCATCACCGCGAAATGAGGCTTGGCAAGGAATTCTCGACGGTAAAGCACTAAAAACATGAGTGGCAACATCACGATGACGGCTTTGGTCTCCCCGACAAACAATGGAGCCAACACTCCGGGTGTCAGCAGGATAAGGCGTCCGGTTGATAAGGTCTTGTGCATTTTCCTGGCTATCAAGAAGGCCATGACGATGATGAGAAAAGTGGACATTTCTCCGCTGGCACCCCCGCCATACATAGTCGAACCAAAAGTCCCTCCGACGACATCAATCGGGACAATGCCTGGAAAGGAACCGCGCATCGCTTCGCGAATAGGGACCCAGACGACAACCTCGTATAATGCAAAAGGCAATTGCACCAACGCAACAATAATAAAAAAAGACTGCCACTGGTGAATCTGCCGTTCATCGAAACCCAGCCAGCATAGGGCGAAGATTATTCCCCACATTTGGAAGTAGCGTTTAATGCTGCCAAAAAATTCCATGGGTGTGTGCCAATGGGCCGCTGAGTTGAGGACTGCAAAAACAAAAAAACATATCAAGGCCCAGATGAATGCAGGTGTGTCTTTGCGTATCGACGGAGTCGTGGCAGCCTTGAAAATCGATACCAGCATCAGGTAGAAAGCAAGAATTTGGACAGGATAAGCTGCCCTTGGGTCTAGGCTTTTCTCAATTAGGGGGGCCGGTCCAATCGCCAGCAAACCCATTAGCAGAATAGCCCAGAGGATCATAGCGGGCTGGGTGACAAAGAACATCCCCAATAATAATGCCACCGCAAGGCTGAAGACCAACAAATTGCCAGTGACTGCAACCAAACCAAACAAGATTGCCAATAACAGGCTTGCCAGCGTGAAGACTAGTGATCTGTTTCGGTCTGATGTGTCGGCATCGATAATTGAATTCATCGTGTCAGCCCAAGCGAAGGAATAGCTGAAACACCGTTCTAATAAGGAAGTTCATTGAGTACGGCACCCACGATTTGCGCCTTGGAATTGATAATTTGGGTTTGCATTGCCAGTGCGTCGCTGATGCGCGTCTGGTGTTTGAGCATGACCAACAAGGCCGCTCCGGTCTCTGCGACAACGTTCTGGGTGTCGGCGCAGAGCAAGCCGTCGGGTGTATCCAGCAGAGTGATATCGAAGTTCTTCGCCAAATGGCGCATCAGCAGTCTGAACGATGGCCTGCCCAGTAGTTCTTGGGGATTGGGCGGAATGGCACCCGACGGCAACACGGAAAGATCTGCAAAATGGGGTATTTTGCAGATGGCTTCCATGCCGGTGCGCCCGACTAAGAGTTCGGACAAACCCACGGACTGGTTAAGATTGAATAATTGGTGTTGGCGCGGACTTCGCATGTTGGCATCCACCAGCACGGTGCGTTGCTCTAACTGGGAAAAGACGATGGCCAAGTTTGCCGCTAGAACACTGCAAGCTTCCCCCTTGCCCACACCCACCAAAGCCAATTGCTTGTGTTCTTCATTGAACCAGCGCAGCATGAGTTGACTACGCAAAGCCCGAAAAGCCTCGGTTTGAGGGGCAAAGGGTTGGTAGGCGGCCACAAGTTGAGCGCTGATCCCTCCTTCGCCTGGCTGTAAATAGGGGTATTCAAACTGTTGCGCGAGGATTTGCAATATGTCGGCTTCGGCAACCAGTCCGAGTTTGACCGCCGCCTCACCAAAGAGCAAACCCTGCTCCCGCTGGCAATGCTCAATCAATTCTATATCGTTCAGTTTAAGTTTGCCGGCATCCAGCAACAACCTGCCTATGTTTTTGTTTGGCTCGAATTGGTTCATCTGCTTCGTCCTTGAGAGAAGGGCAGCCGAATTTTACTGAGTAATCCAGACGCTTTTTCGGTTGGCGCAGGGGTGATGACTGCCAATAGCGGCAATGCCAAACCTTCGGTGATATCCTCTATGGAACGGATGCGCCTATCCAACATTTCTGCAAGAAAAGCCAGACCTACACCCAACATACCCCCAAGAACAATGGATAACGCCACATTCAGCGTCAGTTTGGGTTTGTGAGGCTTAAGTTGCACCACAGCCGCATTCAATACCATGATATCGGTTACATTGCGTTGGCTTTCTAAACGTATTTGGTTGGCGCGCTGGGTGGTGGAATCCAACGCCGATTGGCTGCTGGCCACCTCTTGGGCAAGCAAGTCGCTCCGGTCGCGCTGCTGTTTCAACTGAATGACCCGTGCCTTTTGTTCGGCCAACGCCCTTTTGAGTTCGTTTTCCCTTAGTTGCGCTTGGGTTGCTGCGTTTTCCATGGAACCCCGGGCGGTTTGAATTTCATCGGCAATTTTTTGCTTTAGGCTACGCACTTCCGCCATGGCACTTTGGTATTGCGGATGGTTCTTATCGACGCGTCCGGACACCTCCGCCAGTTTGCTTTCCGCCTTGGATAGATCGGACTTTAGGTTTTGGATCAGGACGTTGTTTAGAATTTCCGGCAATTCGCCCAATTTGCCTTTGGCATGCGCCCCGCTGATCTGACGCTGTCGTGTGAGGCTGTCATAGGTTTGCGTCTGCGCGGTCACCAGTTGGCTGGACAACTCGGCAAGACGGGAGTTTTCCACATCCATGCGTCCGTCCAACGATGTAGGCATCAGGCCAGTTTCGCGTTGATAGTCGGACAAGCGCTTTTGCGCATCTTCCACTTTGACCCTAAGCCCCTTGATTTGCTCGTCAAACCAAGCGGTTTGCTGTCGGGCGGGATCCACCCCCAATTCCAAATTGGTTTGAATGTAGGCTCGGACAAAGGTGTTGGCCAAATCAGCCGCGAATTGTGGATCCTCGCCAGTGCAATTGATCTCGATTACGCTACTTTCCTTGGAAGGCTTGACATCCAGGTATTTCAACAACAACTTATCCGCCAGCCAGTCACGGATGTCACCTACGCCATTGGTGGCATCATTAAACTTTTTAATAAAGCGGGGCATTTCATTCAGTTTCATCTGGTCGACCACTTTTAGCGCAACATTGTGGCTGCTGATGATATCGACTTGCGTGGCCATGTAACCGGGTAGCAGTTGCGCTTGTAGAACCATCCCGGTGATAGGGTCGGAACCTTTGAAATCGACTATAACCGTGGCATTACCAAGGTAAGTTTTTGGCATTATCAGGCTAACTAGGACTGCTGTGGAAACCGTCACAACAAAAGTGCAGACAATTAATTGCCTGCGGGCCAAGAGAATCAGAAGGAATTGGTAAAAGTTCATGGGTGCGGTGGGATGTTGGGTAGCGGATTAAAACCAACTCTCACGGACATATAGAATATCATCGGGCTTAACCTTTTCTTCCGCGTTTACATCGTCAATGGTTTGCATGACACCCTGCCCGTCGCGGCGTTTAAGCTTGATGCCGTTTTCCGTCCCCTTCGGGGTCAGTCCGCCAGCCGACGAAATGGCGTGGGTCACCGTCATATTGCGCTCCAGCCGGATCATGCCAGGACGCTGCACCTCCCCGTAAATATAAAACACCTGGGCACGCGGCACATAAATGATGTCACCGTTGAGGGCTTCGAGTTGCTTGGAATCGCTCCCTTGAAATAGGGCATAGAGGTCGATCTCCGTTTTAGTTTCCTTGATGCCTTCCTTGGCAGGACGGATTAGAATCGCCTTGTCGCCGCCGTTGACGTTGACGCCACCCGCCATGGATAATAAATCCACTATCGTGCTGGTTTTATCCAAGGGATATTTGCCGGGCTTGTTGACTTCACCAATCACGGAAACCTGTTGGCTCATGAACTGAGAGACGATCACCGATACATGGGGTTGTTTGATGAAGCCTTGGGTTTCCAAGCGCGAAGCAATAAGGTTTCTGGTTTCATCCGTGCTTAATCCGCTGACGTCAACCTTGCCTAGCAGCGGAAACGAGATCGCCCCGGACTCACTGACTCGTTCCTCGGCACTAAGGTCAGGGTAATCAAACACCGTGATTTTTATGACATCCCCAGGCCCGATTTTGTAATCAACTGCGGCCCACGCCCCAGGGAAAATCAACATTATGCCGATTAAGAGTTTTATCAGACTGGCTAGTTTTATCATCGAAAATAGGGTCGTGGGGAGTGTTGGAATGCGTATTTTAAACTCTTTTTCCACTCGTTGTGCCATTCTTCTGGTTCAAAATGCATTGCTGTCGCTGACGAAAAGGACTTTGATGGTTTTTAAAACTATCCACAAGTCTAACAGAGGCGACCAGTTTCTAATGTATTCCAAGTCGAACTCGATTCGCATCGCCATCTTTTCAAGCGTATCCGTTTCTCCACGCAGACCGTTTACTTGGGCCCAACCGGTGATCCCTGGCTTGACCATGTGGCGGATCATGTAGCCATCAATAATCTTACGGTACGTTTCATTATGCGCCACCGCGTGCGGTCTGGGACCGACGACGCTCATGCCGCCTTGCAACACATTGATGAACTGTGGCAGTTCGTCGAGCGAGGTCTTTCTTAAGAATTTGCCGAAAGGGGTGACCCGCCGGTCATCTTTTGTCGCCTGTTTTATATGAGCACCATCCTCTGTCACCGTCATTGAGCGAAATTTGTACACCTTGATTTCCCTTCCGTCCAAACCATACCGCCGCTGTTTGAACAGGACGGGGCCGTGTGAGCTAAGCTTGATGCCTGCGGCAATGAGTGCCAACAAAGGGCTGATCAGTATCAGTATCAAACTCGAGAACAGGACGTCGTAACAACGCTTGATTAAACCGCGCAAACCAAGGAATGGCGTGTCGCGGACCGATACCACCGGTATGCCGCCGACGTGATCGAAGCGAATATTGATCAGATCGAACAAATACATGTCTGGAATAAAGTACACTGATGCAGTTGAATCGCGCAGGTCTTGCAGTAGGCTTAAAAGCCGCGGATAGGAGTGCATTGGCATGGACACATAGACCAAATCGATTTGGTTTTCCTTAATGTAAGCGAGTATCTGATCCATGCGCCCAATAATATTGTCCACTATTTCCGTCGGCATCCGCTCGTCCCTGCGGTCATCGAAAAAGCCATGCACATCAATCGCCAAGTAGATATCTTTGTTAATTGTTGCTAAAAGCTCGTTACCGAGTCGGTTGGCACCGATTATAATCGCCTTGCGCCGCCTGCCTTTGGTTGCGATATTTTGCAAAAGTCGCCTGACCAGCAATGCACCCACCAGCAAAAACATTGGCGTAACCACAGACCAAACAAGCAAAGGGTTTTGGGGAAAGTGGATGTCGGGGTCGATCAACAACGTCATTGCCCAAAGGCAACCCAACAATAGCGTCCATCTCAGCAGGATGAAGGACAAGGCATTAAAAAACGGGAATTGACCTTCTTGCCTGAATAGATTGGCCTCACCGAAAATATGCGATGCCAACAAAAAACTGACAATTGCCAAAGATAAAAAGTTATGATTAAAATCTGCCCCGAATGAAAAGTAGCATCCGGCAAGGCTGGCAATAGTCACAAGCGGATACAGCGACCGCTTGATGAGCGTAATCACTGGGGCATCAAGCGTACATGAGCTTACATTGTGCAAGCTAGGGATGGGAACCCAAATGGGGTGGATACTTTCTGACCTAGACTTCCAAGCTCGCTTTTTATGATCCTGCAGCGCACTATTGTTATTTATTTTTATCATTTCAGCAGTTGCACATTCTAGGATTTGTTAGTCATCTAAAAAAGTTTTAATTATAACACATTGAATAGAAATATCTGTATTATTTCAACGCCGCCCGTTATTTTTGCCGAAGCCCTTAAAGCCGCCGCAACTCATCTTTGGGCGTGGCTTGCATTCTCATGCTGAAATATTGTTTACCGATCTGCATGATGTGGCTATGTCCGGCGGTGGCCGATGCGGTTGATGGGCCGCCCGATATATTCAAGCCGAACGTTTCGGATACCGTCACTTACAACGACAACCTGTTGCTTCGCTCTGGCAAACCGCTGGAGAACAAAGTATATCCTTTGCCCAGTGGAATGGTCAAAGGGGATGTGATCAACCAAGCCACGGTCGGCAGCATAATTAATTACACTTTAGGCCACCACCGGTTCAACCTCAATCTGAACGTCACGGACAACCAGTTCGCCAACAACCATATCCTTAACCATATATCTTCAACGGACTTGGTCGTATGGGACTGGATGCTTGGAAAGCAGTTTTCTGGGGATGTTGGCTATAACTATTCGCGCGAAATGGGTGGGTTTTCAAATACCAGTTTTTACGGCTTGGACATCATTACCGGTAATAATGTATTTGCACACATCAATTACGCCTGGCATCCTCGCTGGAAAATTCAGACAGGTTTTAACTGGCAATCCTACGTACATAGTGCCACACAGCGAATGACCTTGAACCAAGATACTACCACGGCATTAACCAGTTTGAATTATATGACCCCCTCTAGCAATTCAATTGGAATGCAATATTCCCTCACCTACGGAAAATATCCAAACCCGGAAATGGTCAATAACATAGCCATCGCCGATAAATACCAGCAACATGATATTAGGGCGTTGCTGCTATGGAAGCTTACCGAGAAAAGCAGCTTTAAAGGCGATGCCGGTTACGTCATCCGCCAGTATCCCGATTACAGCCAACGCGACTTTAGCGGTCAAACTTTTAATCTAAAGTTTAGCTGGACACCCACTGCTAAAACAATGCTGGAACTTGCTGGATGGCGTCAATTGAATAGTTACCCGGATGTCACGACAACCTATGTCATAGCGGAGGGATTTAGCTTGTCTCCGATGTGGAACCTCCTACCCAAATTGACCCTGTCGGCGAAATTTTCCCGCCAAACACTTGATTACACAGTGGATACTGCCGGAATTGTCCCACGTCACGATATATTATTGAGAGGCGGGGCTTCCTTAGTCTACACGCCTGTGACTAATTGCGAGGTTACACTCGGCTACCAGGCCGGAACACGCGACAGTAACATTCTGTTTTACGATTATAACTTCAACAGCGTGTTTTCTACCGTGATGCTGAAATTCTGATTATCCGCCCTCAACGGATTTGCTTGACTTAAAGGCCAAGATTCTAGGACTGTGTAAGTGGAACCTAGGGCATCGCGAGTAGATGCCGCCAAAACAAAGGCAGTCGATTTCCAAAGTATGGGATTTTCCAGTCGGGCCTCTGCTGGCAAGTAGGCCGCTCTCCGTGCTAGGGTCAGATGGGCATGCCAAGGCCGTTTTTCCAGCGCGTAACCCTCGTTCCTGAGTCCAGTGGCCAAGTCGTTGGCGAGTTGCTCAAGTATTGGCGAATGGGCCGTGGGTGTGAGGCAGATCACCTGTGGCTTTCGCCAATACTCGACGCGGTCAAGCAGCAACTCAAAATTTTGCGATTGAATTTTCTTCGCCATCGCTGCCAGCCCATCACGGGCTTTCGCCTCCACATCGCCCAGGAAAGCTAAGGTCATATGCAGGTTTTCGGGTTTGATCCAGTGCGCAGGGATGTTGGCTTGCAAAAGGCACTGTGCAGCAGCCAATTCTATGCGGCAGCTTTCTTCCGGCCACAGGGCAAAAAAGAGCCTCTGTGTCGGTTTATCCATAAATATCCAAAACACCCTGCAAGGCTACGGCGACCGCTTGTCTGCGGACCGAACGCCGATCCCCGTCGAACTGCCTCCTTTCGGTGACGCAGACCCCGTCGCGCCGTTGCCAGGCAAACCACACGGTGCCAACCGGCTTGCCGGGGGTTGCGCCGGTAGGCCCTGCAATGCCGCTGACCGCAAGGACACAGTCGGCTTGGCTATTTCGTAAAACACCAGTAGTCATAGCTAGTACGGTTTCCGAGCTCACTGCACCATGTGTGGCCAATACAGATTCTGGCACCCCTAACAATTCTTGTTTGGCTAAGTTGGTATAGGTGACAAAGCCACGGTCGAACCAAGCTGAACAGCCTGCGACATCGGTCACGGCTTGGCAGACCCCACCGCCGGTGCAAGATTCTGCCGCAGCCAGTTTATGCCCGTATCGGCTGAGTATCGATCCAACTTGACCGGCAAGATTATAGATTTGGTTTTCTTTGGTCATCATGCGCACCTCAATATAATTGCGTTGCCGTGTGAGCGGTTTTTAACCGCGACTTTCGGCATCTGTCGCGGTTAAAAACCGCTCCCACAGATGCGCTCCACCTATTTACCGATATGAGTCAAAATTTGATGGTCCAAACTAACCGTCGAAAGCTAAACCACCAGCCAAAGCGATCAT
>QJPH01000506.1 GCA_003242955.1 Candidatus Methylumidiphilus alinenensis
GGGGGGGCTGAACGGTTACGCTCTGGAAAGGAATCCATCCTATTGTCGAAGCCAGCACGGCAACTTACGAGAAGGGCATCTCAGTTACAAAAAAGGCTATGCGGGCAATTGAGAAGCGCTTGGAGCGTGATTCAGAATTGCCAAAATGGGACATACTCATCAAGCCAATAGTTGCTTTTTGATGGTATGTTCTTTGTTGTAAATCACCTTAGATCATGCTCAAGGGGCGATATGGTTTCTTGGCTCATTGGGATTCCCTATGGGGGTCAAGCACTCTCGTGCGGCGATAGGGCAGCAATGATGCCTCATTACCGGTCGCCAATCAATGCTTCAAAGAGACCCGAGTCCATCCCATTGTGAGGAAACGTCCGCGTCGATGAAAAAGTCATTGAGCCATACTTTCAGGTATATTCTTTATTGGATATCACCTTAAGGCGCGTGTGTTGGCTCTGGCAGTTTTTGCGGGGCGAGGCGGTAGCCCATGGCTTGCATGATGGCGTTCACACTGCCAAATTGTGGGTTGCCGTTTTCCGACACGGCTTTTTGCAAACCTTTCCGGCTCAGGCCGGATACTTCCGCGATCCGGCTTACCCCTTTTACGCGGCTTACCACGCGCAAGGACGACAGCAAGGCGGCAGTGTCGCCGCTCTCGGCATATTCGTCAAAGAGGACGGTCATGTAATCGTCCACCTCGTCGGGATGGTCGCGAAGGTATTGCTCTTCAACCTCGCCAATCGTTCTATAGTTGCTCATGGCTTAGATACTCCTTCCAAAAAACTTTGGCCTGTTCAATGTCTTTGCTCTGGCTTCCCTTGTCGCCGCCGCACAGCAGGACGACGATAGCGTTGTCCTGTTCCCCGAAATAAACCCTGTAGCCGGAACCGAAAAACATCCGCAGTTCGCTAACCCCCTCCCCGACCGGCTCACAATCCCCATAGTTGCCTTGCCCTTGTTGCAGACGCGACACGTGGGCAAGGATGCGCTTCCGCCCCATGACATCACGCAACCCATAGAGCCATTCGGTGAAAGGTTCCTTGCCGTTTTCCTTGGCATAGACGATCACCTGCTTGGGCGTTGTTGCTTCTGTCACTGGCTTGTTCCCTATCAATCACTTTTATAGCGTACCATAGTACGCAATCAAATGAAATGCAAGCTATTTCTTCCTGCTTTGCTGGTTCCCAAGCGGAGCTTGGGAACCAGCGCAAACGGGGGAATCCAGCCGATGGCGGATCACCGTAAGATTCTGGATGCCCTGGTTGCTGAAATGCTCGGCGACATTGGAAAGCTTCACGATGCGG
This sequence comes from Candidatus Methylumidiphilus alinenensis, assembly GCA_003242955.1. Taxonomy (GTDB): domain Bacteria; phylum Pseudomonadota; class Gammaproteobacteria; order Methylococcales; family Methylococcaceae; genus Methylumidiphilus; species Methylumidiphilus alinenensis. The sequence continues at coordinate 1,299 of QJPH01000506.1, forward strand.
TTGATTCGCTCTCGGAGACATTGCCAGCACAGACAGAAGCCGCTGAAAAGCGGCTTTTTGCTTTGGTCGCGCTGCTTAACTCTGCCGGGGAAGCGTACAAGTCTCAAATTGAAGCCTACACCAATGCCCAAGGGGAGAAGATCAGGGTGCAAATGGAAGCAGATGCTGCTGTCCGATGATGCCAGCAAGGCGATAAGGGCTGTTCTCTCCGATGTTGAATTGAATGTGTTGGTGTCGATGCAGAAAAGCCGTTGGTTGAATTTCTTGGGCTGCTTGGCTTGTGGAATTCTTGGCGGTCTGTTGGTGTGGGCCTCCGTGGCGTTCACCCAATATTTTCAAAATCAGCGTTACATCGAGTTGGGCAGGGCCACTGCCGCCAAATGGGATAGGCTTGATGCCAAGGCCAGGGCGGTTATTAACGCTGAAACCAGGTAGGTCAGCGTGAATAAGAGAAACAATCAAAACAATGTAAAAAAATACAAAAAAAATGTAGACAATAGAATACTTGTTATTTAATATAACAGTCCATGAATGCAACAACACTAGAAGCATTAGACACGTTTGGAAAGCGGCTCAAGTACGCCATGAAGCTTCGGGGTGCCTCTCAGGCTGAGCTTGCGGGTGTCATCGGTTTAAAGCAGCAGGCCGTATTTCTTCTGTGTAAAGAAAAAAGCAAAGGCACAAAACACGCCTTTGCGATTGCACGGTATTTGCGGGCCGATCCAGAGTGGTTGATCCTGGGCAGCGGTCGCCCGCCGGGCGGCATTGACAGTGAAACAGGCCAGTCCCAGGACGATCTGTTCGCCTACGGGCTGTTGACTTCGCAAGAGCGGGAGTTGCTAGCTCACTTTCGGGGGCTAACCAAGGCCCAGCGCGACGAGGAGGCGCTTAAAGTTGAGAAAATGGCAAGGCTTAACAAAGAGATGGTGGCTGAGTTGAGTAAAATGCTTAAGTGAGCATGTTTAGGCGGGCATGTTTAAGTGGGGTGGGAACGCTCATCGGGAAGGGTGTCGATTCTGTAAAGTTGATTCTGTAAAGTTGATTCTGTAAAGCAGCCGATAAAAGCAGGCCTTTACAAAAAAGCCGCACGGTGTAAGTTTTATTTACCGCTTTCGGCTTTTTTATGGTTGTTTAAAACGGATTATGTTGTTTAAATATGACAATAACAATGTAATATTGTTGTCGGCATGACGATGATTCTCTGCGGGTATTGTCTATGAAATCATTGACAGGGGTTTAGTTAGGCGATTTCCAAGAATGTTTATACCAAGTAGAAGCAGCTTCCAGCCGCTTAAAGCGGCAAGATGCCGCTTCTACTTTAGGTAGTTTATTTATCGAAAATCGCCTTACTGCGGATTGCAAACATCATTGAAGAATTCACATGTTAGATACAGTAAGCTTTGGCGACTTCATCATGCAGGAATATGGGCTTTCCTTGGTCGGTGATATTAAAACCGATGGGGGGTTTCATTATTTAGGCACGACGGAGGATAAGAAAGGCAGGAGGCCATTTCGCTACTGTGTCCATTTGGACGATCCCCCTAACATTTACTACAACGATCTGAAACGCGGCTTTCGCGGCACTTGGTATCCGCAAGGGTATGAGGCTCTGGATGAGGCCGAGCGGGTCCGGCGGCGGCGTGAATTTGGGTTGCGTAAACTCAGGCAGGATGCCGAGGTTCAAGAGAGGCAAGCCCAGTCGGCAAAGCTGGCGCGGGATTTGTGGGCCAGGGCGGTTTCAGCCAGTGGCCATCACCCCTATCTGGTCCGTAAAGAGGTTGATGCTTACCGGGTTCGTCAATTACCCAAATGGCAAAAGCGCAGTTATCAGGAGGACGGCGCTTTTGAGACGGTCATCGTTGAAGATGTCCTATTCCCATACAGGCTGTTTTTACCCAACCCCTCGATTATGCTGTGCTCAGCATAATCGAGGTTATGCAGAGTCCAAGATTATGCGGAGTATGATGCCCTAAGACGGCAGTAACCTCAGCAAAAGCAGTCACTTGTCGCAGCGGTTTTTCTGTTTTACTCAGCATATTACTGCCGTCCTTTGTCAATACCTTCGCCAAAAATCAGGCTGCTTTTGCATGAATCCTGCCGATTTCTGCGATTTGGAAAATGCTGTCGTCGATTAAAAACTCCTCATCGTTTTTGCCGAGCGAATTTAATATCCGCCGCGTGTATTTTCTCGCCCTGAAGATGGTCTTCAAGTCCAGCATGCCGCCCCTGTCGAGTCCCTCAATTTTGGCGGACAATAGCCGCGCAAAGGTTACCATGAACAGGGAGAAGTTGGCGTTGTGCCGACTTGCGTTTCCTTGACGTTCATGAAGTCTTCCAACCCCCAGTATTACTTGGCGTCTCTAAAGTCAAACTCGATTTGGAACCTCAAACAGTAATATTCGATCAACTTCTCGCTGGCCAGAGCCAGGTCATCGCTGAACAACAACACCTTCGCTGTCCTCCCTGTCTTCATGTCGGTCTTTACGATGACGACGACATTCAGCAATTCCGGGAAGTTCCTGTGCCAAGCCTGCGCCTGGTAGACGCGGATACGGATGTCCTTTTCCACGGACTCTGCTTTCAGGTGCGCATCCATCAGCGCATCCGGCGTCAGTTTATCGCCGTATTTGCGCCGCCTGCCTTTGCCTGAATATTCGCCAGCGAAGGGGAAGTACAGCTTGGAGTCATGGCGCAACTTGGAGATCAGATGCAGCCCCGTTTGCGTAACCCCCTGTAGGCCGGCATTGTTCCCCAATGCGCCATCGTAGACGAAATAGACGATGCCCAAATCCGCCCCTGCCAGTTTCAATGCGGCACGGATGCAGCCTTGCAACTGCATTTGGAACGGGGATAGCCCCACATCTTTCCTGTTTTTGTTGACGCTGCCCTTGGGCCTGCCCCGCTTGGGGTGTTTCTCCTTGACGGCTTTCGGCGCACTTTCCTTGACCTCTTCGCGCACCAGTTGTTCTGTGATCAAAGGGTAAGAGGCGCGTGTTTCGACTTGCACCAATGACAGGTTCAAAAAGCACAGGCCGGGGAGCGCCTTCTTGTAAATCGAAGAAAAAAAATGCCCAACCCATGTGTCTCCTTGCCCGACTTGGTCACGACGACCTCGTCGCCGGTCATCAACCAAACCCCCTTTGCCCCGGCCACATTCTGCTTGATGAGTTGCCAGCGCAACGTCGGCCACTCTATTTTTTCGCCAAAAAAACGCTGCACTGTCCGATAGCTTCCACCCTTCTCGGCCCAGCGGGACAGGCCCAGCATGGTGACGCGCCCCGTCATCGCCAGCACGGCCTCAACGACGATAGTGAGTTGGTTCAGGGTGCGCTGATTCAAGTGTGGACTCAGTGTGCTTAGGGTTGCTATGATTTCTTTCATGGTCAGATTCGGTTCGGATGCAGGACGTTGTGATGAACCCCCGTATTCTACCTTTTCTGACCATCCATCCTTGTACAACAATTACGCCTTTGCCATCGTTCCCTCCACCGCCACCGTTGAAGCTCCCGGATGCCATGCCATAGTAAGCCTTGCCGGATGATGGCCAAACCCAAAATCACTCATGCCGATTGGCGAAGGTATTGTTGTGTCATTGTCAATTTCGGCTTGCGCCCATAAAAAGGCACATACCGGATTGCCTCCTGTTGCGACACCTTCGTCCTATAGTTCATACAGTGTTGATGAACTGCTGATCCAGCATGAGGGTTTGCAATTGAGACCCTACATGGATGCCAGCAACAAACTGACCATAGGGGTGGGCAGGAACCTTGACGACACGGGGATCACCAGAGACGAAGCTTTGTTGCTTTTGCACAATGACATTGACAGGGTAACCAAACAGCTTGATGTAAGTTTGCCTTGGTGGAGAAGCCTCTCGGTTGCAAGGCAGAATGTGCTGATTTCAATGGCGTTCAACCTGGGTGTGCAGGGGCTGCTTGGGTTCACCCGCATGCTGTCGTATTTGCAGGATGGCGACTATTCGGCTGCGGCAGAGGGGATGCTCACAAGCAAATGGGCCACGCAAGTTGGCAACAGGGCGGTTAAACTGGCTGGCATGATGGAAAACGGGTAAATTGGTTGCGGTGATAAGTTTGTCTTGTTTGGACACTGGCGTAGCCTTTTCCACATCAGAGTAGGTTTGGCAAGCAGGCTTCGGTCAAAGGGCAGCCACCGACCCAAACCGGCCATTCGTCTTGCCAGACGGGCTATGACTGCTTGCCAGTAGACTGCTGCCGGGTGATTCGCGCCAGCGTCCTACCCTAGCTCGACCAATTCTGATGTTCGAAATGCATACAAATTAACTTTCCATAATAGCACTTTACCCTAAATTTATGGATGCTACTTCAGTAGCATTGACGACTTTTCTTGCATAGGTATAATTAAAAAAGTATTGAATTAGCAAGACGATTCAGCCAGTCCAAATATCCCATCATCCCGGTGGGATCACCAATATCATAGGTTGCACGGGTGCTGCGAGGCATCCCTTTACTTTGACGTCCAATTAAGGGGGACTCAGATGTTCGATGACCATTTACCACTTTCTGTGCTTGATGTCGTAACTACTGGTGAGACGGGGGTGACCTGTCAATTAACAATTAAAGTGGTTGAAAAACGGGTGAAGTTTACCGACGGGGCAAGCGCGCCAGCCAACCCGAACGCATGGTGCTATGTGCGGGCCGGAGGGCCTAACGAATATACGCCAGTCTTGGAGAATTTCTTAGGTCCAGTCTTGAATGTCACACGCGGGCAGCCACTCAAAATCGCCTGGGTCAACGAGCTAGAAGCAATGCCACCCGAAAAGCCGGGAGAGGCGGCACCGTTGATGTTACCACCCATCCATCCTTTGCCGATGAGCCTAGCGATACCCCAGCTCAGCTCAATGAATTTTTCTGCGGGAATTGTCACGCATCTGCATGGGGGAAAGGTTGCGCCAGAATCCGACGGCTGGCCCATGCAACCGGCCAGCTACGAAGGCAATCCCTTCGGTTTTCCAAGCCACCGCATCTATCACTATCCGAATGACCAGCGCGCAGCCATGTTGTGGTTTCACGATCACGGCATGGACAACACTGCACCTCAAGTTCACGCCGGCTTGGCCGGGCTTTACTTTGTCCGCGACGAATCCGATGCCGAGCTTTTCCAACTTATCGGCTCATCCACTCAGGAAATCCCGTTGGTCATTCAAGACCGTTGGCTGACGAAAGACGGTAGCCAAGTCGATTACGGCAAGGGCATTCCCCTTGCCGACGATCAAAAAAGCTTCTTGCGTCCCGAGTTTCTTGGCGAAACGATCTTCGTCAATGGCCGCCCCTGGCCCCGCGCCCATGTTCATCCCTTGATTTATCGGCTCCGCATCCTCAATGGTTCCAATGCAAGAACCTATGCGCTTGCGCTTGCAGACAAAGCCGGGAAAGACAAAGGAAAAATATGGTATGGCAGCTTGTTGACAGCCATTGGAAACGACGCAGGTCTTTTTGCCCAAGCGGCGCAACTGAATGATGTGGATTATCTGTTGATTGCCCCCGGCGAAAGGCTGGACGTGCTGCTAGACCTAACCCAAGTTGATCCCGCGATAATTTCAGAGCTTTATTTAGTCAATCTCGCGGTCAAGGCTGTGCCAACAGCAGGTTCCAAGGTTCCTGAGCCCATTTTCAACACCGATGAAGAATCAGTTGTCGCACCGGCAGACCCCGCTGATGCCAGCGCACTGAGCGAACTGCCACAATCCAGCATTCTGCAATTTTGTGTTCGCGTAGAAAATCACTCAGGGATGGATCACCCAAAGACGTGCCTTGATACTTCCTTGTTGACGAAGATTCTTAAACTCCACGCCAACGACGAAGCCTTCCACTGGAACTTAAGCACAGAAAAATTGGAGCGAAACCGTAGTGCTGGGCCAATTACCCATAATCGGCTGGTGTTGCTCATGAATAACACAGGAAGCAAGGAAGGGCTCAACCCCCTGACTGGTGGCCCGTGGCGCGACACGCAGATATGGGAAATGCGCACATCCAAACTGCCAGCCGGTGACAGCGGAGCATTTACGATACCCTTTGATGGTAAACTGGAGGAACCCAAAAGCCAAGGGATTCCCGACCAAGGCGGCGTGGCATACGAAGTCTCCCGTGCTTGGTTTTTTGAACCGGAAGATCCGGCCGATCCGCACAGCCCTCGGCAATCAGATCCGATGTGGGGTACGGTGACGGAAAACAATAACCCAGTCGGCTTTCCTTCACGCTTCAAATATCCCCATCTCTACCGCGAAAACCCTGCAGCAGGACGGAATATTATCAAACCCAAGGAGGGTAGCTACGAGCGCTGGTATGTCGCCAATATAGGCAACGACTTTTCAAAACTCCCGGATATGCATCCCTTTCATATGCACTTGGTCAATTTTGTGGTGACCCGGCGCTTTGTATTGACTGAATCTACAGAGAATCCAGGTAAATATGTATTCGTGGAACGTGACAATATATCAGCGCCTGTGCGTCCCTTGGATTTTGATGGAAAAATCCGGCATGACACCGTGCGTGTCCAAGCCAATGAACTGGTCGAATTGCTCGTCTTCTTCCCAAAAGGCTACACGGGCCTATACCCCTACCACTGCCACCTCGTGGAGCACGAAGATATGGGTATGATGCTGCATTTTGAGATTCACGGTAAATAGGCTAAGTCAAAGCTTAATTTAAGTTCGTGTTACACTAATTGCCCAGAAATTTTTCGTTTATACAGGGTAATTATAGTAACTACCCATTGGCTTGTGTGATTAGTTCACATTTACTAAGAGGATGTCTGGTATGTATTTTTACAACAAAAAATCAATTGCTTTGATTTGCATATATGGGAGCTTTTTAGGTTTGAATGGATGCGCAAGCATAACATCTGAAGTAATTTGCGGGAATGATATAGGAAAAGAAGTTGATGCGTGCGAAAAAAAGAAGAATGTCGGTGATGGGATAGTTTATTACTTGCCTAAGCGTGATATTCGGATAGATATTGCTGTGGCGAAATCGGGATCTGCCGGAGGAGGGGCTAGTCCAACGACAACGGTCAATTCTACAATAACTACTTCAACCGATTCTCCACAAAACATTTCTACAACGATTAGCTCTGGCGCAAAATCAGATAAACCTAAATCTGCGCAACGAGCCTCCACTAAAGCCAAAGGAAAAAACACTAAGTCAAATGCCAAAGAATCAGGCGACGTACAAAAACCAATGGATACACAGAAAGCGAAAGTCACCATAACTATTCCTAATAATCGTGACACCGAGACATTGCCTGATTTGAATCATGTATTCTTATTACGTTACAGCAAGAACTGGATAGGTGATAACAATATGGGAGTAGGCGTAAGCCCTTTAGGTTTGCTAACTGTGACTCATGCCGACACCATCAATAAGATTAACGACATAGCCGCAAACATCGCTGTGGATGCGGCGGCAATTTCAATGGGTGTGGGCGCTTTATTGAAGACCAGCGATACTGCAAGGACTACTGCTTTACCCACGGCCACTATCACACCAGCAACTTTCACGCCTTCAGGATATACCGCAACTTTTAATGAGATTGCTGTACCAAACGAATGTAAAGAGGGTGGATATACTTTATTGATAGATCCGACAAAAGACAAATTAAATCCAAATATCTGCGGAATATCTATTGATATTTCACCAGTTTTTGTTAATGGTCTAAAGAATGGAAACTCCAGTTGGATAGATCATGAGGGTTTCTTTGAATCATTGGATGGGTTCTATGATACATCAAGAAGTGTAGCCAGGAAAATCAGGAATCTTGTTGGACAGTTTCCGTTAGTCCAATATAGGTTGTACAGCCTACCAGGACTATTTTACAAGCAAGATATACCATATAAAGTCAATATATACAACTCGGATTGCAACAAATCGGTCGATAACAATAAAACTCAAAATGAATCAAGCAACAAGGAGCAAGATCAAGACAAATCAAAAGGTGATAAGCCAGAATGCAAAGATTATGTTGCCAGTTTTCTTGCGTTCTCTCCAAATGCTTCGAAAGTATATTTTGCACCTGTGACTGAAACATTATTCACCGATAACACCAGCGATATAACCTTGGTCAATGGCGTTGTAAACAGTATGAAAGAAAACACCGATAGCGAATTACTGGGCTTGTCCAAAATTCCAGCGACTGTTTTAGGTGCTTATACAAATGCTACCGGTGAGATTTTTTCAGGCTTGGGGATGGTCACCAAAAACCAAGGCACGCTCCAGAGTAATGAACAGACAGTGCTGTTGAATGCGCAAAAGATAACTCGCTGCCAAATGGCGATTGCTTCAAATAACCTGACTGGTAAAACGGGAGATGACCTGACTAAAGCTTACAGTGCGATTCAAACCGCTTGCGGCAATTAATTTCCGCTCCATTGCGGAAGTTAATAGTTAATCATGCGCATTATTGTCGCTTAAATCTGGCTAAGTTTTACTCTGCAAACCAATAGCAATAAAGGGGATTTTAATGGCAGATCTGACTCCTCTCATCGTTGTAATGCAAACCGCTGGGGCCTTCGTGCCTTTCCATCAGGGAATGATAGAAGCATGGAAGTTATGCGGTTACCGTACCCGGCGCTACTGGGATGCTCTCTTTTATGTGGTCTATGGCAATGAACGGCATATTTGTAAACGCTCGTTTTCTGACTGGATTAAAGGCTTCCTGACAGGTATTCCGACAACCATCGACAAAGCCACGCGTGAAAAGCTAAAGCAGGGTCCGCAAGAAAGGCTTATTCAAAGCTTTCTTTTGCGGTCGTTGGGAGAGAGCCCTATTGCGGAGATTTCGGATGCTGACGTTAGGAATGTCGTTGACATCGCTATTCTGGGAGCACCGGATATTGTTAGAGAAGTTTTCGAAGGCCTTGATCAACTACTCAGAAAGGAAATTCGCCTTGCTAACGATGCGATCACAACATTGGAAATAATCGCCGAAAAATATAAAAATAAAAATGATGAAACTTCATTGAAGGTTATCGAGCAGTTGAAAGAATGGCAGAAGGTACTTGAGAATAAGGGAGAAAATGTCAATCCGGTGTTTTACTTTGTCTGGCAGAATGAGTTCACCCGCGAATTCTTATCTGGAGTCATCCGGGCTGAAAAGGAATTAGGCAATGCCCTCAAGGCGGCTGAATTTATGTATAACTTTCAGATAAAATTAGTTTCGGCATCTTTTGCTCTGTTTGAGGCAATTCTCATCGTATGTTGGCTAAATCCAGTTAAGGAGTACACGCTCATTGGAGGCGCTTTCAGTTTCGGTGTTCTGTTTTTGGGATCTGCGGCAGGCAAGGGACTTCTTGATGCCGTAATTGGTATCGGCAGTCGTTTTAAGCGATAAAAATGGCTGAGTTGCGTCTATTCGCCGGTGCATTAGGGAATTACCAAGGGAAACCCTCATTTCGTTTTAGAGTTGATGGGTGGCCCACCGATTATCCCTGTCAGGGTAAAGACCTGCTATTGCTTGAGCCTACATCGGAACAGGGCTCAGAACAACCAACTTTTTCGTGCCTTACCCCAATTTTTGGTTACGCTGGCACAGACACCCATACCGTGGATTTGACTCGCTTAGAATATGACACTCAGTACACTATCCGCATAAAAACTAATCTTAGCGAGCGCTTAAAATTTAGAACGCCACCCAGCCAACTGTTAACATCGGAGAGTTGCTTGCTTTTGGGCTTATTCTCCTGTTATTTTCCGTCGGATGAATATTACTTCAATCCTTTTCGCATAAAATTAGCACTCGATAAACGTGCTAAGAATCAGCCTGCTGGTTATGAGATTCCACATGTAAAAATATTTTGCGGCGATCAAATTTATGCTGATGTACCGGCTGCTTTCTCGAATCAATCACCCGAAGATTTATATGCAGATCGTTACAGTAAAGCATATAGCGTATCCCGTCTAGGGTTGATCGTCAACCAAGGGGCAAACATTTTCACCTGTGACGACCATGAATTCTGGAATGGCTTTCCTGATTTCATGCCTTATCTTTCAAGAACTTTTTGGGATAGGGAGAAAGCTGCTTGGACACGTGAAGGTATCAGGGCATTTTGGCGTAACAGCGGTGTTCTAAATCATGTGCGTCAAGATAATCCGTTGCAGCCAACAGAGCACAATCGCTGTTGGCGAGCTTATAGAATGGCTGAAGTAGATTTTTTCATCGCAGATACGCGTTCGGATCGAGCATCCAAGAGTGTCCCGGAGGCACATTTATTCACGAATGCTCAAAAGACCGCTCTGGTAAATTGGGTGAACGGGGTTGAACGTCTTGGACTCTTGGTATTAGGTCAACCCATATTGCTTAATCCTGATCCTTTCGATAACGTCCTGAGTGATTATAAAGAAGACTACCGGCTCTTGATTAACTGTCTGTTAGATAAGGTCGAACATGGGGTGAGTTTCGTAATCTTAACTGGAGATATTCACTGGGGACGCCTAATGTATTGGGGGCCAAGAAAGTCCCCAATAAACAACTCGCATGCGAAACTCGTTGAGTTTGTTTCATCGCCAATAGCTAGGGTGGGAACCACAAGCATTTTTGGTGAGAGCTATAGCGTAGGAAAACCGGAATTGACCTTACTCAATCCTGACTCGGTCGAACCATTGGCAAGTTTTATGAGGGATCGTGAATTTGATACGACCAAAATTTTTGGTACTAGCGTCAACAACTTCGGATTGATGCAGCTTGGTAAGACGTCAGATAATAAACTAGAGGCGAATTTTGAGTTATGGGACATAGATCGCCGTTCACCTGAACTGCCCGATTACGCGGTTAACGAATGGCTGCATCGTTGGTCCGGGCAAGTGAAAAACTGTCGGTTCGAGAGATTGTTACTGTAAATCTTTCTATAGAAACGGAGAGATAATTCCGCTTTGTGGTTCGGAAATGAGGGTATAAGCCTGAAATTTTACTATCCAAAAGAACGTCAGTTTACTGCGAGGTTGTCGAGGAACCAATCGTAGGAGCAGGCGTTCGCTACGAGCGCCTCTCTGTCCCCAAGCTCCCCGACGATGGAAACTAGGGGGCACGGCAGCACTGATTTGTGGCTAATGGCAACTGTCACTCCCGAAAGTCGCGTTTCGGGAGATGCCCAGATTCAGTGCAGACCAAACAGACGGCAGGCAAATCCCCGCTGTCAATGGCAGATGTCGGAGGTGGAGCAGTCGCTCAAGTGACTAACCTGTTGACGGGGTGAGCGGCCGGAAATGGCCGCTCTCTGCCAGTCGAGCTTCAATACTTCTGGTCATTCCATCGGTTTCCTCATGGTAACAAATTCCTCGGCAGCCGTCGGGTGAATGCCGATTGTCGAATCGAACACCGCCTTGGTCGCGCCGGCCCGAATTGCGACTGCCATGCCCTGGATGATTTCACCGGCATCGGCACCGACCATATGAATTCCCAACACTTTGTCGTTGCTGCGGTTGACCACCATTTTCATCAGCGTCTTTTCGCCAAGGCCGGACAGCGTGTGTTTCATCGGCGTGAACACCGATTGATAAATATCAATGTCCGGGTATCGCTTCCTAGCCTCGGTTTCGGTCAAGCCGACGGTGCCGACATTGGGCTGGCTAAACACGGCGGTTGGGATCGTGTCGTAATCGACCGGCGTGGATTGCTGCACATAGAGATGGTTGACAAGCGCCATGGCTTCGGCAGTTGCCACGGGTGTCAGGTTGACGCGGTTGGTGACATCGCCCAAGGCGTAAATCGAAGGGATGTTGGTTTGATAATCGTCATTAACCTTTATCGCGCCCTTGGTGTCCAGTTCCACGCCTAGCGTCTCCAGCCCCAAGCCAGCCGTGTTTGGTTTTCTGCCAGTGGCATATAACACCAGATCGGCTGCAATGGGCTGGCCTTCATCGATATGAGCCAAGAAGCCAGTCTCTGCTTTTTCAATGCGGTTGATGTGCGTGTCAAACCGAATGACTACGCCTTTCTTGCCCATTTCCACGGCAACGAAATCCCGTATATCTTCATCAAAGCCGCGCAAAATTTTGGCTCCGCGATAACACAGCGTGGTGGCGACCCCCATCCCGTGCATGATGCCGGCAAATTCCACGGCAATATAGCCGCCGCCGACGATCAATAGGCGTTTGGGCAAGGTGTCCAACGCAAACATCTCGTTGGAGGTTACGACAAACTCCTTGCCGGGAATGTCGGGTACCGAAGGCCAGCCGCCGGTGGCGACCAGAATGCGTTCGCAACGGAAACTTTGCTGGCCGACCGCCACGGTATGCGCGTCCTGTACATGGGCTTGGCCCGCAATCACTTGAACCCCGCCCTGGTCTAGCAAAACTTCGTAAACCCCTTGCAGCCGCTGGATTTCGCGGTTCTTCTGCGCCAGCAATCGCGACCAGTCGAATTGAGGGTCGCCCAACGACCACCCAAAGCCTTTGGCAGCGTCAAAATCCTCACGGAAATGTGAGGCATACACGAACAGTTTCTTGGGGACGCAACCGACATTGACGCAAGTGCCGCCAAGATGGCGGTTTTCGGCAATCGCCACCCGCTCGCCCAGTCCCGCCGCCATCCGTGCGGCGCGGACGCCGCCGGAACCTGCGCCAATCACAAACAAGTCAACATCGTAGTCAGTCATGTGGGTGCTTTTCAGAGGATTAAGCAAGGCCGGTCGGTTTGGAACCGGCCCTGCCATGCGGGGTGTTCAGCGTTGTTTCAGATAGTCGAGCAGGGTGTCTGCATCGCTGATGGTAAACGGGTCTTCAGGATGATTGTCGGCTTGGCCGGGCTCGCTGAACAGCTTGACGATCTTGCCATCCTCCACCAGCATGGAATACCGCCACGACCGGTAACCGAAGCCCAGATTCTCCTTTTTCACCAGCATGCCCATGCCGCGGGTAAAGTCGCCATTGCCGTCAGGCAACATTTTGATCTGCTTGATGCCCAGATGCTTGGCCCACTGGAACATAGTAAAAGCGTCATTGACACTCAGGCAGTACACTTCATCAATGCCCTGACCGATGATCTCCTGATATTTTGCTTCGTAGCCCGGTAAATGCGTGCTGGAACAGGTCGGGGTGAAGGCACCCGGCAGCGCGACAATCACTACTTTCCGGCCTTTGAATATGTCGTCGGTGCTGACATCCTGCCAGCGGAAAGGATTGTCACCGCCGATGCTTTCATCGCGGACACGGGTTTTAAAGACGACATTGGGTACGTTGACAGTCATTTTTAGTTCTCCAGTTGGGTGATAGGGTGACCGGTGCTAAGATCAGGATGCAATGGTTAAGTTCGCTTCCAACCGCTTCAGTCAGACAGGCTTAACTCGGTTCTCGTTCAGTACGGGGATAGTCTATCGAATGCTTTTAGCTATAAACACAAAAAGTGGGCTTTGATTGTAACCGGGAAGCATACAGAAAATCAGTGGGCTTGTGTTAATTGCTGCTTGGGTAGACACTTATCCATTGGAAAAAATGATTGGTGGACGATGCAGACGCATCAAGGGACGTAAGATGATGACTTCAACCGACCGAAATCCGCAAAATTGGTCGTCTTACCAACCCGGTCAAACCCGGTCAAATCCGGCATACCAACATGGCCCCGCGTTAACCACTAAATGCAAGACCCGTTCATCATCATCTGCCCTTACTGCGGAGAATCCGTGGAAATCTATCTGGAACCCGATGTGGATGGCAATCTGGTCCAGGATTGCGAGGTGTGCTGCAATCCGTGGGAGGTCAACGTATGGGATGACGGTGAAAACCGCCATGTCAGTGACATCCTGGCTGAGACCCATGGCGGTGACAGGCTTGCCATTCGGATCGTATTCGATTTCGGCCATGACTCGCAGCCAGCGGCTTTTGCCGCCGACGAGGGTGCGATGGAGGATATTGAATGGAGCCCCCTTCAAGGCTGCCTGCCAAGCCGATGCCACGGCTTCCCGATCCTCGGGATGGATGACCTGTAGCAGGTCTTCCCAAGATAGGGTGCTTGAACTCCAGCCTACATTTCGGGCCGCCTGCTCGGATGCGGTGAAGATGCCGGATGCTAGGTCAAAACTCCAGTGACCCAACTGAACCATCGACTGGACGTGGATCAAAGCACTCTCCATTTCGATCTGCCATCGATGGGACTCCCGCCGCCTGGACCGGATCGAGGATTCGCCCAGCAAACTGACCACCACCCCGTTGACTACCAATGCGGCACAGCGCAGAAGATCGTAGGTATTCTTGATTTCGAGACTGCCAATGGGGGGGAGCAGAAAAAATTCAGCGTAAACCGCGACAACCGCCGTAGCGAGCAGCCCTGGACCCAGCCCGCCGGGAATCGCAACCAGCACTATAGGCAGCATGAAGAGGATAAGCGAGGGTTCTTCGCCAAACGATAGGGATAGCTGGGCAAGGAGGAAGGATCCGGCTACGGAAAACACCATGGCTATAGCGTAGGAAGCCAAGCGATGCTTCGAGCCCCATAGGTTAGGCAGGGTGGGCCAGTAGTTCTGGGGTTTCATGTCGATGTTCCCTTGGGTTTCGGGATGGAATAAGGGGCCGGGCCAGCCATCCTATCGCCGTTCAGCTTCCTACGTATCCAAAGGTTATACTCGATCTTCAAGCTTTTAGGAACTGACTTTTGAGCCAAGCTTGAATCAGCCTCTGGCTAACCCGGCCGCTGCTCAAAACTTAAGTGTATAGTCGGCTTGACCGCCACACCGGCCCATCAACCAGAGGGCTGAAATATCCTGACAGCCTTGAGGATATCTTTGTCATCAAGCCCAGCCAGCAGTCGGATTGTGATGGTCGACGGAATCGACCAGAACCAGCAACTCGGCTAAGGTAATATCCTATAAAGAACAACCCATCCAAAGGCCAAGCTGGTGCTTGGCGCTCCCAGACGGAACGCCAAGCCCCAGCTTGGCAAGGTGATTTGCGGAGGAATTGTTCGTGATTTTTCGTGGATCATTCATTTCGGCAATGGCCGAACCACGCCCAATATATAAATAAGCTTGGTTAATTGCTGTTGCCGCAATCACTCCTTCAACGAAGCCATATCGATCACAAAGCGATATTTCACATCGCTTTTGAGCATGCGCTGATAGGCTGCATTGATGTCCTGAATTTTGATCTCTTCGATATCCGAGGTGATGTTGTGCTTGCCGCAGAAATCGAGCATCTCCTGCGTCTCGGCGATGCCGCCAATGACCGAACCCGCAACCGATTTGCGCCCTAGGATCAATGGCACGGTATTCAACATCGGCTCCAGTCCGCCAAGATAACCAACCAACACAAGAGTGCCGTCGAGCGCTAGCGATGGCAGATAGGGGTTGAGATCGTGTACGTTGGGAACGGTATCGATAATCAGGTCAAACTGGCCATTTACGGATGCCATTTGCGATTGGTCAGTCGAGAGCACCACTTTATCGGCCCCCAAGCGCCTCGCGTCCTCCTCCTTGCCCGGTGAACGGGTAAACAGGGTGACATCCGCCCCCATTGCTTTGGCGAGTTTCAACGCCATATGGCCGAGTCCGCCAAGGCCGATCACGGCTACATTGCTGCCTTTGCTCACTTGCCAATGACGTAGAGGGGAGTAAGTCGTGATCCCGGCGCACAGAAGTGGCGCGGCACCTTTCATATCCAACCCTTCAGGGATTTTTACAACGAATTTATCGGATACAACGATCTTGTCCGAATAACCGCCATAGGTAGGCGTGTTGTCGTGGCGGTCAATGGAATTGTAGGTGAAGGTTGCGACTTCTTCGCAATACTGCTCCAATCCCTTCTTGCAAGGGGTGCAATGCTGGCAGGAATCAACCATGCAGCCAATGCCGACAGGATCGCCCAACTTGAACCGGGTGACCTGTGATCCCACGCCCACCACTCGGCCAATAATTTCATGACCCGGCACCATCGGATAGATGCTGCCGCCCCAATCATTGTGTGCCTGATGCAAATCCGAGTGACATACGCCGCAAAAAAGAATGTCGATCACTACGTCATTGGGCCTTGGGTCACGACGCTCGAACCTGAAAGGAATTAGGTCGTCTTGCGCGGAATGAGTAGCATAGCCATGTACGTTTATTGTCATTTTCCTCTCCTATTTTCGCCGTTGAATATTGTTTTTTCAGAAAACAGCCGGGCATTTCAAAGCCAGTGTCAAGCCATCAGCGACCGGCAGCAAGCTTATGTCCACACGGGGATCGGCGTGTATTTTCAGGTTCAAGGCGCGGATCGCGGCGGTGTCGGAATCGTCAACGCTTTTGTCCGCGACGCGCCCACCCCAAAGCACATTGTCGATGAGCAGCAACCCACAGGGCTTGAGCAAGCGCAAGGCCCGCTCGTAGTAACCGTCGTAATTCACCTTGTCCGCGTCAATGAAGGCGAGATCATACGTCCCCTCCGTTTGGCCCTCAGCCAGCAGCGCATCCAAGCCGTCAATGGCCTCCCCTAAATGCAGGTCGATCTTGTCCGCGACACCGGCCTCTTCCCAATAACGCCTGGCCACTGCCGTCCATTCCGGGCTGATGTCGAAGGCGGTGATGCGACCCTGCCCTGGCAGTGCCAAGGCGACCGACAGCGAGCTATAGCCGGTAAACACGCCGACTTCCAGCACCTTCGCAGCGCCAATGAGTTTCACCAGCAAAGCCATGAACTGGCCTTGGTCCGGCGCGATCTGCATCCCGGCATTGGGCAGGGCGGCAGTCTCCTCGCGCAATTGGGCCAGGATTTCAGGTTCGCGCAGGGAAACCGACGTTAGATATTCATAAAGCCTATCGTCCAGGCCGATGCTTTTGTTAGACATGGGTAGTTTTGCACAAATGGTTAAAAACTCTCACAGTGTGTTGAAATAGCCTGGTTCCATGCGAATCATTGGCACAGTATATTCCTATTCGGACGAGGATGTGACTAAAACCGTTAAACGTCAGCAATTCAAATTTTGGGGCTTTGGTCATCGTTCAGCCCACCAAATGTGGAGTGCGGCGACTTGTCGCCGCTTTCCGAACCATGCGGCGACGAGTCGCCGCACTCCACAAACTCACCCATCGGGCTGCACGATGACCTAGACCGAAATCACCTAAGATTCAACCCGATGGGAATAGGCCTTTCATCGGGACACCCTTCCGAGGCATGTCCATCATGTCGGCTACAACATCGCGCCATAGCGCATAATGGGCGGTCTGTTTATGTTGGGCCGCATCCTCCACCGTCGCGTAGGCTTCGTAGAGAACGAACTGCGTCGGTTCATCTGGATTTTGCAGGACATCGAAACGCCGATTACCCGGCTCGCGCACTGATGCCTCATGGTTGGCGTGTGTCGCATTGATAAAGGCTTGGACCCAATCGGGCTTTACTTTGACATGGACTAGGGTGACATGCATGGGGGAGGACTCTAGGCGGTATTAAAACTCAGATTTTAGGCGTTTTAAGCGCTCTAGGCTACCTATTTCATTACCCCCATGGCGAACGGAATGGTCATTTTTTGTACACTGGGCGCAAGCCGCAATTTCACTGAGGTTTGCCAATCTAATCACATAGTTTTCCACAAAATCTGTGGATAAGTCGATGGCCTTGTCATGGTTGAACACCAACGCTAGTTAGCGTCATTCGCAAGTGACAACGGTCGTGATAAAGTATTTCCTACTCAATTAAGAAGAGAAGTCACCCCCCATGCAAACCGTTCCAAATCTCAATCCCGCTGGAACTTGAATCCATGATTCGGACAAGCATGCCTGCGGCCAAGAAGCAGGACGAACGAAGCGCCTGGGCCCCCCTAGGCAATCCCATTTTCCGGGCTCTTTGGATCGCGGCAATGATCTCGAACATCGGAACCTGGATGCAGGATGTGGGCGCGGGCTGGTTGATGACCAGCCTGACAGCATCCCCCCTTATGGTGGCCCTGGTACAGGCGGCCACGTCGTTTCCCATCATGCTGCTGGCGTTGCCGGCCGGGGCCATCGCCGACATTGTGGACCGCCGGCATCTGCTGATGTTTACGCAAGGCTGGATGCTCCTGGCTGCGGCTGTTCTTGGCGCGCTGACCGTGTCGGGCATGACGACCGCCCCGCTTTTGCTGGGCCTGACCCTCGCGCTGGGATTAGGCTCGGCCTTCACGCTGCCCGCTTGGTCGGCGATGATCCCTGAACTGGTCGGGCGCAAAGATTTGCAAGCCGCCATCACCTTGAATGGACTGGCCATGAATGTGTCGAGGGCCATAGGACCGGCTTTGGCTGGCTACATCATGGCGCTCACTTCACCGGGCGCGGTGTTCTTTCTCAACGCAGCGTCTTTCGTCGGTGTCATCGGGGTTCTCTTCCACTGGAAGAACCCCGGCAAGACCAGTGAACTGCCGGCCGAGCGGCTGCTGGGCGCCCTGCGCAATGGCGTGCGTTATGTGCGCCATTCCCGTCCGGTCAAGGCGGTCATGATCCGGGCGGGCACTTTCTTCTTCTTCGCCAGCGCAAACTGGGCCTTGCTGCCCCTATTGGTGAAACATCAGTTTCACGGCGGACCGGGTGATTATGGGATGGTGTTGGGTGCCATAGGCTTGGGTGCAGTGGTCAGTGTTTTCATCCTCCCTGTGTTGCGCCGAAGGATAAGCACCGACGTGCTGAAAAAAACGGCTGCGACCTTGTATGCGGCGACCCTCGCATTGATGGCCGTGGTGCCGACTCTGCCATGGTTGCTGGTCACGGCCTTGATTGCCGGGACGGCCTGGCTGGGGGTGATGGCCAGCATTCAAGGCGTGGCGCAAATGGCATTGCCTGCCTGGGTACGCGCACGCGGATTGTCGATGGTGATGGTCGTCGTGATGGGTGGAATGGCCGGCGGTGCTTTGGCATGGGGCCAAGTTGCAACGCGTTTCTCAGTGCCGGAAGCCTTGCAAATCGCGGCAGCCGGACTGGCACTCAGCGTACTCGCCACCTGGAGGATCAGGTTGGTCCAGATGGAAGGGGTCGATCTCGCGCCTTCCATGCATTGGCCTGCGCCTGTTGTGGACAAAGAACCGGCATTTGACCGAGGGCCTGTATTGGTCACCCTGGCCTACCCCGTGGACCCCGTCCATTTATCCGAGTTCCTACGCCTGATGGAACAGCAACGCGTTTCCCGTCGTCGGGATGGCGCATTTTATTGGCAACTTTTCCAGGATGCAGCGGCCAGCGACCGCTATCTTGAAACCTTCCTCGCCGAGTCTTGGCTGGAACACCTTCGGCATCATGAGCGCGTCACCCATGCCGACCGCCTGTTGCAGGACAAGATTCTCCAGTGCCTGACCGGTGTCTCACAACCGGTCGTGACACATTATCTCGCCGTCACAGTGCCAGGGGAGACGCAGAAATGTTAAAAAACTCAAACCCTTATAGAATAAGACCATGCAATTAATGAAATTAATCGAGCTAAAAAGCTTACTGCTGACCTTCCTTGGGGTCAATACTGTTGAATTAAGGGGTAGGTCGGCATCCCTATGCCGACTGGGTACACAGTTTGTCTCGGCGGCAAAGGGTTGCCGCCCTACGATTTGGTACATGAGTGTGTTTAATTCAACAGTATTGTCCCTTGGGGCAACCGTGCTATTGACTACCGTAAGCTCCATAGCAGTAGCCGGCGCTGCCAAATCCGTTGCTCAGGCTGCCACCAAAGTAGGCGAATGGCAGTCTTTCAAAATTGAGGATATTAAGAAACTAATAAGGCTAGAGACATGGCGCGATGACAGGGGCGATAATGAAAAAACAGTTTTAAACAATCTGGCTATAATACAGACTTATTTCGACCAGAGGATGCACGATTTTAATCAATCGCATGATGCACACAAGATAATAAAGTTTGAATGGAAGGGAACAGATAACGACCCCACCGGTAAGCAATATTGGGTCTTTGGCTATCGAGCTGGAAATGGTCCCCGCAAGGTATCTTTACTTACCCATTTGGACACGGTGGCATACGGCAGCTATGATTGGAAACCATTTGATCCACGCGTGGAAGACCGTACTTACAACGGTAAGAAGGCCCCTTTCTTAATCGGTCGGGGTTCCATTGACGACAAAGGACCTGCCATTGTGGCCTTTGAAGCATTGACCCGCGCACTCGACAGTGCAAGCAATAATCCTCATGCACTTGATGGTGTCACGCTAGAAGTGCTTTTCGACACCTCTGAAGAGACCGAAATGTCCACCCCTCATTACTTCCATCAATTTCCACACGAGAAACCAAAGTTAGGCATTGTATTCGATGCGGCCTGGTGTGTACGCGCTGAAAAAGGCATGGAAAGGCCCGTATTCACCGTCAATTCGTCTGATGTGCCTGCCCCACCTTCAACTGCCTTGTCAATTGCCAAGCTGGTCACTTCGCCAGGACCGGTGAACATGATTCCTAGCACTGCGGTGGCCCATATTACAGGACCGGCTAAAAAGCTTGAAACGTTTGCCACACAAGTAAGGGACAAATATAAAAAATATCCATTTGACGACGCAAAATATAATAGGGCCGAAATTAAGGTGGGACTATCCAAGGATAAGAAAGATGTCGTTATCACGGCTTTTGTAAAAGGCGCACAACATGGCTCGGCCCCCCAAGAGAACCGCGCAACCGGTGCCAACCCAGTGGTTTCCCTGACCAATTTCCTCGCTTCCTTAGTCGATGACGGCACACTTGCCAATAACAATAATGGAGAAATGACTCGTTTCATACGTTGGGCGTTCGGTACACACGTATTCGGCGAAACCCATCAAGAACTATTAAGTCGTTATGACCAAGTATTTGAGAATGGCAATGGAACGACTTATGCCCTAACCAAGCTTGAACCTATTGATGATGGGAAAGGTATAGAGCTTAAGGTCGATATACGCTATGCAATAGGCCATCAAGACGCAGGTTGGGACGGTAAGACTGAAGGGCTTCTTACAGGTCATAGTCTATTTAATAATGTCTTTGAGAAATTGATTCAACAATATAATAATAAAAAGAAGCTTGTGACATTTACAACGAGAAACCTCGCCGCCCCTGACATACGCCTACCCGATAACGCCAATCTGGGCCAAGTCAAGAAAGCCTATCAGGCAGTAATGGGCAAGGAATGCCCGTTACTAGCCATCGGCGGAGGAACGGATGCCAAAGGCAACTTGGAACTAGTCGCCGCCGGGGCACTGTTCACAGATAGTTTGGCTCCCCCGGTCAATTTCCATGGCATAGGCGAAGGTGCACCGCTGATTGACTTGGAAAATAGCGGCAAGATACTGCTCAACTTGTTCCAACGAGAGTTACAGCGTTTTTAATGTCCATTGATTACTATGAAAAAGCCATTGCCCAAACTGATGACCGATGAAACGGCAGAAACCTTTATCGCCGATGCCTACTTGACCGAATACGATCTTTCTGGCTTGAAACCTGTGCGTTTTGAGTTTCAGCCTAAGGGTAAAAGTATCACTATGCGCCTGTCTGAACCTTGTTAGATGCCATCAAGGAGGAAGCCGAGCGGACAGGGATACCCTATCAGCGTTTCATCCGTCAGGCATTAGAAAACTCTGTTCATCATAAATGACTTTGATTTTCAAATGAACGGGATACACGACGAGGAAATACCTGTTCACGCCAGTAGCGGCAATATTTTTGCCGATCTTGGGCGACCTGATGTAGAGGAAGCCTTTGCTGGCGTGGCTTTCGTCCACTTTCAGGGCGTTTTTTGTTGACATTGCCAGCGTTTTTTAGACACTACCCCTTGTTTTGGTTATTATTGTAGTGACAATGTCGGTCGGTTGTGTTATTTTTTTACTTGTTACTCGTATGGGAGGAATTATGATTACTCGGACAAACCGCACAACCAAACTTGACCTACGTTTGTCGCAGGATGCGAAGCAAACCCTGAGCGCGGCGGCTCAGGCTCAGGTGGCGCATTGCTCTGTCAGCCAGTTTGTATTGAAGAGTGCCTTAGACCGTGCCGCCGAAACTCTTGCCGAGCGACAACGTTTTGAACTCAATGCCGATCAATGGAAAACATTCATGGACGCGCTCGATGCGCCGCCTCAGATTGTGCCGCAAATTCAACGATTGTTCCGTGAGCCGAGTCCCTTTGATGCGCCGATGGTGAAATGACGGGGTTTCGTATTGAGAAGCTGCGCCGTGACCATCCGCTTGATGCCTTTACCTGTGGACACGAAGAGCTTGATCGTTTTCTCATTCGCTACGCTTTTGGCAATCAGCAAGCCAATGCTTCACAAACTTATTTAGGACTACACGGCACGGAAGTCATAGGTTTTTACAGCCTCGTTGTTGGTGAAGTTGCCTTTGTCGATGCCCCAGAACGGTTGACCAAGGGGTTAGCCCGTCATCCTGTCCCTATTATGTTGTTAGCGCGGTTGGCTGTCAGCACGGCATGGCAAGGTCGTCGAATCGGTTCTGGCTTGTTGAAGGACGCGATGCAACGCACCTTGCAAGCTGCCGACATTGGCTGTATTCGTGCTTTTGCCGTTCATGCCAAAGATGCATCCGCTAAGCGGTTCTATGAGCGGTTTGGTTTTGTACCCTCAGCGACAGACTCGCTACACCTCTTCCGCCTTATTAAAGATTTGCGCCGATCTCTCGAAGAATAAAGATTAGAGCCATCTACAATAGACTTTGGTGCGTAGTAATTTCTTGACACTCCACGATAGGCACGAAAAAACACGAACTGAGCATGTCTTGTTCGTGTGTTTCGTGTCCTGGCAACAGCGGATAGAAAAACCGAGTAGAGTCGTGTCAAAATTCTTGATTATTGGTAAAATGAAAACAAGAATTTTTGCGCGGGTCGTTTCTTAGACAACATTGTTAGACGGGCAAGCTATTGTTTTAGTTGGCTTTGTTTTTTGTCTAAAAAACCTTCGTTTTTTATACAAATAAGCCGCCAAAGTCAGCAATACTCATTTTGAGCCAAAACGATTATTGTGGCCCGTCATCCCGGCCGAAATGACGGCACCCTAGCCTTGTGAGAATTGCTGCCGCCAGAGTGATTGAACTTGACACACTGCGCATAATCCGCCATTATCAGTTTTACCTTCAGAAAATACAAATGAGCTAGTTTTTCTTCATCTACAGCATTTTTAATATCAGAGAGTTACTTTTAGGTCATATTATTTTGCAAGGCACATACACGCAAGATGGTTTGATTGAGCGTCCTTAATTATTACCCTTTGTTAAGAAAAAATGCTGTACATAAATTCAAACCGGGACTCCTTGCGATGTATTAGCATCTAGGCCGTCCAGATTAGGAAGATGTTTCAGCAAAACCCAGAACGTCGTCGTTCCGGCATGGATCGCCGGAACCTAGGCTCCATGGACGGCGGGGCTTTGGGCATTCATGCAATCTGAATTCCGTCGGTCCATGCCGGAATAGCTGAAGAATCTTCCTAATCAGGTACATTTATGAAAAGGGTATGTGAGTGGGGATAAATAATTATGTACAGCGTTTTAATCTTTAAAATATCCCTAATAAAGGATATTCAGTAAAGCTTCAATTTAACTGAATTTATTGCCCTTTCATGCAAGTTATCAAGTAACTATTTGATGTTGAAAACGCTGTAACTAAACTAAACTAGCAACGGTATCCCCCAGCATAGCCATGAGGGTCGGCCAATATGAAGCTTTATGTTGCGATTCGTTTATATCACTAGTGAAAGGACTCATGATAGTTGAACGTAGGCAATTCAATTCTTCAGGAATTCCAGCCGTGATATCCAGCCCTAACTGATGGGCAAAATTTGACATGAAATCATCCTTATAATCCTTCCTTATGAAAGTCGTCATACTCAGCATGAGTTCAGGCTGGTTTTCGGTGTTTTTTTGCAAGCCACTCTCTTTATCATACTTAATGCGAAGTTTGTCGTAAACTTTTCTGGTAAAGTCATTATAGGTTTTTAAAGCGGAATTGACTTTGCCATCAACGATAGGGTTGAAACCATAATTGATTATATTCTGGTCGGGGCCAAGTTCACGAAAAACTTTCAGGGCATCTGGGGCATTGCGGATTTCATCCAAGCCTTTACGCAAAATTTTATCTTTTACCAAGGATAGCTTGTTTGAATCGAATGGCATTAACAGGGCAGTTTTAAATTTATCCTGATGCCCCATAAACATCAGTTCGGCGTAGAATTGTTTAGCATTGTACAGGGAACGGGTTAGAACTTCGCCATAGCCTTTGTAATCCGGGCGGAGACAGGCATGGGTGAAATATACGGCTGCCGCAGCAGCACCAGGACGGGAACCCTCAAGCCCAAATTGCCCAACGGCCGGATCGGCGGCAGAACCGATGTAAGTTCCAGTAAAGGTGGTCAAATTGATGACTTCGCCGTTGTTATAAAGGATGGTCCCGGCTGGGTATTGGACATATCCCATTTTATGTGGATCAATGGTGATGGAATCGGCAAAGCGTATTTGCTTGGCATGCTCTATGACGTAATCGCTAAGCAATACTTGACTGGTATCCTGCAAAAATGGATTGT
>QJPH01000408.1 GCA_003242955.1 Candidatus Methylumidiphilus alinenensis
CCCATTGTCTTGCTTTTCTGCCTCAGGCGTTTCCCGGGTGTTAACAAAACGGCAGGATGATGCCCAAAAGTCCTGTGAGAGTTTTTATCCGTTTGTGCAAACTCACCCAATTGACACTTGCTCAATTTCTATATTTTCGTCTTCGTCAGCGAATGGAGAAACGATTCCAAACTCAGTGATTTCTTCAAGGGTCTCAGACCACCTTTCAAGCTCCTCTTGTAGTCATTTCATCCCAAGAAGTTAAATCTTCTGACAACATAAAGCAATTTATTACTTCATCACGCGTTTTAAAAAAAAACGGCAATTCAGGATCGAATTTATGAAAGTAGACGTATAGCTTGCTATCATGATTGCATTTCTGTTCAATTATTGCTTTTACGAAATCGCTTTGAAATTCAAGCCTTTCAGATTCCTCCATATGTCTGTATGCAAACATTTCCTCAACCTCTTGCCAAACATAATCAATTTGCATACCAGCGAATGGTTGGCTCTTTGATCCTTCAACTGCTATTTGTTGCAAACGTCGAATATCTTCGGTTTTCAATATAAACGGGCCTAGTACAGGCCAACTCCCGTATCTTCCTAGAGTGGTATTTGCTCCTTCTGACGAAGCGGCAACATATTCTAGCCCAATATCCATGGTCTGAACTGTGGGTAATGCCACAGGCTCTTTAATAGATTTAAAGTGCGACAGCAATCTTTTTCGACGTTTATCCATTATCTATAACTCAAAAATATGAGACATTTCAGTTATGCAAAGCGATAAATATGGATTAAGCATTATCTGATAATCGTGCAGAAAGTATTGCTAACAACTCACGTTGTCGCCAAATTGGCAACCGATCAATACGCCCAATGATCTCGTCCACGCTGAGTTGATCCAAGCGAGCAGTCAGACTAACCAAAATCGGCTCAACCGCATCCCTCTCCTGCTGCAAAAGTTCGCAAGGCGGACTGCGCAAGGTTCTCAGAAGCTGTTCTGTGGTATGTAAATCAAGTGTGCCTATATCCCAGAGAGATAACAATGGTGCTTGCCAAGCGGTGACTTTGGCTTGTCGTTGCCGCTCAACGAGTTCCTCACGCCGTTGTCTGGCAATATTCGACAGTCTTTCGATGTGCTGCCGATCCTCAGCCGACAAAAACAACGGGGCGGCGGCAAGTTCCCGTTCCAGCAACTGGCAACGGTTTTGATCCATCTGCGGTATTTGCTTTTCAAGCACCAGCCTTGGCTGAAGCCATTCCGACGAACGTCGCCGCAATGCGCCAATGCGCTCTGTGGCAATGGCCTGATAGACAACCTCCAAATCCCAGACTGGTTCAATCTCTCGGGCTTCCAAAAATACGGCGAATTCGATTGATTGATGCGGGATTTGTTGTTGTAGCAATTCGGTTAGACGTTCCGGGCTGACATCAGTATTCTCCCATGCGTCAATATCCGTTTGGATGCGTTCAAGTACAAGCAGCAAATCATTAACCTCGCGCTCGTCCGGTGTGCCGAGGAAAATCCCGCGCAAACGCCTGGCTTTGAGCAAATTCTCCTGCACCGCTGCCTCGTCTTCCAATATGACGGTATAGAACAGCCAAGCGCTTTCGTTTGCTTTTCAAGCTGGACATTCAAGCGGCCTTGGCGCTGCTTGATGGCATTGATGCGGGCGGCGATTTCATCTGGATTCAGCACTGCTTGGGCGGCTTGAATGCCCGCAATAAGCCGTTCGCCATGGGCGATGCCGTCTTTAAGCTCCCGAACTGGCGTCGATTCGGTGGGGTCTGGCTGGCGCGGATAGTCGGCGCTCTCGTCCAGCGTGAGTTTAAATTTTTGCCGCTCATCGACCTGCATAATGGCGCGTTGCGATTGACGTTCCAAGTTATCGGCCTCGCGCTTAAAGTCCAAATCCTTGAGGCTAGCGACCGCTTTTTCCATGCGGTGGCGGAAATCAGGGACTTGGGCGGCGGAATTGCAGCTTTGTTTTTGAATCCAATCGGCAATCCGCGCCGAAACCATTTCCGTTAGCGGCGACAACAATTTGTCGCATTCGGCCACATAGACTTCAGGCCAATATCGGCTGTCTTCCATCTCTTCGCGCTGCCGCGACAACGCACTGCCAAATTTCAGTAATTCACCCACTTCATTAGACCGCTCCGCTTTTTCGATTCTTTTTTCCAATTTATCCAGATTGGCACGGGCGGTAAGTAATTTTTCTCTCGCCTCATCGGACTTTTCGCGCAGGCGCTTATAACGTTCCTCAAATATCTCTAACAGTGAATCAACGCGACGCATAAGCTCGGCCTGTGCGCCAATATCAACTCGTCTCTGGTAATTTTCCTCGCCTTCCCAGCTATCCAAAAAACTCCGCCAGCGGCTTTCCGCATCCTCCGACAAAAACCGCAGGGTGCTGCTTTCCAAGGTTTCTGGTTTAAGGTAATGCTTTTGCGGCGAAAATGCCGCCGCAATCCAATCACTAGATGCCACTAATTCTCCACGCTGTGCCATACGGCGCGGCGGATTGGCACCGCCTAGCAATAGTCCCAACAGCAGGCTCGCAGACGAGGCGTTCATACCATAAGGCGGAGCGATGAGCGCTTGATAAGAAGTCCACAAAGTCCGCTCTGGCTGGTCTTGATGACATTGTTGCAGCCGTAAATAAACCGCCTTGACCTTCTGCTCGGTCGGTGCAACCAGCCTGCCGTCAGATAACAAGGCTCGCCAACTCTTGACCAACAATTCATTGACGCGATTCCGTAGCCGTGGAATTTGCGACGTTACCCAGTCGCCATTGACTTGCCGCGTGGCAAGGCTACGCATTAACAGCGCCGCGTCGGCTGGACCGCCACCATTTGCAGTGGCGAAACCGTCAAACGGAAACGGTAAAGCCTGCGGATAAACAGCGGCGAATATCGCCTCCCCGACCGCCATCAAGCGACCGGCTGGCTCTTCCACAAATCCGGCAATCCAAAAGTCGCGCTCATTTCGCGCCGCTTCTGCGGCCTCTTTCAGCGCCTGCTGACTTCGATTCCGTTCTTCGTGGATAAATCGGCGAAAGCGCTCGGTTTCATCAAGCGAACTCTCGTCAAATATGTGCAAGCGTCCAAGATGTTCGGCGATCAAACCTTGACGATCCACAAGGCCAATCACCCAAACCGGCGCTTTCGCCTGTCCGGTGCGGCCCAAGCCTGCTTGCAAACTGGCCTGGATCTTGGCGTATGCGGCTTCGAGATTATCGTCAGTATGTAGGTACAGATAAACGACTCGGCCTCTTGCCTCATTCGGAGCGCTAGCCTTTTCCCATTCCTGAAAGGCAGCCTGAACCGTGTTTTCCACATTGCGGACATCAGCAAACTGCGCCTCGAAAAACCACTCCGTCGTTCGGATGTCCCGGCTGAGTCCAAAACCGGTGTCGATTTTGCCCAAACCTCCATCTTTCGCCCCCCGCCGGATAAACAAATCGCGCACAGCGTCAGTCGTCAGCCCCGCCTGTTTTTTGCGCAACCATTGCTGGAACTGCCCCCGGCTGGCGGCATCGGCGATTAATTCATACTGGCCTAGGTCGCGGTTCCATTCCAATGCGCCGAGTTCTTGGCCCAACACTTGAAGCGCGGCATCGACGGTCTGTGGCTCTAGTGCGGCGGCTTCGCCAATCAGCAGGTCCATCGCCTCTGGGCCTTGCTTGCCGATGCGCATTTTGGCAAGGATGGCCACACCGGCCAGAACCCGCTGCTGTTCGACGTTGAGATGGGCTTGGAATTTCTCCAGCAACACTTGTAAGGTTTCCGCTACCGTCGCCCCGGTTTCGCGCTCGGCGGCGATCAATTCGTCCAGCATGCTCTTCTGTAAGACCAACTCGGCGGCGCTGATTTGGCGTAGACGCCCCTCGGTCAGCGCGTCTTCTGTGGCAGTACGCTGGATCACGTCCTTGATGAAGGTCAGCGCCGACCGTGACTGCACGACATCGCTCTGGCGCGTCAGAAACCACGTCGCCAGCGGATGCAGCGGCCAGCAGCCTTGCGCGATCACACGGGAAAAACGCTCATATTCCCCCCAAACCGGCAACCGGGCGAATCCGGGCAGGCTTTGCGACAGACACTGCCAACTGCTTTGCCAACCTTTATCGGCCTGAGCCTGCCGCCAGATCGGGGTCAACTCCACCTCATTTTTGCCAATCATATGGGCAAAAATCGTTTCCAGGTTGGTCGAGAGATACCACTTCTGCGCGGCATCAAAGCGAGTGATATAGCGCTGCAATTGGCGCAGATCCGCACTGCCAAAGCGTTTCAAATAGGCTTTCAACTCGTATTGAATGAATCCTATAAAGCGGACTTTGCTGCTGTTGTCCTGCACTCCTTGGAAAATTTGCTGCAAAGCCGCGTCGCCCGCCAACCTGGGTTGGGCGGCGGCATATTCCAAATAACGACCGAATTCATCGAAGAGGATGACGACGCTGGAAAATGCGCCGTCAGGGCCGCAGTAAACCTCGCACAGCAGGTTAATCAACTCTTGCGCCGACTCCTGGCCAACGACAGGAATCGGCGCACCGTTGGCATCGGTGTAAACGGCATCGACCGCTTCGTATGTCGCCTCGTCGTTGTCGCGCAGGCGGGCGCAAATGTCCGCCGCGTCCACCTCCGGCAAATGCTGTGCGAAACTGTCGGCGCGGAAGCCAAAGTTACGCTCAACGAACTGTTCAGCCGTTTGAAAACGCGGCGACAAATCGCGAATGGGGCCTGCATCGACCCCGTAATGGTGCAACTGGGCAAATACCGCTTGGCTGAGCGCGTTGCCTAAATGGAACCCCGCCATCCCATCCAGAGGCAACACCAACACAGGCTTGGCTAGTCGCTTGACTTGCCCACGAACTTCCGCGCCAAGAACAGCGTCGGCTTGCTCAATATGCCCTAATACTGATTCTGTAACGTCTTGCTTGCCCAGCAGGGCCGCACAGGTCAAAGCGAGATGAGATTTGCCCGAACCGTAACCGGCGACGACCATCCAGTAAGGATTTTCCTCCTCGCCGCGCCAGCCAGCCTGTATGGAGCCAAGCAAGTCGCGGACGAAGCTGGCGCTATCCTTCAGACGATAGCCGCCTTCGATACCTTCGTTCTCTGCCGCGCCGACGGCGTGGTAGCGCGGCCCGTGGAACACAAAAGCTTCTGCGGCCTGCCGCGCCTTCTCCTTGTGCGTCTGCACCCAGCGCAACTGTACCGCGCCCTCGAAAAACCGCTCGTCATGGAAGCGGATGAGTTTGCCAATTTCCATAGTCCTTATCTCCCCTTAACGTTGTATCAAATCAGCCCGTCATAAAGCGTTGCGACCACTTGTTCAGTCCTCTGCAAACGCAATAGAACCGGTTTTCCGGTATGGCGATCCAGTTGCACCCTGCCATGGGTTGCCATCCAATCGAGCCAGACTGCCGTTTGTGCCTCTTCCCAGCCCGTCAACGCAAGAAAGCGCGTCTGTTCGGTGAATTCGTCAAACGCCAATTGCGTGCGGTCGGCGAACAATTCGTCCCAGAGCAAATAAAGGTAAACGGTATAAGCGGGAAAATAATCCCCTTGGAAGGGGGCGCTCTGGCGAACGAAAATCCGCTCTCCGTCGTGGCTTTCTTCTTGCATCGCAACTATGCCGCCAAACGCCCTAGGCTCGAAATAACTGCGCAGAACCAAGCTAGACAAGCCTTTCAGGCAAGCCTTTGCACCGTGGCGCTCCTGTAAAACGGCGAGATAATCCGCTAAGGTGAAACGCTTGCCGAGGCGGAAAGCGCCTTCGCCGAACAGCACAAACCACGCATCGGCGGTGCCAGAAGCTGGCTTGGCAAGGCCGCAACGTCGGCACAGCAGTAAATGCAGCAGCCACAAAGTCACAGGCTCGCCCAGCGCGGCATCCTGCGCCGACACCAAACGTCCCAACGCAGTCAATCCCAGCAGCCATTCCCCGCCGCTTTTCTCCGCTGTCACCAAGCCCATACCCTTGGCGTAGTGGATCATCGGTTCGACTTTGCCGGTGCTTTTTCCGGTCGGGATGCCCGTCTCAGCGCTGATGGCCTCTTTGCTGCCAGTGCCATTTTGCGCGGCGAAACCCAGCAGACGGGCCAGCAAATCCCGATCCGGCAAGAAGGTCTGGGGGAAACTCAGCGGAAGTGGTTTTACATCAAATACTGCGTTATCCATGGATTTCCTCTTCAAACTGGCGTTTTTCCAACGCAGTAACAGAAACCAAAACGGCCTCTTCCTTCAATACCCCGCTAGAAGTCAGAATCGGGCCAAGCGACCAGCATTGGCCTTTTTGCAGGCTCGAAAGCTTTTGCGACCACTCGCTTTTCGATATGCCTTTGCCTTTTTGGCTGAGCAATTCGGCAAAACGGCCTATCTCGGTATCGGCAGGCCGGAAAAACAGTTTGTGCCCGGCTTGGAATAGACGGTCACGCTGCTCTTGGTTGAATTGGCTAGTGGTTTGGGTTGCCAAAATTAGCGACAGGCCAAATTTGCGTCCCTCGCGCAACATTTTATCGATAGGCGAATCGCTGCGATGATCGAGATTTTGTATTTCATCCAAAACGATGGGTATTGGATTTTTTTGATTGCCGTTGTTGCTGGCATAGTCGTATAAATCCCAAAGAGCGAATTCCGTCACCATTTTCTGGATTTCTCGCGCTAAACCTTTTAGCTGCAATACCTGCACCCAGCACTTCGGGTCAGCCAGCATTTGATCCCAAGCCGAATTTTCACCCTCGGTGAAGGGTTGCGCCATGACTAAAGGCTCTAATTTCCGAGCCAAGGTTTCGCCATAAGTGCTGTCGTCGGCTTCTAAGCTAGGCAGTAGGTTATCCAAGCCAAAAGCAGGATTTTGTTCTATGCCTGACCGAATCGCACGAATAAGTGTGGGGAACTGCTGCTCGCCAATTTCAAAAATAGACGAGAAGATATTGGCAACTCGCGTGGCCACATCGTTAGCGGTTTCCTCAAACTTCGGCTGGGATGGGTCGATTAACTGACATTGGCGGCGGAACGGATTCAGCGGCAGTCGGTTTATTTTTAAGAATTGGTCTTTCGGTTTTGCAATTTCTCGAAACAACGGCTCGGTTTGCTGCGGCAAGAAACCGTCGGTGTAGTCAACGATGAGCGAATGCAAGCGCTGTCGTGCCATTTCCGCCAATAGGCATTGAATACCGTAAGTTTTGCCTGAACCCGATGCGCCAAAAATCAGCAAATGCCGGTTATTGAGTTGCGGATGCCCATAATGCCAATACACCGGCTCGCCGTTGCCGCGTGTGCCGATCAGCAAACGCTCCGGCACGGTCGGTAGCACGATGACCGGCGCAGCGTGGGATGGCTGAGAGGATTCGATGGCGGACGGCGCGGGTGGTTTGGCTTCCACCGCAAAAGGCGAGGCCGCAGGCACGGCAACAACTGGTGGCACGGTGGGCGCGGACACTGCCGGGGGCAGCGATGGGGTAAATGGGGCAGGTGCGACCGTGGACTGATCCGCCGGGGACGGTTCAACTGCCACGGCTATTTTTGCGGCGGCGACCGGTGGCGATTCTTGCGCCCGCGTGCGGATGGCCGGTTTATCGTCCAGCCTCAACAGCGGCGTGGCTTTTTTGTCGCCAAACAAGCCCGCTAACCCCTCGTAACCCAAGGCCAAATGCCAAACCGCGAAGCCTTCCGGTAATGCAAAGGGTGGTTTCAGTGCATTGGCGGGCAAGGCCAGCGGCGTCAGTTCTGGGGTTGCGTCGGGCTGGTCCGTCCAAAACGTAAATATCGCTCCCTGCCAGGCAATTTCGTAATTGCCATCGGCCACGCTTTCCAGCGCCCGGTCGAGTTTGCGCCGTTCCGCATCGGCCAAATTGACCAAGGAGCGGGAGGTGATGGCCCGCTGCAACTGCGCCCACCAATAGCGCCGGTCAAACCCCATCCGGGCAATGTCGGGGCGGTTGGGGGCAAACAACTGGGTCAAATGGCTTAAGCCGTCGCGCACTTGCTCAAAGGCTTTGAGTAAATGGGCTGGGTTGTGCTGGGCGAATTTGCACTCGACCACCACGGCTTGGATCAACGGCGGGGCGTCTTCACGCACGGTCAAAGACACCGCCAGCAAATCCGGGCGCAACGGCGATTCGCTGTCGGCGAACCAGTGCGTCAAGGCATCAACCGGCAGCAATTGCGCCATGCCCTCCGTCGGCCATGCCAAGGCCCGGCGTATGGCCGCGAAACCGACTACTTCGCGGATTTTCTCGCCCTCGCCAACGACGGCATGGAGCGAAGACAGGCCGATGATCGCCTCGGCCTCGCCAACCACCCGCGCCGCCATCGCCTCTAATTTTGCGGGCTGCTGGAACGGCAGCAGCCCGTCCAACTGCCCGCGCACCAATTCCGCAAGCCGTTTCAGCGTGTCCTGCTCGGTGGACACGGTTAAATTCAACTCGCCGTAATCCCCCAAGCCGGATGCGAAACCGACGATCTTGCGCCGCTCTTGGGGTTCGCTGCCGCACAGCAGGTTTTTATCCACAAACGGATCGATGCAGGCCACCCACTGCGCCTTGCGGTGCAATTCCTCGACTACCGGCTGCCAAGGCTCGAAATTGACCAGGCCGAAGATCACATGATCCTCGTGGGTGTTTTGCGGTTGGCGTAGCCTGGCCGACAAATCCGCGTGGCGGGTTTGCAGGCGCAGGCGGCGGTTGCTCAACAGCGTCTGCCGCCGGTACACATCGCCTTGCTGGATCGGGCGCGGGTATTCGCAGATCGGAAACGGACTGATGTTGGCCGGGTTGTAATCGTAGGCGAACTTCAGCGCGGCCTCGACCTCCCCGGCCAATTCGCCTTCCAGGAAATGGAATAGGAACGCCACGTCGTACTGCCGCGCCTCCTGCCGGAGCATCTCGATCATGCGGTCGCGGGTGGGCGCGTAACGGTGGCCGACCGACAGCAGCAAAGCCCGGCCCTGTTCCCGGCAAGACGCCATGACCGCCTCGCGCCAAGCCATCAGGCGGTTTTCCATCACCATCGGCGAAGATGACGTCGTATACACCGTCACTTGGCAATGAAACGCCGGCCAATCATCGCTACTGCGATCCAGATAATCGCGCAAAAACCGGTCAACCCCTGCCAACACGGTCGCCAATTCTTTGACATGCACACCCAAGATGCGCAAGCCGTCTTGGGCGAATGGGTATAAGTCTTGATAATCCCTTAGCACTTGCGACACGATCCCGCTTTCCTCGCCTTGGATTAGCAGGTCGGCTATATCCTCATCATCGTCGTTTTCCTCTTCACGCAGCAGGGTCTGTACGGCCAGGCTTCTTTCCGTGGAGGGATGCTCGCCTAGGCAGTGCAGTAAACCGAAAGACTTGATCTTGGCGGAAAGTTTCTTGGTCTCGTCCACCACTAGCCCGGCCAGCGGGCGGTGCAGTTCAACCAGCTTCAACAACTGCCCGAACGCCGCTTTGCCGTCGTGGCCTAGCGCCAGCTCGCAAGCCACCTCCGGGAAACTGTCGCGCAAGAAGCACAGCCGGTAATGATCCAATTCCACCACCGGCAAGCTGACCCCCCAAGCCACGGCGGAGCGCAGATAATCATCGTTAGGATGGGCCTTGCCGTCGATCAGCAAAAACGCCTTGTACAAACGGCGCAGCAATTCGCTGCTGCCCAGTCGGCCTGTGTCCAGCACGGCTTTGGCCAAAGCCTGGTAGGCTTTTGACAAATCATCGAAATATCCCGCGTCGGCGGCGTAATAGCCTTGTTCAACGAAGTATTTGAGCCAGCAATGGAAAAGGTGGGACAAATCGCCCACCCGCTCGCGCAACTCCGCCTCGACGGAATCGCGTCTGAGGTCTGCCAACAGGTCGATCAAACGGAATTTCGACAAGGCCTGGGCGACCAGACGATTGGCCTCGTCCGCGTCGGTGGCAAAATACAGCGCAGTCATGTGTTCGGGCGACAGGCGGAAAGCCGGCAGCATCCAGCGCCCCGGATTCATACTCTCCCAGCCGTCCAACACCGCTTTGGCGCACTGGTAACGCACGCGCTCCGGCTGGGTTGGCCCGAACTCCCAGCGGAACGCCCACTTGAAACAGCGCTGGCCCGGCGCATCGGCCTTGTCGTCCTCGTCTTCTTCAGGCTCGGGCAGATTAGCGCCGTCAGCATACGCCAGTTCGACACGCAACAGCACATGCGGGCGTTTGCGGCTGACGCCAATGCCCGTCGTATTTAAGTCCCTCGCCAAGCTCAAGTCCAGTTCCAACGGGATGGCTTTTTCCCACTGCCCACGCGGTAGCAGGGCTTGCTCGGCATCCACCGGCAAGCGCCAGTCGATCTGCCCAAACAGCGTGTCCAGCCCGCCGAGGCAACCCTGCAACATCGCCCGCGCCAATTCTTTGCCGTCCAGCCCAGCCTCGTCGTCATCGGCCAAATCATGTTTGAAATGCGTCAACACCACTCGCACTGCGGCCAAAGTGTCGGCCAAGGGCTGGTGCGGATACTTTTGTTGGAATTGGCTTAGGGTGTGCCAAACCGCTTGCAGCATCACCTCCAGGCTCAATCCGGACAGCTTGGGTATGGATTGCTTGTTCGATTTGGGCTTGTCCTCCCTACCCTTCAACACCTGCAACACCGGCAGCAGGTCGGCTCGCAACAATTTGGCCTTGGCGTCTGCGTCGGCGTTAACAATGAACGCCTGCAAAGTGGCTTGGAAGTCTTTTAGGTCGGCATAAACCGGCTCGTCGGCGTCGATTTCTTCGGGCAGTTCCAAACGGCCATCGGCAAACGCCTGGGTTAATTTGCCCCAGGCTTTTTTTTGTTCCGACGGGGTTTTCAAGCGCTGATGGGCGATGAAGGCTTCCGCGTCTTTCAAAAACACTATGCCTTTTTTACCGCCCGGCACATTCAACAACGGCGGAATCCCCCAAAACGGCAACTGCTGATAAAACCGCTGGACGAATTCCGCAAGGGTATACAACCCGCCACCGTCGGCCACGCGATCTAAGAACACCGCCAGCTTGGCGAGTTGCTGCGGCCTGACTTTGAACAACTGCTGCAACACTTCGTCGAAGCGTTCGATTTCGCGGTCGCTGGCTTCCAACGAATGACGGCTGTCGAAAGCTCTAATCCAGCCCTCGAAGCTCCGCCCCATCGCCGCCTGCCACACGCGCTGCTCATCCACCCGATGGAAATCCGCCAGCCCGCCTTGGTCGGAAGCATGATCCAAACCCAGTAACACCACCACCAAGCCGTCCTTGTCCGCAGGCCGGGTGCGATTGCGATACCAAGTGAGTTGGTCTTTCTCATCGACCCAGCCATGTTGCAGCAGTTTCGCCAGGACGGAATTTAGGGCAGGCGTGGCGGCTGGGTTCCACGCTTTCCATAATCCAGTGGCGACACGAAAATGGCATTCCAGCGTCTTGCTTTGCAGCCATTTCAAGCGGTGTCCGTCCAAGGCTGAAAACAGCGCCAAGGCGTTTTCCGGAGCCAAGCTTTGTAGGATAAAACGCGCTTCTTTTGGGCCGTCGGCGGTGTTCAGCGCCCGCTCCCATTCCTCTATCAGATAGCCCACCAAACTCTCGACAAACACATTCATGGCTAATCCTTATTCCGTCCTGCTGGGTTTTTGACAATGGACACGGCGTCCGACAACTCGACCAGGAAACCGCCCTGCTGTAGCGCCTCCTCGATCCAAGCCGTGCTGGCGGCCACCGCATAACTTTTTGCGCCCACCTCGCTGCCATTCCAGTCCAAGGCAGTCGCCAATGCCTGTCCGCCGAGCGCAAGCCCGTAATGGGCAAAGGCGCGTTGATAAAACTCAGTCAGGCGCACTCGTTTTCCGGGAGGTACTAGCGCCGCCACCAGAAAACGTAATAATTCTGGCGTCAACACGAAACGCTGGCCTCTGCCATTGAGAGGGATTACTAGGCCGAGTTCTTTACTTAGTTTCCTGAAATGGCGAAAACAATTGTCATCACCATTTTCAATGTCTCCTTTTTTAAGAGGTATGCCATCGTTATATAGACTGGGTGATCGCATCGCCCGATATAACATGTCATCAATTCGATTAAATGAATTTTGTGCCATCAGGCGTATAGGTGAGCCAAGCGGGGCATCGGCATCGGCGACAATCCAGGCATAGTTGCCGATGAATCCGGACGTATCGGTTTCCGACTCGTCCACGCGGCGGGCTTGAAAGCACAGGCTTCGCAATACCTGCATGGAGCAAAGCGTTCGCAATAAATCCAGCCTTTCCAATCCAGTGAGATTGGCGGCACAGATATTGTCCATTTCCCAAGCAAACAACAGCGCCTCGTTGCGGCTGACCACAGGAACCCACCCTAAACTAGAGCCGGGATCGGGACGCTGAGAATCTAGCCGATAGTTAGTCAAGTTGCATTCAATAAATTGCGCCAAACCGGTTAGAGGGGCGACGGCCTCTTCCAGCATCTGCCTCAATTGACGTTCTAAGCCATCCGCCAATTCGCTGATCTGATTTCCACCGATATGGCGATAAATCTCCAAACCATGCATAACTGCTAATTCTGGATCATCGGGTTCGGCAAACAAATTAGCTAATTGCAAAAACAATAATTCCCCACCTCTTCCTAGAAAGTTTCGGGTATTCTCATCGAAGTAATCAGTCGAGGACTCCCAATCTACAACTTCCCTATTTTGTAATGCTTTTGGATGTTGCCAACTGACTTCCTTTGCAAGCAAAGAAGTTGAAACCGGCAAAAATGTATGCGTCACCCAAGTCCGGTTTTTCGCCACACCGACAAAGCCAGCAAACAAGCTTTGCAACAAACGCACGGTTTCCTCTTGATCCTTGGCGTTGCCTTTCACTCTGGATTGAACGGCCTCCAACGCCTCAAGATAGGCTTTTTGGTGGGCAGGGTGGCGGGTTTCCAGCCGTGAATTGGGGAAAAACGCAAACAGCTTTAACGCGACGCGGTTTTCCGGCCAGTAGCGCGGCGGGTTTCCTGGCTCGGCCAACAGTTTGAAACCGTGCGTCCCAGCACCGTCAGATTGCTTGGGCGAGGCAAACACCAGCAAAAATTCGGCGAGATACTCCACGGGTGTTTGGTCTTTGTAAAACCGCCGCCCGTAAAGCTGAATCGCAGGATTGGTCTTGTCAGCGGAAACCGTTTCATAATCAGCCGGAAAGCGTTTCAATATACAGTCGGGCTTGCGGTAAGCGTTGCTGTCCATCAAGGGTCAACCTCCAAGGTATGGTGTTCCAAGTCCAAAATATAGCGGTGCAAATGCACTTTTCCCTCAATATCCGCCCGTAGTAGGGTGATTTTCTCAGGGTCTTTAGCGATGCCTTCCGCATTCAGCAATTCGGCGCGGAAAGCCTCCAACTGCGTCCAGTGGATTTGCGCCAGTTCGCCGCCCAATTCCCCGGTGTCGCGGGCATGGATGTAATCCAGCAAGGGCAGGCCGAGTTTTAACACCGCCTTGTCTTGGCGGTAGCGTAATACTGGCAAGCGTTGCTCTGGGTCGAAATCGAGTTTGAAATCATCAAAAGGCAGCGAAGCCACTACCCACTGGGTAGGCTGGGCAACAGCACGGTCGGGGCGGCGCAAACTCAGGTAAAGGCGGTCATGGTTGAGAAACTGGCCAACGCTGAAACCGGAATAACACTCCAACAGCACCCGCAAGCAGGCTTTGCGGAGATTGTTTTTGCCGCTGTAATCCAAGGTCAATTGTTGTTTGCCTTGCCAACGGTCGAAATCGCGTAGCCTGGGCGAACGCAAAAAAGTGTCGAAAAACGTGTCCGCCGCCGAATTTGGCCCATTCGGTTGGGCAAACCCATACAACAGCCGACGCAACGCAAAACGCCAGCGCACCCCAGCGGGATTGCCAGCCTTCTCGCCCCAGCGACGGGCTAGGCCCGCCAGCGGTTCGGGCACACGCGCCCAGTCCACAGCTTCCAGTCCGCCGCGCACCAATTGGCGCTCGTAATCGACCGCGACCGGCCCGCCCGCCAATAACCGTCGGGCCAATGCAACCGCCCGCAAGCCTAAGGCCGACTCCCAAGGTTTGCCGTTGCGGTAGCCGAAAAAAGTTTCGCTAAAAACAATCCTCGCCAAACCGTCCACTCCTTTTTCCGTGCCTTCGGCTGTCGAGTCTTCCACATGGCGTTGCGCTTGCCGACAATCCATGCCGCCGGTCAGGCCCAAGGCCAGATGGGCCAGCATCTGGCGCAAGGTTAGCCGTTGTTCATAGTGGGTCAGGCGCTGGTAAACCCAGCGCACCCGCTCTTCCGCCGCAGCCCCCAAGGACTGCAAGGCATTGCGGTTCAAGCGCAACGGGCAGGCGGTTTCGGCGGGACAGCCGACACACTCAGACCAGGCCGGATGGTTCACCATCTTCGTCAACAGCCGCGCACCCAGCGCGACATTGTCCAGCCGGGTCAGGTTGAAAATCACCAAGGTCTTGGGGAAGCCCTGTAGTGTATGGGAGTCCAGCGCCCCATCGGCATAGCTGGCATCCAGTTTAGCCAGCAGTTCGCTTTCGATGTCGCCGGTGATGCCGTGTCGCTTGGCGTATTCATCCAGGCTGTCCAGCAGCGGGCCGGTGTTACTAACCAGCAGCCAGCTACCCGACTGGGCAAAGGCTTCGTGCAACCATTGCTGGCGCACTTCCGCGCCCAATTCGCTGACATCCTTGATAATCGTCACAGGCCCGCCCGGCGCGTCAGGAACCTCCTCCCGTTCTGCAAGCGCCCTCTCCAAGGGTTCATGCGCGGGAAGGCCGCGCAGACTTTTCAACACATCCAGCGCGATAGTGGACTTGCCGTCGCCGGCATGGCCGGTCAACACCACGACTCGGTTGCCGTCCTGCAAAGCCTGGGACACCGCTTGCACAATCGGAAACCGCTCGTATAAATCCGCAAAATAGCGGCTTAAGGCCTGCGATTCGGCTAGGGCGTTCGCTCCCCCTGCGCCAAGGTTATGCAACGAATTTAGGTATGCGATAAAGCCATTTTCTGTGGTATCCAACACAGTCTCCTTGGTTTTAAGTACGGGCCACATGTGTGGTGTGGGATCGTGTCCAGTGCTGTCGCGCACTTCCCAAACCCATTGAGGCAAATCTACCGCAGCCCGCAATGCGGCATGTTGCTCGACTGGAAAATATCGTTGAAGCAATTGGTTTGATATATCCAACGTAAGAGACTTGTTATTGACTAGATTGTCATAAACAGCATGAGTAAATCCACCTCTCACATTATTTGCTACTAACTCAGTACGATACAAATCTCCAGAATCTGTGGAAGATAATTGTATTTGACTTTCCAAGTCCCATAGTCCATCTCCGATTAATCGACCAAATGGGTAGCAAACATTGACTTTCTGATCCAATAACGCTGAAACTTTATTAACTGATTCTTCGTACACTAAAAATGGAGCTAAACGACTCTGCTTTTGGTAGCACCTACCAAGTGCCACAAGTAATAACAACGGTTTATTGAGCGCATAGTTTCCATTGGACTTTGCGACCTTGATAGCCGAAAATACATTACCAAGCGAATGAATGCTCATTGCTTACAACATGCAAATCAAGCAACCATCATCGGAATCATCTGCAAATTTATCAAGCAATTTTTTCTTTGGTTTTTGCTTTTCTGTTTCTTTTTGCAACAGGGCATTAGCTTTTATCTCATCAGATCTCTTAATCAAATCTTCCAAATACTCACCCTGAGACCATGTGTGAGTTCTACCATGCTCTTTGTGATAAGCCTCATATTTTTTTGCTTCTTCAAACTTTTCTGGGTGTCTTTCGTACAATCCAACCCATTCGTCTTTCCGCTGAAAAAAACAAAAATAGCAGCCAGAACGACTTCGCCATTCATAATATTCTGGAATACCGATCCCAGATGTCTCCAAAATTTTCAGTACATCTTCTTTTACGACTCCATCCTCAATAAATGGATACCTAGCAGAAATATTAGGTTTTGTCGATAAATATCCTTTTCGGTGAGATTCGTCTGCCCGGATCGCCACATAGCTAATAGCTAAATCATTACCAACATATTCCTCAAAAGGTCTGATTTTTAATTCAGATGTACACCACCTGGATTTTGCCGTCGGCAAAAAATTTCCATTCAACTTTAAAAAATATTCAAAGCTCTTTTTTGAATTTAACCGCTTTATTGGCTTTCCAAGATAATCCTCCAGCATATCTATGTATGCCAAAGTCTCTGGGAGTTCCGCTCCCGTGTCGGCAAAGAAGTATTCCATTTCAGGCACTTTATCCCGCAAGTAAATGGCAAGCGCCGAGCTGTCTTTTCCGCCCGACAGACCCAATAAATGGCGGACGGGTTTGGTCGGTTGTTCATCAGTCATTTGATTGTCTCCAGTGTATTGGCATTACTCTATGCGGCCTCACTCAATATACTCCTTGAAATCATCCAGCGGCGCGTCGAAATCAGGGGCCATGCGCAGCACAGTCCCCCGCAGGGTGCCGGGCCGCCTAGTCTGGCGCGGTTGGATCTGCGCCGCCTGGAGCCGGGCAATCGGTTGGCTGTTCTCGGTAATAATGACTTCTTCGCCGGGCCTAAACGCGTGGATGAGTTCCGATAGTTTCGCTTGGGCTTCTAGGATGGATATGGTAGCCATTGGCAAATCATCTTTTTAATCTCACAGCGCGATGCCAGCCGGTGCTTTGAATTCTTCCACCGCAACCCGTAAGTAGCGCTGCGGTAACTTACGCTGTTCGGCTATTTCCAAATGGTCTGCTTCGATTTTCTTCAATACGGCAATATCAAAATACTGCTCTCCACAGAAGTCGCATTCAACGCAAGGCACATGCTCCACGAACAGCAGTTCCTCGCCATGCCGATGCAGGTAGCGGGTAGTCTTAGCCGTCAGGTGTTTATTACCACAAAATGCGCATTGCTCGGCCATGTTCAGTTTCCTCGCTCATAAAGGTTCTTGAATTTCGGGGGCGTTGGGATATAGACAGTGACGATGACTAAGCTATCGCCCATGCCTCCACAAACCACATGCACGGGTTTTCCAGCATCGGTGAAACCCGCCAACAGGCAGCTTTCACCGCGCCCAGTGTCCGAATACTGTTCGAGTATCCGGCCATTGAGTATCGCCTGCTCTATTTCCTCCAAACCCAGCGCGTCATTCTGCCGCTCACGGTCGCCATGGCGTGAATAGCGGTAGGTCTGTGTGACGACGCAACGTTTGATCCAGTCTAGGCTTATCATCGCGTAAACCGCTTAATCAATTCGGCAACCACGGCAAATTTTTCCGTTTCGTCCAGCCCTAGCTTTTCGAATTGGCTGGCTATCTCGTCCGTCCGTTTCTTGGCCTCAGCCCGCTGGGCAATGCTTAATTGTACGACTCGGCTGCTTTCCCCGCCTTCAACATCGACCACTTTCAACAGCACCGAGCCTTCCACCCCGCCGTCGGCGAGGGCTAGGCGCAAAGTTTCCAGGTCGCGCAATTGCTGCGCTATCTCGCGCAAACGCAATTCCGCTTGTAGGCGCGTGTCTTCGCGCCACTTGGCGGGAGGCACTCGGCCTAGCAAGGTGGCGAGGGACTCTAGCCATGTCCGATCTTCGTCGTGGGCGGTATCGGCCAGCCGACGGGCTAACGCCCCCACGCCCATGCGGTCGGGGGTATAGGCTTCCAAGCCTTGGTAGCGTTTCGCCAGCGCTTTGCGCAATGCGCCAAGATCAGCCACTTCCACATCCAGCAATACGCGGTTGAGTTCGGCTTGCCAGTGGTCGAGCAGGCGGGGATAAGCCTTGTGCAATTCGCGCAGCGCTTCGACGAGGCTTTGGACGAGGTTTTCAACCACCGACACATCGCCCTTGCTAAACTCGGCGGGGTCTATGCCGCAGGCTTTTGGTAGGGCATCGAACAACAACATGCCCGGACTGACCGCTTGTTGCAACGCCTCGCGCACCCGCTTTGCCTCGGCACTGAGCCTAGGGCAGTGCTGGGTGTATTCCGGTAGATCCTTCATGAATTTCGTCAGCGGGCGCACGATGTCGAGCAAGGTGGCATCGTGCCGAACCTTGCCCACCACTGAACCAATGTAGCGGTCGAACAATTCACCCCGCAAGCCGCCGATGTCGAAACGCTCCAACGCGAACAGTTCGGGCCGGCGGCAGAGGAGTTCGGCTTGTTCAATCGTCAAGGCTTCGCAGAACGCGCCTTCTTGGTACAAGGCGACTTCGCGGCGAGCGGCAAGCAAATACGCAATGATGAGAACGGGCAGCACGCCGGACATGACGCCAAAGGGACGTCCTTTGAGTGTGGCGTAGATTTCGGGCAGCGGGACTTGGGCGGAGCCGCCACTTCCAAGCAGCCGGGTTATCGCATTCCAGGTCGGGATGAGGTGACAGCGGTCAAGCCTATGCGGCGGGTGAAACCCTAGCAGCCCCGCTTCGACGCGGTGCAGCCCGCTTTCTTTTAATAGCGACAAGTAAAGGCTTTTTTCGGCAGGCGTCTTGGCTATCCCCAAGCTTTCCTCGTGTGGCGCGGCCAGCATCGCGGTCAGCAGGCGCTTGCGCCCGGTGTTGGCGCTAGGCGAAGGCTGGTCGCGGTTGACGAGCTCGTTGCGAAACTTCGGGGATTGTGGGTAAACCTGATTTTCAACCCACTTGGAAAGCCGGTGCTGTAAATGGCGACGGTTGTTAATCAACACTTGTTTGCCGCCCCAAAACCAATCGAGTGATTCCGGCTCACCTAATAGGGTGCGCAACAATTGAACTGCCTCGGCCTCGGCACTTTCCAACCAAGCACGAAGTTCGCGCTGGGCAACCGGGTCTTGTTGCAACTCGGCATAGCGCTTGGGCAGGTCTTGCAGGGCCATCCATTCGGCGACGGCTTCGCGCAAGCGTTCGGTGAAGTCGCATACCGCCACGACCGCAAGTGGCGCGGAATCATCGAACTTAGGCTGTTCCTGGTTTTCATTTAAGTAAAACCATAGCGTCAAACCGTCCCTGGCTTTGGGTGGCCAGTGGGCATGGTCGGTAAAGAGGGGTACAAAGCTGCGCAGACTACCGGTTTCAATCGTAGCGCGACGGGCAACAATCGGTTTGATCGGCGCAAGCTTGTTCAACGTGTCCGCCAAAGGCAGGGCGGCATATTCGGCAGAGACTTGACGCAATGCACTGGTCAAATCGAAGTCGCTACCTTGCCAGACGCGGTATTCTAGGTTGAACTGGCGCAAGTGGATCACCGAGGCACTTTCCGACTCGGCCAGCAAGTCGTCAGTCGCTTGGCCGAACAGGGCTTGCAGCAGTGCCCGGCTGGCTTTCAAGCCGCGTTGTGCGCCAATCAAGTTGAGCAGGCCGACGGTTTTCAATAATTGTGCGGCGGAGCCATCCGGCGCACCGTCAAAACGCGCCAAGGCGGTGGCGACTTCCGCCCAGCGATGGTAGGTCAGGGGGTCGGAAAAACCGCTGGCCGGATTCAGCATGAAATAGTCGTAAAGCTGCCAAGGCTCGATCCAATCGCTTAAAGATAGGGTGCTTAAGCGTTCGCGCAAACCGAAAGGTTCGCTGCTGCCGAGGTAAGAAAATAGCGTGCGTTCGTTTTGCGCAACCTTCTGGCATAACACCGGCAGGATCAACAGCGTCAGGGGATGCAGCGGGTAGCAACGGCTAAACAGTTTCCGCGCTTTGGCTTCCTCCAAGCCTAAAGGCAGCGCACCCTCTGCCGCTAACAGAGCGGCCCAGTCGGTGAATTGGTCTTCCAGCGCATCGGGCAACCGGCCTTCGCGCTGAAAAGCCGCGCCAACAATCCGCAACGATTGCTCGACTGGTTCCAGGAAAGCCAAGGTGGCGAAGCGCCCTTGTACCTTCTGCCATTCCTCACGCAGGTTTTTGCCCAGCCGATGACTGTAATGCTCAAAGGCTTGGTGCAGCATCACCACGATATGCAGCGGAGCGCGGTTTGCCACCTGGGCGTGTTCCGCCAAGAGTTGCAGTAAGTGGATTTCGCGGTGCTGTGGATGATAAGACTCGTATTCGAGAAATTTACCCAGCTCGTCGATTTCGACCAGGACACCACAACCACCCGCGTCCGCCCAGGTTTTTTGCACCTGTCGGAATAAGGCCAGCACACGATCCATCTCAGCGCCAGGATAGGCTGCGGAGCGGATATGGCTAACCAATGTGCCGTCCAGTCCACATTTTTCGCAAGCTGCCGCCAAGGCCAAGAGTAGCTGGCGGATAAGAGAATCAGGAATACCATTGACTTGCACCCGCAAGAAACC
This sequence comes from Candidatus Methylumidiphilus alinenensis, assembly GCA_003242955.1. GTDB lineage: Bacteria > Pseudomonadota > Gammaproteobacteria > Methylococcales > Methylococcaceae > Methylumidiphilus > Methylumidiphilus alinenensis. The sequence continues at coordinate 20,215 of QJPH01000408.1, forward strand.
GGGTCGGCCATCCAAGACTTCGGTGAAACGCCTCGCTAAGCTTGCATCATCCTTGCTGAGAATAGCGGTGGCCGTTTGGCGGAATTCGTCAGGCGCAGGCGATAGCAAAGCCCCAAGAAATAACGCAAACGCAGACTTGCCGGCACCATACGGGCCGACCAACGCCAACGCTCTACCAGCGGCCTGTTGGTGCAAACCTTCGGCGACGTGATTAAGCGCCTGCAAGGCCCGCGTGGTAGGCAAATAGGCGCTGACTAATTCTATGGTTTCCCCATCTCGCACTAGGTTGATCGAGCGGGTATAGGCGGTTTTGATCCCTATCTGATGAGTTAGGCTACCCATGCCATGCCCTCCCGATAGTGGTTCTTTAATACTTCGAGAGGCTTTTGGGGGTTATTGCCAAGGTATATTTGATTCAGTCCTGCCGTGTCGCGCAACTCGTAGCAGTTTGGATAACGCTCCATGACTTTGCTCAACACGGCCATCAAGCCTTCCTCGCTTAACCTGAAAACCGCACCCGGCGCCGCCCAACCGCTATCTCCATATAAAACAGATCGCATAGGCAGCGGGCCACCTTGCAAATCAGCGTCGAAGCGCTGCGCAAGCGCGAAATGCAACGCAACGGGCGGCAAAAATGGGCGCATCTCGCGAATACTTCGATAACATCCCCCGCCTGTGGATTCAATCACATGTAGCGAGGCCAACGGGGAATCCAGATGTTCATCGCTACGCCCAACGTCCGGGGCGTAAAGGCGCAACAAGGTGGAAACATCCGATTTCAACGTGCTTTGCGAACGGCTGGATTGCAATTCGTGCCCGATAAATTCACCGAGTGTGCGCAGGAGTTCTTCGCTATTGAAATGGGTCATGGAGAAACGGTTGAAAAACCAATAAATACCGGTAGCCAACTCGGCATTAGAGGCAAGCAACCAATGGATAATCCACAGCGTGGCCTCGTCTTCCAAATAGCGATCACCGCCTTCCCCTAACAAAGTTTCGCCTAATTCGGTCGGCTGGGCCAGGCCCTCGGCGAAGTCCACCATCCTGCTTGCTTGTAGCCAATATTGAATGGCGTTGACCATGTTCCGTCCCACGCCCAACTCGACCATGGCGTGTTCTGGCCTGCTGAAAATATCAGGCTCTTTTTTAACCGCCTCAACCCCCTTGGTTAACCAACCGTAGCGCAGCGGAAAGGTTTCGTGGCGTCCGAAAGCGGTTTTATCTTTATTTATCTTCACTAATCTCCAACTCCTTCATGCGGCTTACTGCCGCGCCTATCCGTTCCACTGCGGCGGAAACCTCCGCCAAGCTATGGTCACGGGAAAAACTTAAGCGAACTGCGCCGTACAGCGGCTCGCCTTCGATGCCCATCGCCCGCAATACATAAGACGGTTCAACCGCGCCCGACGAACAGGCAGAACTCGAGGCGATGGCGAGATCCGACCTCAGTTGGTTGATTAGCGCATCGCTGATGATGCCTGCAATGGAAAAATTGACGATGTAGGGCGAACTACGGGCCAATTCGCCATGGACTTGCGTTGGCAAGCATTCGCCTAGCTGTTGCAAAAATCGGCGTTTCAATTCGCCAACATGGGCCAAATCGGCGGCACGCCGTGCGGCGGCAAGTGACAGCGCCGCGCTCAAGCCGACGATTTGATGAGTCGCCAAAGTGCCGGGACGCAGGCCGAACTCTTGGCCTCCGCCGTGCATCAGCGGTTGCAGGCGCAGTTGACGGCGGTTGCGGACGACCAAGCAGCCAACACCTTTAGGACCATGAAACTTATGTGCCGACAGGGAAAGCAAGTCGATGGGGATTTTTTGCAGATCGATGGGAAACTTGCCGGCCGCCTGGGCGGCATCGACATGAAGCAGCACCCCAGCCTGCACGGCGAGATCGGCCACTTCGGCGATAGGCTGCATGACGCCGGTTTCGTTATTGGTGTACTGCAAAGAAACCAGCAAAGTGTCGGGCCGCAGCGCCCGCGCCACAGCATCAGGCTCGACCCACCCGGCGCTGTTGGGGCTTAGGTAGGTGACTTCATAGCCCTCGCGTTGCAACGCGGCACAACACGCCAACACCGATTTGTGCTCGATGACCGATGTCACTAAATGGCGTCCCTGCGCGGCATGGGCCAGTGCGACGCCGCGCAACGCCAAATTGTTCGCCTCGGTCGCGCCGGACGTGAAAACCACTTCGTCGGCCTCGCACCCTAATTCGGCGGCAATCTCAACTCGTGCCAACGCGACTACGGCAGCGGCAGCTTGTCCAGGTAGGTGGGCAGCGGAAGACGGGTTGGCATAAGCACCCTCGCCGCCAAGCAGTTCGACCATCCGGGCCAACACTTCGGGAGCGACGGCGGTGGTCGCCGCCGTGTCGAAATAAAGCGGTTTCACAGCCGCACCATGCGCTCTGGCATAGATAACATCTCCATCAAATCTTGTCCAAACCTGCCGCCAGCGCGGCTTTTCCAAGGCTAAAAATGTTCCAAAATGCCGCCTATGCTAGGTTGCCTCTGGCATCAAGGGCAAAAGCCCAGTGGGTGCGTTTTGAATTGCCGAATGGCCTGTTTGCGTGCTTCAATAACGCAGATTGCGCGTAGCTTACCAGAAAAATGGTGGCTTCGGCTAACACAACATCGCCGCACTCCTGTTGGCGGTTTTGGACTTGGCGGCTTGTTCCAGCTTGCGCCCAAAGGCATTGGCAATAATGCCAATCTCGGCATGGTTCAATTCGCCAAGTCTCAGGGTAACACTTTACTACGGCACTCAAAAGGCTCGACCCCATGAAAACAAAGGCTTTGGCCTTGTGGTGCTTTGCCAAAAGTGTAACCCTCGCTTGAACCACGCCGCGTTTTACATCTATGCCGATTGCAGCCGGTGGACAGATGACAGCTTCAAGCTCGCTTGGCGACTTCTGGAAGAAGCCCATGTCGCCATTACACCGGGCAAGGATTTCGGCCTGAACGAACCACAACGCCATCTGCGCTTTGCCTACACGGCCTCGCTGGAGCGTCAGACCGAAGGATTAAGGTGATATCCAATAAAGAACATCCCATCCGAAGGCCAAGCTGGTGCTTGGCGCTCCCAGAAGGAACGCCAAGCACCAGCTTGGCAAGGTTATTTGCGGAGGAATAGTTAGTGTTTTTCTTGGTGGATTCATTACTGGAAATCACCTAAGGTGGATTCGGCATTTCCTAGGCCAGCCTTGATGTTCCCGACTTGATACCTCCCTTTCAGTGGCATTCGTCAAGAGGCATCCACCTTGTAACCAAACCCCCTCACAGTCTTGATGAGCTTAATGTCATGGCCTTCGTCGATTTTGCGCCTGAGTTGGCGGATGTAGACATCCACCACATTGGTCATCGGGTCGGCATTCAGACCCCATACACGTTCCAGAATCTTCGTCCGCTCGACCACCTGGCCCGGCGTGCGGAGCAGGCATTCCAGCATGGCGAACTCTTTGGGGGTGAGTTCTATCAGCGCGTCCCCGCGCTTCACCGTGTAGGTATCGGGGTTCAATGCCAAGTCGGCAATGCACAGGTCCTTAGGTTCCGGCTTGGCTTCGCCGCTATGGTGGCGGCGGGTCAGCGCTTCGATCCGGGCCAGCAGTTCTTCAAATGCAAAAGGCTTGGTCATGTAGTCGTCGGCCCCCGAACGCAGGCCGGTCACCTTGTCGCGCAGCGAGTCCCAGGCCGTCAACATTAGAATGGGGGTGTCGATGCGGTTGGCACGGAGGTTCTCGCAAACTTGCAGTCCGTCGATATCGGGCAGGCCGATGTCCAAGATGATCGCGCTGTACCCCTGTCCCATCGCCAAGCCCAAGCCTTCCAGCCCCGTGTGGGCCATTTCGACGGTGTAGCCCCCGACTTTCAGCCCGCGCCGGATAAATCCGGCAATGCGCTTGTCGTCCTCCACCAGCAAAATGCGCTTGTGGTCCGGGTTTGGCATGGCCCCGGCGTTGGGTGTTTTTGAGTGCATCTGCATCGTATTCTATTGCCTATTGCTCGGTGGAGGCCAGAGGCAGGGTTGCCGTGAAGGTCGATCCTGCCCCTTCGATGCTGGCGGCCACAATCTGCCCGCCGTGCGCCTGCAAGATGGCCCTGGCCATGGGCAGGCCAAGCCCCGCGCCGTCATGCCTGGAACGGCGGGCGTTGGCACTGCGGAAGTGGCGGTCGAAGACCAGGCCCAAATCCTCGGCGGGTATGCCGATGCCCTGGTCGGCGATGTTGAATGTCGCCGAGTTTTCGCCAGTGTGAAGGGTGACGGCGATGTGGCCGCCCGGATTGGAATAGCGGCAGGCGTTGTCGCCGAGGATGAATAAAACTTGCCGCAGCCGCTGTTTGTCGCCATTGACCCAGATCGGTGCGCCGGACGCATCCAACGTGACGGAAATCGAGCCTTCCTGTGCCATCACCTGGAAATCCTCGACCACGCAGGCGACCAGCCCGGCCAAATCCAGCCGTTGCCATTCAATCTCCCGGTGCGGGGTGCCGGGGATTTCGGTGCGGGCGAGGAACAGCAGGTCGTCGACATAGGTGCCCAGTTGCAGGGACATTTCGGCAATGCGCTCCAATGTTTCCCGGCACTCCTCGGCATCCCATTCATCGGTGCGCAGGGTCACTTCGGCCTCGCCGCGAATAACGGTGATCGGGGTGCGCAGTTCGTGGCTGATGTCGGCCAGAAACTCCCGCCGTGCGGTGTCCATGCGCAGCAGTTCGCCGTTCAGCCGGTGCAGTTCCACGGTGCGCTCGGCCACCCGCTGCTCAAGGGCGGCCTTCCCCTCTTTCAGTCTGGCCTGCTGGCGTTCCAGTTCGCCGGCCATGTGGTTGAAGTGGGTGGCGAGGTAGCCGAACTCATCCTGCCTGGGCAGTTCTATGCGATGGGCCAGGTTGCCCGATGCGATGGCGTCGGTGCCTTGCATCAGTGCTTCGACGGGGTTCCTGAATCCGCGCAGCAGCAACATCCCTGAGGTGATGGCAAACAGGGCGGCGATTGCCGAGGCGGCAACGGCGATCCAGCGGGAGCGCTCCATCAGCGTTTCCAGCCTTTCCCTGGCGGCCCTGGCGTTGTCGCGCTCGGTGCCAATGGCGGCATCAACCAGCGGCTGGAAGGTGCCGTCGATCTCCTGTTCCGAGAAGGCCGACAGGGTTTGCGCGGCCCGCCCGCGCTGCCCTTGTTGGCGCAGGCGTTCGACTTCGTCGAAGCGGTATTCGCTGGCTTCCAGGAAGGCGGTCAAACGGGCCACCCGCTCCAGACTGACCGGACGGGCCTGCCATTCCCCGGCATCGGCCTCCTTGACGGCGGCATCCCTCAATTCCTCAATGGCCTGGCCGAGCCGCTGCCTTGACGGGGCCACACCGGCCTGCGCCGCCTCGGTGTTGGTGACCAGGCTGTCCATGCGCTGCTTGAGAGCGGTAGGCTTCGTGGGACACCCGTTCGTAACGGTCAAACGCCTCGTAGGCCGACTGGCTGCGCTGGAAATCCAAGGCGACCTGGCTTGAACCCCAATAGATCAGGCCGCCCA
>QJPH01000581.1 GCA_003242955.1 Candidatus Methylumidiphilus alinenensis
GGCATTTACAAACGTAAAAAAAATTATTTACCAATTGCTTGGCGATGGACAATCTTATTTTTGCAATGAATAGAGTTTACATAGAAACTTTTGCCATTGCCGCTCGCCCTGAGCCCTTCGGCAAGCTCAGGGCTTTGCACGAACAGTATTTTGGATAAGTCCTAATGAAAAAACAACGACTGATTTCAATCCTTATATCGGGCCTAGCCCTAGCAATATCTGTGGCTTCAGCGGACGACGATGGCAATCAGCCATCCGCATTACCTAAGAACCCCAAGCACCCATTAACTACAGAAACGGGTTCGTCCAACCCTGCCGGACACACTGGGTTCTCCCTCCTGTTAAGCCCTGACCGGCAACGAAAAAGCGGCCTAAAAACAAAAGCCTTAGCGGCGTTTTCCTTAAATATAGTATCGTTGGCCTACGGACGGGTGTTGGATATCCGTCCTCTATTGGAACTGCGCTCGCGTCACCGTTCAGCCCAATCCGAACTCGCCATTGCCGAGGCTGCGTTGCGGGTGGCGCGGAAAAATCATGACCGTTTGGAGAAACTCCATCGCGCATCCATCATCGCCACCCGTGACTTGATTCAGGCCGAATCGCAACTCGCCTCGGACCAGGCCCGCCAGGAAGCGGCTGTCCGGCATATTCGGGAAGTCCGCGAGGAAGCCCTGCAAGCTTGGGGTGAAGCGGTATGCAAGCTTGCTGTTGAAACAGACTCGCGGTTATTGCAGAACTTGCTGAACCATTCCTCGGTTTTAGTGCTAATTGCCTTGCCTGCCAACCAGTCCATGCCGGTGAAAACCCAAACTATCGGCATCGCCCCTACGGGCGAAAAGGGTAAACCTAGGCCAGCCCATTTGCTTGCACCCGCGCCGAAAACCGAAGAGGCCACCCAAGGTGAAACCTGGTTTTTCGAGGCAAGCTCGGATGGCTTGCGTACCGGGATGCGATTAGATGCCAGCATCCCCCTGTCTTCCCAATCAACACAAGGTGTGCTCATTCCGTCGTCTGCCATCGTCTGGCACGAGGGCCGACCTTGGGTATTCGTGAGAACTGGGGTTGATCGTTTTAATCGCCGCCTAGTGGGGATGCATCGCGAACTGGGTGAGGATTGGTTTGTGAATGATGGATTTGCCAGAGATGAGGTTGCGGTGGTTGTCGGCGCACAAATGTTACTGTCGGAGGAACAGCGGCACAATACCCCAAAAAGCGACGAAAGCAAAGACGACTGATGCTTTCTGCGATTGTCCGGCTTTCTGTGCTTCGCCCTGGGGTGTCAGTGGCGCTTGCCTTGCTGTTGCTTGCCTACGGAACTTGGCGAATGGGAACGGCCAGTCTGGATATTTTCCCTGAATTCTCCGCCAAAAGGGTCATCGTACAGACCGAAGCCCCCGGACTTAGCCCATTGCAAGTGGAGGCATTAGTCACCTTGCCGGTGGAAAAAAGCCTGTCTGGGCTTATCGGTCTACAATCAATCCGTTCCGAATCCTTACAAGGGCTATCGGTGGTCACCGTCGTATTTGATGAAGGAACCGATATTCACTTGAACCGGCAACGGGCGGGGGAGCGACTTGCTGGCTTGTTAGGCCAATTACCCAGTGGAATGGGTCCGCCAATGATGGTGCCGTTGTCTTCTTCCTCCGCTACTGTGCTAACGGTGGGATTATCCTCGCCCAGCCGAAGTTTAATGGAATTGCGCACCTTGGCGGATTGGTCTTTGACACCACGCATCCTTGCCGTTCCCGGCGTGGCCGATGTCAATGTATTCGGTGGCGAGGTAAGGCAATTGCAGATTCAGTTGCACCCGGATGCCCTGCGCCGCCAAGGACTCGGCATGGACGAGGTATTGGCGGCAGCGCAGCGGGCAACGGGAATGCGCGGGAGTGGTTTTGTCGAGAACGCCAACCAGCGTATCAGCCTGCAACTAGCCGGCCTTCCCGACGCGGCGGAAACCTTGCAGCAGGTGGTGCTGGTGCGAAAGGATGGAGTGAACCTGACCCTAGGTGATGTGGCGACGGTGGTCGATGCGCCGCGCCCGTCCATCGGGGCTGCGTCTATTGGGGGCGAGCCGGCTATCGTGATGATGGTCATCGGCCAGTACGGTGCCAATACTTTGGGTGTTTCTCGCCGCGTGGAGTCCGTATTGGAAGAATTTCGCCAGATACTCGGCAAACAGGACATTCGCTTGAACCCGCGATTGTTCCGGCCTGCCGACTACATTGAGCGATCCATCCAAAGCCTAGGGGGACACCTTTTGGTCGGTGGTCTGCTGGTCATCGTGGTGCTTTACCTGTTTCTCTTTGATGTCCGCAGCGCCTTCATTTCCGCCTTGGCGATCCCTCTTTCCCTGCTAGGGGCGGTGGTGGGCATGCTGGCCTTTGGCTTCAATCTGAACATTATGGTGCTCGGTGGTTTGGCAATTGCATTGGGCGAAGTGGTGGATGATGCCATCATCGACACCGAAAACATCTTCCGCAGACTGCGTGAGAACGCTCTCAAACCCATGCCACTTGCAACGGCCCAAGTGGTGTTCAAAGCCTCCATGGAGGTGCGAGGGTCGGTGGTGTATGCCAGCTTCATCGTGGCGTTAGGGTTCGTGCCGTTGCTGACTTTAGGCGGCGTGGCCGGACGGCTTTTCGCCCCGCTCGGGCAGGCTTACATTCTTGCCATCCTGTTGTCTCTACTAACTGCACTGACCGTGACACCGGCTTTGTGTTTTCTATTGCTGGGTAGGCGTCAGTTTTTGCCAAAACTGAAAACGGGCCATGAACAGGCCATCCCCCCTTTGCAAAAAGTGGCAAGAGGAATTTCCACCGAGTCAGTTTCCACAACGCAAGACCGACTCGGTTTTAAAAACCGAGTCGGTCTGCGGCGATTCCTGGCTTGTTGGACAGGGCCGACAGCTTATTCCGGCCAGCCCCCGCTGATACGTTTAATCCTGCCCGTATACGAGGGTTTGCTGCTCCGCGCCGCCAAAGCACCGCTGAGGACACTGGGCTTAAGCAGCTTGGTTTTAATGCTTGGGCTGGCGTTTGCTCCGCGATTGGGAGGGGATTTCTTGCCGCAGTTGCGCGAGGGGCATTACATCATCCATACCAGTGCCGCCCCCGGCACTTCGTTGCAGGAGTCGATCCGCATGGGCGGAGAACTGACGCGGCAATTTCTTGACATTCCCGGCGTGGAATCCGTCTCGCAATGGGCCGGTCGTGCGGAGCGCGGGGCCGACACCTATGGTAGCCATTACAGCGAATATGAAGTGCGGTTGAAGCGGCTGGACGGGCCGGGGCAACAGGCGGTACTGGACCGGCTCCGCGAAACACTGGGGAATTTCCCCGGCCTAGGCTTCGAAGCCAACACCTTCCTCACCGAACGGGTGGATGAAACCATTTCCGGCTATACCTCGCCCGTGGTGGTCAACCTCTACGGTGGTGACTTGGCAAGCGCCGATTCCAAAGCGAGGGAAATTGCCGATCTTATCAGCCATATTCAAGGGGCTGGCGAGGTGCAACTGCGCTCCCCGCCAAATACACCCTTATTGCAAATCCGATTGTTATCCGAGCGACTGGCGGGCTTCGGCATCAGGCCAATAGAAGTGGCAGATATTGTTCAGACCGCCTATGACGGACACATCGTGGGTCGATTTTACGAAAACAACCGATTTTTTGATGTCGCCTTGATCCTTGCCCCGGATGACCGCCAAAAGGTTGAAAGCGTCGCCGAATTGCCGTTACGCACACCCGAGGGTACGATGATTACTCTGCGCGATGTGGCTGATATCCAACAGATTAGCGGTCGCTACAATATTTTGCACCGGGGGGGGCAAAGAGTGCAGACGATCACCTGCAATGTGGCGGGGCGCGACCTGGATTCGTTCCTCGCCGAGTTGCAGCAGCGGATCATCCGCGATATTGATTTCCCCTTGGGAATGCATCCTGAATTCACTGGCGCATCGGTGGAACAAGGCGAAGCCCGCCGGGAACTGACCGCACACGCCCTGCTGGTTGGGGTGGCAATCTTGCTGCTGACCTATATTGCCATCGGCAGTTTGCGCAACACCTTACTGACCCTGGTTAATCTGCCGTTTTCCCTCGTTGGCGGATTGATTGGGGCACTGCTGGGCGGCGATACCCTGTCAATCGGCTCTATGGTGGGTTTTGTCACGTTGTTCGGCATCACGATTCGCAATGCGATCATGCTAATTTCCCACTACCGCCATTTGATTGTGGTGGAGGGCAAGGAATGGAATCTGGCAACGGTGATCCTAGGCGCACGGGAGCGTCTGCCATCCATTTTGATGACGGCCTTGGTGACCGCCTTGGCCATGCTGCCCATTGCGCTGAACAGCGACAATCCCGGACGGGAGATCATGGGACCGATGGCGGGGATCATCGTCGGGGGGCTGGCTTCCTCCACGTTGCTCAATTTACTGTTATTGCCGACGATATTGTGGCGGTTTGGTAGGTTTGAAAAGAAAGTTTCACGCAAAGGAGTAACGGCGCAACGTTAAAAACATCATTACTGCATTCCCAAGCAGGAGATCAATGCCATTAAGTTAAGCCGTCATTCCGGCATGGACCGCCGGAATCCAGATTGCAGGGATGCCAACAATCTATGCCATCCATGGAGCCTAGGTTCCGGCGATCCCTGCCGAAATGACGGCTTTTCCCGCTTGCCCGGACTTGTGTATAACGACGAAAGCTCCGGCTTGGGAACCAATGCCTTGCAATCTTCAGCTGGCTTTGGTCATCGTTCAGCCCATTGGGTGAAAAACCGAGTCGGTCTTGGAGACTGCACCCGAATATACGACCCACCGTCGAGACCGACTCGGTTTGGACGCTCCCCTGTCCGTTTGGTCGATACGCCGGTCAGGCCAAACTGAGAATTCTTGCATAGGTGGGCTGAACGATGACCAAAGCCCTTCAGCTTAAATGTTTCTCGGGAAGCTGGAGCTTCTAATACCGCATTCCCAAGCAGGAGCTTGGGAACGAGCAAGACAGTAGACGGTATCCTACACGGCTGGTTCCCAAGTTGTATCCGAAGTGTTTTAAGTGGTAACGATAGAAAAACTTTCGCCTTCAATTGGCATATTTGCTTATTAGAGCGATAACTTCGTCAATCCTATTAATATTCGGATTATGTTCATGTAAAAAAAGTAAATTGCCTAGCACACTTCGGAAGTATTCTTTCGCTTCATTAGGTGTAAGTGCTATAGCGTGATAGAAAATATTGAGGGCTTCTTCGGCCTTACCCTCAATAAGGTGGAGTGTGGCAAGGTCATACCAAGTCCAAAAAATCTGATTTTCGCAATTTGTCACGTTCTCATTTTCGAAGTCGAGTATCTTATCTTGGCAAAGTTTAATTGCTTTCGGAATAGTGGTTTCCATGTCTTCTTTATCAGCCGGACTATTTCTAGCAATTTGGAGTGACACCAAATTGACCAGTGCATAGCTTGACAGGGGATTTATTTCGTAGGCTTGTTGATAGCATTTCAGAGCCTCGTGAATATAATCAAGGCGGCGATAGGCTCCTCCCAATGAAGCCCAAGCATCATCGTCATTCCGGTTTGGTTCCAATGCCAGATATTCTTTATACTTATCAATACCAAGCTGGATATCACCATCTCGGACATATGCAAGTGCTTCTAATTTGAGATAGTTTTTCATGAGAATTTAACCGCCTAATTGGTGATTAGTCTTCAAGCTCTATACCCCTTTCGAGGAAGAATTGCGCCTTTTCCTTGAAGTCGGGATTTGCGGAACAGAGTTTATTAAGATTATAAAAAACGTCTCGTCGTTTTTCTCTGAAGCCTTCCAGCTTGGTTAGAAGTTCATATAATTCAATAGCCCGACTTAAATTTGACGAGTTTTCCATGGTTTTTCCTATCTCTTCTAGGAGCTTCCAAGTCTCGTCCCGTAACTTTGGGTCGAGTCGAAACACCTTCTTATCGCCGGGAGCATTAGCCTCACTGCAAATAGTATTCAGCGCATTAAGGAGTCTCACTAATAGATCTGGTGCCGGTTCAAATACTTCCATTAGCCGTCGTTCTTGAGTTCGCCCCGTCGCATTCTCAACCGTGCGTCGGAATAGGTTCTCAACACTTTCCACAGACTTTTCCGCCAACAAGAGGGGCAGGGCGTGTCGAATAGTTTCCACAATATAGTCCTTCGCATCGTTGCCGCCGCCAAGACCCATATGATAAGTTTTAAACCGTTGTTCAGCAAAATCAAGCGGGAGTTTTACTCCTTCGTGGCATAGCAGAATATTCAAAGAATCTCTGACCGAAAGGCGGATGCCATACTCGAAAATAACGTTGGAATTAAATCCCGTCACATCGGTAATCGTTATTTCGGCCTGACAAATCTTTTGGAGAAATTGTGAAACAATATTACCTCCATCTAATAAATCTTCACCGCGTGTACAATCAATCTTAATGCCAAGGTTCGTCCCGTTAATCAGATTGATTGCCGGAAGAATAATGCTTTTGTAAACCTCATCGAAATCCACACTTATTTCCTTTGGCGCATGACCTTTCTCACAACTTGATGGCTTTGCAGACCATCCATATTTGTCATCTTCCACCAACTGCATGGGAGGGTTTTTTCCAGACGGCATTATCACGAAACACTTCAATGTGCGCATGGTAACTAATTACTCGGTAGTGTCAATGTAAGATTAGGAAAAACATCGTATACTAAACTGTCACTAGCAGAATTGGATAGCGCAAATCTGACCGATTCTTCTAATTTTTCTTTGGCTTTGCTAGCACCCCCTAAACTTACATCATATTCGATTGTCCGCATGCCTTGAATATTGAATGGGTTCTGGGTTCCTTGCTTGCGGATCAGAATAGTCCCTGACCGGCGTAAAGTGTGCCGAACCCCGAGTTCGTAAAAAACATTTGGATTCAACATGGTGATATCCACTACTGCCAGTTCGTCGTTAAAGATATGGTGCAACATATCACGATGAATAGAACCCGCATTGGGAAGTTTATCACAACGAATGACTTCGACCTCCATCGATTCTAACGGCGGTTTAATAATGTACTCAAACACATCGTCGAAATCTATAGAATTACCCTTGGCATCGATCCTTTCACCGAAGGGCATGATTACAAAACAAGTTTTATGCGTAGAAGTGGGCATAGAATGGCTCCAGGATCGTAGAAATCAAAAAAACATGGCCTATTAAACGAAAAACTGTATTTTTCGCAAGCATTTTCTCCCCTTCTCCCAGAAACCGGTTGTAGTTTACCACAAGCGTCGGGTATCCAGCCAAATCACCCGGCCCAGCCGCTTTTCGACTTCCCTCACCATGTTTTGTGTACCCCTTGCGCCTTCGCCCATTTCACCGTCCCACAAGCAAACAAATTTTAACTTTTCTGGCCCATACGACAGGGCCGTATCAAGCAACCATAAGTTGCAGCGTACATAGGGGTCGCTAGTCGATTCGCCGAGTTCATCAGGGCAACAACGGACAGGCCAGCCGGGTTCTAGTTTGCCCTTTACAGCAAAATAACGGCTACGCCAATCGCCTGTCGCAGGGTCAACGGAACGCTTGATGAAATCCGCCTCGGGAAAGGGTTGCATTAATTGCAGCCTGACACTGCGGGCCTGACAGGCTTCGGCGAAAATCAGATCGCCACCGCTGGCGCCTTGGGTTAAAGCCAAGTCGTCAGGGTTGGCATCGAGATCGTCAAGAGCCTTGGCGATTGCCGCTTCGGCCAAGGGTACTTTATCCGCCGGAAAGCGGGGCTTGCTGCGGTCGGGCGCATCAACCATGTGACCGGAGAACAGCAACACTTGCCTAGGTTGCCATCGTGTCTCGCGGGGGGGCAAGGGGTCAAGTGGCACTGGGCTCGATCCCTAACGGGCCTTGCACTTCCAAGGCGACTATTTCCTCCTGCGTATAAAGCCTGGACCGGGTCAGGAACCTCATGCCTTCCGGGGCTTCCAGCGAGAAGCCACCGCCTCGCCCCGGCACCGCGTCGATTATCAGGTGGGTGTGTTGCCAAAGTTCAAATTGGGCGGACCCGATGTAAAACGGGCAAGCTTCAATCTCCCCCAAGCGCACGTCGGTTTGACCCAGTTTAAATTCGCCCAAGGGGTAACACATCGGCGAACTGCCATCACAGCAGCCGCCTGATTGGTGGAACATCAACTCACCGTGCAAAGCCTTTAGCTTGGCAATCAAAGCCATGGCGGCCGGGGTGGCGGAAACGCGGAGGGTAGTCAAAAGAAACCTAACGCTTTAGGGCTGTAACTCACCAGCAGATTTTTAGTTTGCTGGTAATGGTCCAGCATGGACTTATGGTTCTCGCGCCCTATGCCCGATTGTTTATAACCGCCAAACGCGGCATGGGCAGGGTAGGCATGATAGCAATTAGTCCATACCCGGCCCGCCTGGATGCCACGCCCCATCCGATAGGCGGTGTTGCCATTGCGCGACCACACCCCGGCACCTAGGCCATACAAACTGTCATTGGCTATCTCTAGGGCTTCGGTCTCGTCTTGGAAGGAGGTGACCGAAACCACTGGCCCGAAAATCTCCTCTTGGAAAATCCTCATGGAGTTCTTGCCTACAAAAACGGTGGGTTCGACATAATAACCCCCGGCTAGGTCGCCTTCCATTTCCACCCGCTTTCCACCCAGCATTAGCACTGCCCCTTCTTGTTGGCCGATATCCACATAGGCGAGGATTTTTTCCAATTGGTCGTTGGAAGCCTGCGCACCGATCATGGTGTCGGTGTCCAGAGGATGGCCCGAGTGGATGCGCTTCACACGTTCCAAGCCTTGCTCTAGGAAATCATCGAAGATGGATTTCTGGATCAGGGCGCGGGACGGGCAGGTGCAAACTTCGCCTTGATTCAAGGCGAACATCGTAAAACCTTCCAGCGCCTTGTCGGCAAAATCGTCTTGGCTGGCGAACACGTCCTCGAAAAAGATGTTCGGCGATTTGCCACCCAGTTCCAAGGTGACCGGTATGATATTTTCCGCCGCATATTGCATGATCAAACGTCCCGTGGTGGTCTCCCCGGTAAAGGCGATTTTGGCGATGCGCCGGTTACTTGCCAAGGGCTTGCCGGCCTCGACGCCAAAGCCATTGACGACGTTCAATACACCGGGCGGCAGCAAATCCCCGATCAATTCCATCAACACCATAATGCTGGCTGGGGTTTGTTCGGCGGGTTTTAGCACGATGCAATTGCCTGCCGCCAAAGCCGGTGCCAGTTTCCAAATAGCCATCAACAGCGGGAAATTCCACGGGATTATTTGCCCCACCACGCCCAAAGGTTCATGGAAATGATAGGCCACTGTTGTGTCGTCGATTTCGCTAATCCCTCCTTCCTGGGCTCTGATACAGCCGGCGAAGTAGCGCAGGTGGTCAATTGCCAATGGAATGTCTGCGGCCAGGGTTTCGCGTATGGGTTTGCCATTGTCCCAAGTTTCCGCCACCGCAAGCGTTTCCAAATGGGCTTCCATGCGGTCGGCAATTTTCAACAGAACCCCGGCCCGGTCTGCCACTGAGGTGCGTCCCCAAACCCCTTTAGCGGCGTGGGCCGCGTCTAGGGCTTTCTCAATATCCTCCGCCGTCGAACGGGCGACTTCACAAAAAGCCTTGCCATTGACTGGGCTGGCATTCTCGAAATATTGTCCACGCACAGGGGCCAGCCATTGGCCGCCAATGAAGTTTTCATAACGGGGCTTGAACTGGACTTTGCTTCCTGGCTGGTTAGGGTCTAGGTAACGCATGGCTATTTCCCCTTAAAAAACGCTTGCAAGGCAAGGGCGCGGTCGGCGGCGACTGTTTGCACATGCGGGCGGCTTTCTATCAAGGCCAAGTAAGTTGAAACATTTGGGACATGCTTGGCGATCAAGTCCTCGTCATAGATTTTCTGCAAAGCCATTCCGAAAGTGCCAAAATGGACCCAGGTTAGGAAATCTGCCGTGGTAATTTCGGTCCCAAGTATATAGGGTGAAAATTTCGCCAAGCGCACCAAGCCAATCAAGCCAGCCTCGACTTTTTCTTTGACTTCTTGTTTGGTTTCATCGGACACCACGCCCCCGAAGAAGGCTTCCTTGTAAAGGCGTCTGGCGACCAGTTCGATGTTCAACTCAAGATGTTGGATCAACTCCCGGTTCTGTGCGTGTTCGAATGGATTGGACGGGTAAAGTGGTTTCTCTGGATAGGCATCCTCCAAATATTCTAAAATTGCTTGCGACTCTGACAAACAGCCCTGTGTCGTTTCAATGAAGGGGATTTTGCCTAACGGAGAGCGTTTCAGCAAAGCTTCATCCTGAGAAGGGTAAGTGAGTTCTTCTTTAAATGGGATGTCCTTTTCCAATAGCACCAGTTTGATTTTGTTATAGTAGTTGCTGATGGCAAAGCCATGGAGTGTAATCATAGTCAATTCCTAGTTGTTTGAGAGCGGGAAAGGGGGAAGTAAAACCGACCGGTTTTAAAAGCCGAGTCGGTTTGAACGCCTGTCTTGACCCTTGAGTCAAGCAAGCGTGATTTTATGTTGCCATACTTTAAGCCTAAAATGTTATCAATATTCATTTCGTTACTAAAGTAAACTTATCGTCGCCATGCCCAAAGTCACTGATACCTACGAACGTGCTTACGAAGCCTGTGGTGTAATAGCCGCACGCGGGTTAAACCCCACTGTCAAGACCGTGGCCGAATTTATCGGCACAAACTCACCTGCCATCATTTCCCCGGCGATAAAGGATTGGAAGCAGTCCTTGGCGGCGGAATCGCTGCGTCGCTTGGAGATACCAGAGGTGCCTGAGCGCTTGGTGGAATCCACCATCGCGCTATGGCGTCTGGCTATTGAGGAGGCTCAGTTGACCTTGGCTAAGGAAAAATCGGCAATGGCCGAGGAAAAGGTTCAACTCAACACGTTAGTTGGGAAGTCTGAATCCGCTTACCAAGCCGTGCAACAGGACTACTCTGCCTACCGTGAACGAACAGAGCGGGATGCGGAAGCATGGCTGGCGAGGATAGGACAGCTAGAGGCGGATAAGAAGCAGCTTGAATCGGAACATGACCAAGCGCAACAAGCATTGGCTTTGGCACGCGAAACCAATGCAGCCCTGACAGGTACATTGGAAGAAAGCCAGCGTACCCAGCAACGCAAACAGTCTGAATGGGAAGATAAGTTTGATCGCGACCATGCCTGGCATTTAACCCGCATAGCCGAAGAGCGGGAACGGGCAAAACAGGAGGAAGTTGGGAAAATCGCCCGTTTGGAGGAAGCCCTTGCCCTCTCGCGACAGCATGTCGCCACCCTAAACGGCTATTTGGACACTTCCGCAACCGCCACTGGCGAACTGCGTGGCGAACTGCGGGCCATTAAAGAAGAAAAAACCCGCTTGCTCAAAGAACTTGAAACATTGCACAGCCAATTGACGGAAAGTTTGCAACAGGGCTTTGAGAAAGAAAAGAAATTAATTGAAGCAGTGGAAGAAATGGATAGGCAGCGGGAAGAGTTAAGTCATCTGCAAAGCCTGTTGACGAAGAAGCTGGAGGAAGTCAAAAACCTGAAGGCAAGACTACCCCTGCCAAAACCTAGCAAATAAACCCGCAAGGATTCATTTCCTAAGCGTAATCCGCATCGACAAATCGATTGCTTTTACATTCTTGGTTAACGCGCCGACTGAGACGTAATCCACGCCCGTGGCGGCAATGGCTTTGATTTTCTCTAGGCTGACATTACCTGACACCTCCAGCTTTGCCCGTCCGGCATTCAGTGTCACGGCCTTGCGCATCATGTCCAGGTCAAAATTATCCAACATGATACGGTCCGCACCCGCATCAAGCGCCTGTGTTAATTCGTCAAGGGTTTCCACTTCGATTTCAATGGGAACATGGGTATTCAGTTCCATCGCCTTGCGGACGGCTAATCCAATGGAACCCGCCGAAGTGATATGGTTTTCTTTGATGAGGATGCCGTCGTACAAACCAAACCGGTGGTTGGAGCAGCCGCCACAACGCACTGCGTATTTTTGGGCGTTGCGCAGGCCAGGAATAGTCTTGCGGGTGTCCAGCACAACCAGCCCGGTCCCTTCTGTCTCCTCTGCATAGCGACGTGAAAGGGTGGCGGTCCCCGATAAGGTTTGCAATATATTTAATGCTGTCCGCTCCCCGGTCAGCAGTGATCGCGCCGGACCTGTCAATTTGCATATCAGTTCATTTGCCGAAACTTGATCCCCCTCGCCGACCAACCAGTTTATATGGACGGTGGGATCAAGGAGCGCAAACACCGCTTCAAACCATGGGCCCCCGCATAACACCATATCGACGCGGGTTAAAACGCTAGCCTCGGCCAAGGTTGTTGCCGGAACGATCAACGCGGTAAGGTCTGTGCTGCCCAAATCCTCGTGTATAAACCGGGCAATTTCGTCCATATCGACTGGCGCATCGGGAATGATGGCTGGATTCATTTCTGTTTCTTCTTTAGACTTTCGCGCCAAGCCAAAGACAACGCAGGAACTTCCAAGGCGAGAGCGATGATCTCCTGTTGGCGGGGGTTTTTATTAAGCGCGAGCATGGCATCGCGTATGGATAATTGGATGGCGTCCACGTGCAGCCGTTCGATAGCATCTCCGGGACTTAATGGTCCTTCCTTGAGCACTCGAAGGTAAAAACCAACCCGGCCTGAAAAGTGGAAGCGACCGACGAATGCTTCATCCTCCATCCTCATGCCAAGCTTGAAGCACGGGACACGCGGTTGGGTGACCTGCACTTCCAGTGCTCCCATTCTGAAGATGTCGCCGATATGGACAAGCTCGTCAGTCATGCCGCTAACAGCAAGATTCTCTCCGAACTGGCCAAAGGGAAGTTTTTTCCCAAGCTCCTGTTCCCAGTAGCGGTAATTTTCCACTGCATAGGCATAAACCGCCTTGTCAATGCCGCCATGGTTTTCTTGGTCGGCCTGGAAGTCGCCCACGATACCTTGCTTAGTCACATGGACAGGTCCGTCGACACGCTGTTTGCAAATGCCGGACAAGGTTTTGCGCCCCTTATGACTTACAAAACCTTCTCCAGAAAGGCTGATGGCTAGAATATTCATTTTTTATTACCGATGGGCAAAATCTTTGAAACCGGTGCAAAACTAAGGCGGTGTATTGGCGTTGCCCCTAACTCTTTGAGTTTCGCTTTGTGTGCCAGGGTGGGATAGCCCTTGTGATCAGCAAATCGATAACCCGGATAAAGGGCGTCTAGAATTGCCATCTCCGAATCGCGAAAGACCTTTGCCAAAATCGATGCCGCCGATATTTCGGGTACAGTCGAATCGCCTCCAACAATAGCTTCTCCCCTGCATGGAATGCGTGGATAACGGTTGCCGTCCACTTTCACCCAGTCAGGCCGGACAGGCAAGGAATCATAGGCCCTACGCATGGCAAGCAGTGTGGCTTGTAGAATATTGATGCGGTCGATCTCGCCGGGTTCCGCACGCCCGACGGCCCATGCCAAAGAACTTTGTTTTATCTGTAGAGACAAGCTCTCACGTCGCATAGGGCTCAATTGCTTTGAGTCGTCAAGACCCTCTATCTCAATGTCGGGTTGCAGAATCACGATTGCCGCGACTACAGAACCGGCAATGCAACCGCGCCCCACTTCATCCATGCCGGCGATAAGAGGAATGTCAAAAGCCACCGAGGGCATCAGCAATTCTCATTTTGAACAAAACCGGGCGGGTTTGGAACCCGCCCCTACGAATCGACATTCCGCATCCTGTTCATAATGCATTGATAATTCGTAATTAGTGCCTGCGTAGGGGCGGGTTCCAAACCCGCCCTTACAATCTTTGCCAAAATGAGAATTGTTGGAGGGCATGGGTAGGGCAAAACGGGATTACCGCAATATGCTGCGTTGAGTCTGTTTGAGGAAAGTGACCAAACTCTCAACCTCGGGTGTGTCTCCAGTCATTTCCTCCAAAGTCGAAATAGCTTCTTCAAGTTTCAGACCGGATTTATAAACAACTTTATAAGCCTTTTTGATCTGGCGGATTGCATCTTGGCTAAACCCCTGCCTTTCCAACCCGACAGCATTGATGCCGTGTGGCTTGGTAGGCTGGCCTCCAACCAACACATAGGGCGGTATGTCTCTTGAGATGATGCTCCCCATTGCGGAAAAACTATATCGACCGATTTTGCAAAACTGATGGACCAAAGTGAAACCACCCAGTATGGCAAAATCCTCAACCAACACATGTCCTGCAATTGAAGCGGCGTTGGCCATGATGACATGGTTGCCGACCACACAGTCATGGGCAACATGAGTGTAGGCCATAAACAGGTTATCGTTTCCAATCTTGGTTAACCACTTGTCCTGAACCGTGCCACGATGAATAGTGCAATATTCACGGATAATGTTACGGTCTCCAATTTCCAATCGCGTGGGTTCACCTCGGTATTTCATATCCTGGGTGTCTTCACCAACCGATGAGAATTGGAAAATGCGGTTGTTTTTACCAATGCTTGTCGGTCCCTTGACAAGCACATGGGAACCTAAGATTGAGCCTGAGTCAATTCGAACCCCCGCACCCACCACACTGAAAGGTCCGACAATCACATCATCGGCCAACTCGGCCGACGGATCAATGATGGCTGTCGAGTGAATCAAGAATTCTGCTCCGCTGCGGCACACATGATTTCCGCACTGGCCACCAGTTCATCTTCCACTTGGGCGCGGCAATCAAACTGCCATATATTTCTTTTGTGGCGAAGATATGAGACTTCCAGCTTGAGTTGGTCGCCCGGTACGACAGGGCGTTTGAAACGGACTTTGTCAATACCTACAAGATAGTAGGTTTTGCCCTTGCCTAACACATCAGGAGCAGTATTGCCTGCCAGTAAGCCCGTGGCTTGCGCCAACGCTTCAATGATTAGGACTCCGGGCATTATGGGAAGCCCCGGAAAATGCCCCTGAAAGAATGGCTCATTGAAGGTTACATTTTTAATGGCCAAGAGCCGTTTTCCAGGTTCGCATTCAATAACCCGATCAACTAAAAGAAACGGATAACGATGTGGCAGGTATTCCTTTATTTGTTGAATATCCAATGGTTTTTTTCCTTAAGGTTAGGAACTTTCTTAGATTCAGAATGTGTTATGGCTTCTTCGAGGATTTGGAACTGCCCTCGCCACTTTCAAGTTTGCTTGCCACCTTGGCAGTCACATTGATCGAATCTCTGGCTAAAAGTGCGGCACCCTTATCCAAAATCAAATCATAGCTTTCATCCCTGGCCACTGCTTGTACGGCTTCAATGACAATCTTAAATAATTTCTGCTGCTCTTCGTTGCGGGTCTGGTTAAAATCCTGGCTGTACTCAGCTTCAGCATTTCTGAGATCCAGAAATCGTTTCTGGCCCTCCTTAGCTAATTTGGCTTTTTCTTCCTCACTCAGTACACCTTCTTCCTTGACTAAGCGATCTTTAATTTTGTTCACTTCCTCTTCTTCGGCTTTGAGCTTTTTTTGACGTGCAGAGAATTCCCGTTCCAGCTTTTTTGATGTTTGTTCACGTTGGGCTACCTTTTCCATCAACGCGGCACCATCCACCACGCCTATCTTCAGCCCAGAAGCCTGACCCTTGCCACCACCACCTCCCGTCCCCAGATCAAAATCCGGTGGCTGTTCGGCACCAACGGTTGGCGCGTTCATCATTACAAAAAATCCCAGCAACACGCCCCAAAGGCTTGCATTAGACATATTCAAATTACACTCCAATTCAAAAGGTTGAACATTCAGACATAATTAGCGCATGCTTTCGATGCGGTTTTCATAGTTTGGTGGCCCAGTCATGGACGCCTCGTTCTGGTTAACCAGTCTGGACATTATACAAGAACTAAACCCAGCGAACGACAAAAAACCCTTTTCACAGCAATTCTGAGTTTGCCCAATCAAAACCCCTGACCGAAGGAAAATTGGAAACGTTGCACCTGATCCGCAATTGCTTCCCCAGAAGCACAGCCAGAGGTAGGTGGGTTATAAGACGGGGTATTAACCCCATAACACTGCGTTTTGGCATTGAGCGGTTCGGCAATACTGAAAGTCAGTGCGCCAAAGGGCGACAGCCACTTCGCCGAGAGACCGGTGGAAAATCGCATCTGTCCAAGATCGAAGCTACCGGCAAATACGTTGCCTGCATCAAAAAATATGCCAAGCCTGACACTCTTGTTTTCCGTCATAAAAGGCACCGGAAACTGCAACTCCGTCGTGCCGACCAATTTGCTCGAACCGCCGAAGGGGCGTGGTTGTAGGCCGTTGTTCAGCGCCTGCACCGATGGGGAATCCCTAGGGCCCAGCGTATTGGCCATCCAGCCTCTTACGGATAGCGGTCCGCCAGCGTAAAAATTATCGAAAAATGGTAGCCCATGGGTTGAACCGTAACCACCGCCGTAGCCGACATCGCCTTTCAGCAGCAGGGTCAAATCCTTAGCGATGGGAAAATACTGCACAGCCGTGATGCTAGCCTTCCAATAAGTAAGGTCGCTACCCGGCGTCGTGCCCATTATGGAGATGCGCTGCGAACCACCACTCGTGGCAAAGATCGCACGGTTCAGGGTGTCATGGACGTAACCCATGCCTAATCCGTAGGTGTTGAAACTGGAGCCATAATTGCGGATAAACTGTTGAATATTAGTTGAACTGTCGTATGACGTTGGTGTATAGACACCATTGAGTCCATTCACTGCGCAGGGATTAGGTGAGACTTCACTAAAAGGCGCGTTTAATGTCAATGTACTCGTCGTGTTGGGAAATGTGCAATAACCCGAAGCGGTAGAGGTTTTTAACCGTGTGTGCTCATAATTGGCATTCACGTTGAAACTGCTGAACTCGCTGAGCGGAAAACTCCAGTTAGGCCCCACCGAAAAAATGTCACTGGAATAGTTGGCAAGGTTTGCACTGTAGGCATTGGTGGCCCGGTAGTTGATGTTCCATCCGTAGCTTATGCCATCCAAGGTGAAATAGGGATTGGTATAGCCGAGGTTATAGATGGTGCTGTAGGAACTGTTGTTGAAGCTGAAGCTTACTCTTTTGCCCGAGCCGAAAATGTTGTCTTGGGTGACGCTGGCGTTGAAGATAATGCCCTGCACCTGGGAGTAACCCACGCCTGCCATCAGATTTCCAGAGGCTTTCTCAGTTACCGTGTAGTTTACGTCAATCTGATCGGCTGTGCCAGGAACGGCGGGTGTTTCCACGTTCACATCCTGAAAATAACCAAGCCGCGCAAGCCTTGTTTTTGAACGTTCTATCTTGGTGGTCGATGCCCAAGCTCCCTCCATCTGCCGCATTTCCCTGCGCAACACTTCATCGCGGGTTTTGGTGTTTCCTTGCATGTTGACTCGCCGCACATAGACTTGCTTGCCTGGATCGATGAAAAAAGTCATGTTGACTGTCTTATTGGACGCGACTATATCAGGGACCATGTTGACGTTTGCGAATATATAACCTTCATTACCTAGACGGTCAGAGATGGCCTTGGATGTTTCCGTCGCAGATTTGCGGGAGAAGGTGTCGCCTGGGCCGATGAGGACTAACGGTGTCAACTCTTCCGGGGGTACGATAGTTTTTCCAGTCAGTTTTACTTCATTGACGCTGAATATTTCGCCCTCCTTGACGTTGATGGTAATGTATATTTCCTTTTTGTCGGGTGTTATGGAGACTTGGGTGGAGTCAATATCAAAGTTAATATAACCACGATCCATGTAATAAGAGCGCAGCCGTTCCAAATCGGCTGATAGCTTCTGTTTGGAATATTGATCGTTTTTTGTATAAAAAGACAGCAGATTTGATGTTCCCAATTCAAAATTCTTTATCAATACATCGTCCTCAAAAGCCTTGTTGCCGACGATATTGATTTGTTTGATCTTTGCGACTTTGCCTTCGGATATTTTTAGGGTGACCGACACACGGTTTCTGGACAGTTCTTTAACGTCAGATTCGATTGTCAAGCCATATTTGCCCCTGCTGTAATACTGCCGGCGAAGCTCTTGTTCGACCCTGTCCAAAATCTGGCGGTCAAACACCCTGCTCTCCGCCAAGCCCACGGTTTTTAGGGCCTTGTTGAGATCATCCGAACTGATGTCTTTGTTGCCTTCTATCTTGACACTGTCGATGATTGGCCGCTCTTCCACTGTCACCACCAACACATTCCTATCCCTTCCTATCCGAACATCCTTAAAAAAATTCGTTTTAAACAATGCCTTGATTATAGATGGCGATTCACTTGGATCGAAGGTGTCGCCTACTTTAAGTGGCAGGTAATTGAATACCGTACCCGTTGATACGCGTTGCAGACCATCCACGCGAATATCCTCAATGACGAATGAGGAATCCGACCAGGCCAAGGACGAAGAAAGCAACGCTACAATGATTACGGCGACAGATAAAAGACGGCTCATTGGCAAACAGATAAGAAATGAAGAATTAACCAACTAGAAGATCCTTCTGGACCTGTTCGATGCTGATATGGCGGATATTTTTCCCTCTTGCATAATAAACGACATATTCGCAGATATTGCACGAGCGATCCCCAATCCTTTCCAGGGATCTTGATGTCCACATGATGCCTAAACAGGCTGGGGTTGACCTTGGGTCTTCCATCATGTAGGTAATTTGTTGGCGCATGATGTTTTCATACTCCCCGTCCACCAATTTGTCGCACTGTACCACATGCAAAGCGGTATCCACATCCATGCGTGCAAATGCATCCAAAGCATTTCTCAACAACTCGCGTACATGCTTGCCGAGTTGCTCGACTTCAGTAAGCTGATTTTTCCCCGATAGGCAAGACGACAGGTCAATGGCGTGCCGGGCAATCCTTTTGGCTTCGTCGCCTATGCGTTCAAGATCAATAATAGTCTTGATAACCGCCACCACCAAACGTAAATCTCTCGCGCTAGGCTGCCTTAGCGCTAAGATTTGCATACAATCCTCGTCAATTGAGACCTCCATCAAATTGACCTTGCCATCGTTTTCAATGACACGCCTAGCCAAATCAACGTCTCCCTGAACCAAGGCAACTACTGCAGCCTCGATCTGTTCTTCGACCAACCCACCCAAAGCGAGGACACGGCTGCGAATATCGAGCAACTCGTTATCATATTGCTTTGAAATGTGTTGATGCGGATTTCCGCTATCACTCAACTTTGCCATAAATTTTGGGAGTCTAGATTTTTTAATTTGCAGCAACAATAAAGCTTTACTTTATCATAATTCAGGTGAGGGAACATCACGTTTCCTTCTGTCGGTTGGTAAACTATACTATTATCGCTTTACTTACCAGCCCCCAAAACATTTAAAAAACCATTATTCTAGAGTGGTTATTTCGTATTGGCTTCGTCCATCCGGCTACTAAAGAGTTGCCTTTTGCCTTTGAGTTTGTTTATCCTTATGCCCTTGTGCCATGAGCCAAATTAAATTATCGAATGTTCTAGGCTTTGCGGGTTACAGCGGGACAGGCAAAACGACTCTGTTGAAACAGATTATCCCCCTACTAAAAGAAAAAGGTTTGCGGGTGGGCTTGGTTAAAAAAAGCCATCATGATTTTGAAATCGACAAGCCCGGCAAGGACAGCTATGAACTGCGCAAGGCGGGAGCCAGCCCGGTGATGCTTTCCTCCCCAATTCGCCGAGCCATCATTACCGAACACGATGTCGTCCGTGAGCGAAGTCTGGCGGAGGAATTGTCTTTTTTTGACCATACTAGCGTAGACATCATTCTAGTGGAAGGATTTAAGCTGGAACATTTTCCTAAGATTGAATTGCATCGCCCATCCCAAGGCAAACCCTTGCTATTTCCCGAGGACCCTTGCATCATTGCCATCGCCACAGACGGAAAATTACCGGTCGAAACCGAACTCCCCCAATTCGATATCAATTCTCCCATTCCAATTGCCAATTTCATCTACAACTTCCTGCTTTACCATGGAACAAACTGACCGTTGTGCAGAATCAGTGAATTCTTTGACTTTGGCAGAGGCTCAAGCTCGCATCTGCGAGTCCGTCACGCCGATTTCCGGGGTTGAGTGCATACCACTCAAAAAAGCACTGAGCCGTGTCCTGGCAGAGAGACTCGTGGCATCAATTGACCTGCCGCCATTCCCGAGCTCTGCCATGGATGGATATGCGCTCCGCCATGGTGACATAACCGGGCAGATGGATTCTTCTCTCACCGTTATCGGAACCTCCTTCGCTGGCAAACCTTACGAAGGATTGCTTGGTCCAGGCCAATGTGTGCGCATATTCACTGGCGCGGCTATTCCAGCAGGGGCGGACACGGTTATCATGCAAGAGGATGTAATTCGTGTCGCTGACCACATTCGGCTGGCTAGAGAGGTTTCGCAGCATGCCAATGTGCGCCCAATCGGCGACGAAATCCGTTCGGGTGAATGCTTGCTGGAACGAGGTAAAATGTTACAGGCCGCCGACTTGGGCCTTATGGCCTCTGCCGGATATCCCATGGCAACCGTCACCCGCAGGCTCCGTGTGGCCTTTTTCTCCACGGGGGACGAATTGTGCCCCGTCGAGGAGCCTTTGATGTACGGGCAAATCCACGACAGCAACCGTTACCTGCTCCACAGCCTACTAAACTGCCCGTCTATAGAAGCCATTGACATGGGTGTCGTACCCGACGATGGAACAGTGGTGAAAAAGGTTCTGCTGGATGCCGTGCGGCAAGCAGATGCCATTATCTCTTCAGGGGGCGTGTCTGTCGGCGACCCAGATTTCGTTACTGCATCCCTTGCTGAACTGGGCCAGGTTAGTTTCTGGAAGGTGGCTGTCAAACCAGGCAAGCCCTTCGCCTTTGGACGCATCGGACCCGCTTGGTTATTCGGGTTGCCCGGCAATCCCGTTGCCGTCATGGTCACTTTCCGGCAATTGGTCCGACCCGCACTACTTCAGATGATGGGCGCTAACCCTAGGCCTCCTTTGCGTTTACAGGCCATTTGCCGCACACCTTTAAAAAAATCACCAGGGAGGATGGAATTCCAACGCGGCCAATTTGAATCGGACAGCGAAGGGGGGGTTTCCGTCACTGGTTTTTGCGGTCAGGGTGCGCATCAGTTGCTTGGCATGAGCCGGGCCAATTGTTTGATTGTCTTGCCTAAGGATAATGCAGGGGTCAAGCCAGGGGAGTGGGTGGAAATTGAACCCCTCTTGGACGATTTTTTCTAAAAACCGTGAAATAACCTAATTATAAGTTTTCAGGAGTATCAAATGGCCCAAAAAGGCATACTGGTTACTGGTGGTGCTGGCTACATTGGTAGCCACGTTGTAAAGCAATTGGGTTCCATGGGCGAAAAACTCGTTATTCTCGACAACCTCAGTTCTGGCTTCCGTGAGGCAATCCTGTTTGGTGAATTCGTCGAAGGCGACACGGGTGATACCGAGTTAGTCTCGAAAATCCTCCAACAGCATGACATAGAAGCCGTTATCCACTTCGCGGCCCATACCATAGTGCCTGAATCGGTGGAGAATCCGCTGAAGTATTACGGAAACAATACTTGCAAAACCCGTAATCTGCTGCAATGCTGCCAGCAGGCGGGAGTCAGCCACTTTATTTTTTCCTCCACCGCCGCAGCCTACGGCATCCCGAAAGACACTATTTGCTCAGAGGATACGGTCACTGCGCCTATCAACCCCTATGGTTCGTCAAAACTGATGAGTGAAATGATGCTGCGCGACTTGTCTGCCGCTTCCTCGCTCCGCCATGTCATCCTGCGCTATTTCAACGTCGCTGGCAGCGACCCGGAAAGCCAAATTGGCCAATCCACGCGTAACGCCACCTTGCTTATTAAGGTGGCTGTCGAAGTGGCTGTCGGCAAACGTGAAAAGCTTCTGGTTTTTGGTGACGACTACCCGACACTCGACGGAACAGGCGTTCGTGACTATATCCACGTCAGCGACCTCGCCGATGCCCATATCCAGGCCTTGGATTATCTGCGTAAAGGGGGCGGGTCAAACCTGCTAAACTGCGGGTACGGTCATGGCTATAGTGTGCGGGAGGTGATAGATGCCGTGAATCGTGTCAACGGTACACCCATCAAGATTGAGCACCATCCCCGCCGTGCTGGCGACCCGCCCGCCTTGGTTGCCGCCGTGGATAAAATCCACCGCACACTGAACTGGACCCCAAAATATGACGATTTGGACTTTATCGTCAAGACTTCGCTGGATTGGGAAAGAAAGTTGAAGGCGGAGGGAAAATAGGCGACGTGGGCCGTGCGCGACGGGGATTGAAACCCATTGCGCCAAATTAAGCCGCAAAAATAGCCCGACCCTGATTTTCATTGATTTCCATCATGCGAACGGCTTGGGCCGGAAGTGTCTGCAAAAATCGTCCTTCTGTCCTGAACCGACTCAATCTTCCTACAGGCAACTTCCCATTAACAGTCTAGTCCATTCTCTGAACGGGAAAAAACCGTTAAGATAGGCTATTGTTTCCGCCATCCAACTCGATATGAAAGTGAAATCCCACCTGTACCTATCCCTACCCATTGCCATGGGGCTGCTGTCCCTGGCGACGAACGGCTATACTGTGGGCAATGATGCCCATGCGGCGGGTTCCCATTACTTGATGTTGGCTGCCGCAGACGATGACGAAGAGGATGACGAGGAAGAAGAGGCCGTCGATTACCGTGACCGGGTGCGCGAAATCCAAGGCTGGATGCATCGGCGCAACGCCCAACGCAGTCAAAGTTCGGGCCAAAATGCGTCCGAGCCGTCGAGTTCCAGTAACTATGGCTCTGGCTACCGAGGGGCCATCCGGGTTAGGTTCCATGGTGTTCGCCACCGGTCTTACCGGCACAGACACTATCACACCCATCCTTCTTGGCACAGGCTGGCCCATAGGCATGCCAGCCGACATCATCATGCTTACCGTCATGGACATAGCCACAGACACGCCCACCGGCCTGTCCATGCTTCCTGGCCTGCGCATCACCGTCATGCCCATGCATCCCACCGGGTCTATCACTTACGGCATGGGCACAGACACGCCCACCGGCCTGTCCATCTATCTAGGCATGCCCATCATAGTCATGCCCATGCATCCCACCGGGTCTATCACTTACGGCATGGACAAAGACACGCCCACCGGCCTGTCCATGTATCTAGGCATGCCCATCATGGTCATGCCCATGCATCCCACCGGGTCTATCACTTACGGCATGGACAAAGACACGCCCGCCGGCCTGTCCATCTATCTAGGCAGGTCCATCACCGTCACGCCCATGCATCACGCCCTGCACATAAATTGCACCATGGACATGCTCACCACCCTGCGCACAGGCATGTTTCCCATCATGCGAAGGGCCATCATGCCCGTTTGCGGGCCGCCGTGCCTCATCGACATAAGGCACATTCCGCGCATCCTGCCGCCAAGGCCCAGGGGGGTACACCCTGCCCACACGGCAAAGCATCACAGTGTTAGCCATGTTAAATCCCGGCCCAAACACGTTGTTGTGAAGACCAAAGCGAAGCCGTCAAAAGCGGCAAAGAAAGGCAAGTCAAGGCGGTAAGGAGGGGTGATTAAGGAGTGCAAGTCTTGCTAGGCCATGTATTGGCAAGGCAAGCCTTGCACTCCAAGCGTCACCCTAGCCACTTTTTTCAAAGCGTGTAAGTCGGGCGCGTTTCTTGTGCGTTGCCCGACAATTGATTGTCGGGCAACGCAAGAAGATGTTGCCCGACCTAGCTATTTGACCGAGTAAACCCGGTTTTTCCACTGGCTCCGAACCCCTTGCCAGAATCGAAAAGCGGAGGTCCAAGTCATGGCGAGGTAAAAGCAAGCGATGACCGGCAACAACAAAGCCCATGCGCCATTCATACGGTAATAGCGCAATGTAGGCCAATAACAGATTATTAGGCTGGCATAGGCGACAAGAGACCAAACTAGCGTCTGGTCCGCACCCCAGGCGATGCCCAAAACAGGCATCACAAAGAGCGATGCAATCATCAGGGTGCAAAGCATTAACAAGCCAACGGAATAACTCAATTGAGTGAAGGCCGAACGGGCAACCATCTCCCAAATCGGTTCGAGCCGGTCATAACAACGCATACTGACCACGGAATGGGATAGTCCAATCCAGATTCGATTGCCTCTTTTCTTGACTTGTCTTGCTAGGTTGCAGTCGTCGATAATCGCGCCACGAATGGTGGAAAACCCGCCAATTTGGGCGATTACGTTGGTTTTCAGCAAAATGCACCCACCGGCTGCCGCTGCAACATAGGGGGTGTCGGAATTCGCCAATCGGAATGGATAGAGCAGCTTGAAAAAATAGATGAAGGCGGGCATCAGCAACTTTTCCCAAAAGGATTCCATGCGCAAGCAGGCCATGATGGACACCAATTGCCGATTGTCGTTTTTTGCCTTGGCTAGCAGGCTTGCGACCATACCGGGTGAGAGCAAAATGTCGGCATCCAGCAACAGGGTCCAAGCCGTTTGGACTTCCCTTGCCCCTTGTTCCAAGGCCCAAAGTTTACCGCTCCAGCCATCCGGCAGACTCTGGCTGTTGATGATGCTGAGGTCACCCACCCCTACCTGTTTGGCGACTGCCGCCGTGCCGTCATCGGAAGCGTCATCCACCAGCAGCACCTTAAGCCCTCTTCCCTGTTTTGCCAGTCCCTGCAGGGTGACAGCGATGACATCCGCCTCGTTACGGGCGGGTATTAAGACAGTCACATCCGATAGGTCATAGTCGCCTTCAAATTCAGGCTCAAGGGTTTCGCCATGGAGCCAAGGCCGCCAAGGCAAAATCAGCACGATAAACCAAATGACCGATGCAAATATTGAAAATATGAGCAAAATGATGTTCATATCGTTAAATTAAAATTCAAATAAAGGCATCATGTGCAAATAAGCCTTGCGTTTAGGGCACTCATTTCAATAATTATGAGGGATACAGCATTTCAATTTTTCTTGCGGTGCAAACATCATGGAAATCACCCGGATTAAAGCTGATGAATCCATCAATATGTAGGGATTTGTCTAAAAGCATTGATCGCAACACATGATCCACTAAGCTAAAATGGCGGTTGTTGTTTTCAAGCACAAATTGCAAAGAATTCTTCCTATAAGGACTGTCATCTACCAGAGTTGTTGAAGACTTTTCAATAAATCCTTTTACAGCGTTTTCAACATCAAAGAGTTACTTGATAACTTGCATGAAAGGGCAAGACATTCAGTTAACTTGCAGCGTTAACTGAATATCCTTTATTAGGTATATTTTAAAGATGAAAACGCTGTACATAATTATTTATTCCTACTCACATACTCTTTTCATAGATGTACCTGATTAGGAATATCCTTCAGCTATTCCGGCATGGACCGCCGGAATTCAGATTGCAT
>QJPH01000519.1 GCA_003242955.1 Candidatus Methylumidiphilus alinenensis
CTAGCCGGTGGAAGGGCTCATGGATATCACGCATGGCGGACAACTGAGACATCCAGAGTTTTTTGTCCTCTTCCGTTAGCAGTTTCAAATAGGATTTGCCAAGAATTTCCTCGGGCTGGTAGCCAAGAACTTGCCTTACAGCACTGCTGCTGTAGATATAACAGCCCTCCGCGTCTTGCTCCCACAGCCATTCGCCCGCCATTTCGGCCACATCCCGAAAGCGCTCCTCGCTGGCTTGCAATGCTTCCTTGTCCCGCTTTTGCTCGGTGATATCTTGTTGGATGGATAAAAAATGCGTGACTTTTCCTGAAGCGTTTCGTACTGGGGAGATGCTTTCCAGCGCCCAGTATAATTCCCCGTCTTTTTTCCTGTCTTGTATTTCCTCTCGCCATTCCTCCTCATGAAGTAGGCTTCCCCATAATCTTTGGTGTTGCTCAATCAAAGTATAGGGTGATCGTAGCAATGACGGAGTTTTGCCCAATGCCTCGGAACTGGTGTAACCGGTCAGTCGGGTAAAACTGGGATTTACAAATTCGATCACCCCATTAAGATCAGCGATCATTACCGCGCTGGGACTTTGTTCCACCGCTCTGGAGAGGGTGATTAGGCGTTCCTCCGACTGCTTTCTGGAGGTTAAGTCATGGAGGACGGCAACAAACATTCGCGCCTGTCCCAGCAAAGCTTCGCCGATGGACAAATGCAATGGGAAAACAGTCCCATCCTTGCGCTTTCCGCTTACCTCCCGGCCTATTCCAATGAGTTTTTTGATGCCGGTTTGCAAATAGTTTGCGATATAGACATCGTGTCCCTCACGATCTGGAGAGGGCATGAGACAATTGACATTTAAGCCAAGAACCTCATTGTGCTTATAACCAAATAATTTCTCCGCCGCTGGATTAAATAACTGGATGATCCCGTTTTCATCAATGGCGATTACACCGTCGGTAATGGTGTCTAGAATAGCCCCAAGCTTGGCTTCGCTGTCCAAAACTGCTGTAAGTAGGCTTGTTTTGCTCATGGTTCTAGCCTATACCCTCTAAAAAGTGGTAAATTAAATTGCCCATTTCTTGTAACATAAAGAAAACACCAGTTGCCAAAAAACTACGGCTCATTCATCGCCAACGGTATCAATAGTGATTTGATGGGTTGTTAGACTGTAGCATGCAAGTCATGGGGATTTTAATCCAACAACGCCAAAATCAAAAATCATGTCCATCGAAACTTTTAATACATTGAATGCCAGGGGGCAAGCCGCTGGAATCTATGATTTCGCCTTAATCGATGCTGGCAAGCGGGTTGAAATCAGTCTGCTGCCAGTCGCGAACGGGCGGACCCAATGATGAAAAAAGTAAAATTTATAGACGTGAAAGTCGCATAATACTTCCACATTCACGACTAATATTGGACAATGCCGTTTAATCGGCTTTTACACAAAAACAAAGAGAACCAACTATGGATAAAGTTTTTATATTACATATGTTTACCCCCGAAAAGAACCTAAGCCCCTTTGACGTGAATATGGCAGTCGATGCTGGCTGGGGATCAACGACCCCCTACACCCGTCTTGAAGTGGACGAGATTCCTGCACTGGTGCAAGATGCCATTTTTTCGCGGGGTCCGATAGGCGTGAGGCGCACCGGCATATTCATTGGGGGGCGAGACGTAAAAACTGCCCTTGATATGTTGAGCTTGGCGAAAAAATCCATGGTTCCCCCTTTTGAGGTTTCGGTGTTCGCCGACCCCAGCGGTGCCTTTACCACTGCGGCCGCCATGGTGGCCTTGGTCGAATACGAGCTTATAAAATATGGGCTTTCTTTGGAAGGTGCAAATGTGTTGTGTCTGGGGGGAACTGGCCCGGTTGGTCAAATTGCCGCCGTCTTGGCCGCCCAAAGTGGTGCCTATGTAAAAATCATAGGCCGTCAACTGGAAAAGGCCCAGGCTGTCGCAGCACTCTGCAATGCCGAATACGGCGGCGGCAAAACCAAGATTGAGGGTGATGCCGATGCGAATAAACAGGATCTGATTCTAAAAGCTGACGTGGTATTTGCCACAGCCGCAGCCGGAGTGCAAGTGCTTAGTTCTGAACTAGTGGCTGCCGCACCTAAGCTGAAGGTTGCCGCCGATGTCAATGCCGTTCCCCCGTCTGGCATAGCGGGTCTCGACCCCTTCAATAAGGGCACTGCGATCAAGGGTTCCAACAGCGGGGCGGTTGGCTTGGGCGCACTGGCCATTGGCAATTTGAAATACAAAGTCCAAAACAAGCTACTCACCTTGATGCGCCATCAAAACCGTAAAAACGACAAGCCGGTTTATCTGCATTTCGAACATGCCTTTGAAGCGGCTCGGAGTTTAATCAAAAAGTCTTGACGAACGGGAAATTAAACTCATGGCAATACGATCCATCATCCACCTATTCGACCCGATGCCCCATAACAGCCCGTTCGACTTGAACATGGCGGCGGACGCGGGCTTCGACGTTTTGCTTCCTTACAGCAACGTAAAATTAGAGGAAATTAACGGCTTGGTGCAGGATGCAATTTTCTCACGCGGACCCACTGGGGTAAAGCGAACCGGCTTTTTCATCGGGGGGCGCGACATTGGCTTGGCGATGGACATGCTGGCGGCGGCAAAAAATGCCATGGTGTCCCCATTTGTGGTTTCTGTATTGGCCGATCCTTCGGGAGCCTTCACTACGGCGGCAGCTTTGGTGGCAAGCGTGGAAAAGCAGCTACGCGAAAAACATGGATTGGAGTTGCAAGACCGTCGCGCTGTTGTATTCGGTGGAACCGGCCCGGTCGGTTTGGCTACTGCTGTCATTGCGTCTTTGGCTGGTGCCCATACCACCATAGTCGATCACCTGAGCATCGAAGTGGCACTACAGAAAGCCGACGAATACAATCGGCTTTGCGGATGCGTCTTACATGGCACCTATGCGAGTTCTGATGCCGACAAGGCGCGGCTTATCTCCCATGCCGACTTAGTCTTTTGTGCAGCCAGGGCCGGTGTAGAGGTTCTCAGCGCGGATGTGTTGGCCGATGGCCAAAAACTGAAGGTTGTCGGCGATGTCAACGCTGTCCCCCCGCTCGGGGTCGAAGGCATCAAACGCATGGACAATGGAGCCCCTCTGCAATACGCCACCCATAGCCCCAACGCCGTTGGCATAGGCGCACTCGCAGTAGGCAATGTAAAATACCAACTGCAAAACCGGTTGCTGGCACTCCTATTGGAAACCGAAACCCCAGTCTATCTGGATTTCCGCGATGCCTTCCAAAAAGCGCGTGAATTAGTCTAGGTTTTTACTTAGTTATTTGGCTGGTTCCCAAGCTCCGGCTTGGGAACCCTTTTCTTGCAAGCTCCTACCTGACCGTTCTTCGGGAAGCTGGAGCTTCAAAAACCCCATTCCCAAGCGGGAGCTTGGGAACGAGCAAAATCAGGCATTCCATGGACTCACAAAAACATCACCCTAGAAACTTCAGCTTTGAATTTTTCCCGCCGAAAACCGAGCAAGCTATTGCAAACCTGCGCGGAACGGTGGCAAAGCTGGCGGAATTAAAACCGAGCTTCTGTTCAGTGACTTTCGGAGCGGGCGGCTCGACTCGCGAAATGACCTACGAAACAGTCGTCGAAATCCAAGAAACCACGGGCATTGAAGCGGCACCGCATATTTCTTGCATCGCTTCGACTAGAGATAATATCAGCGAAGTGTTGCAAGCTTATCAGGCCAAAGGCATCCGCCACATTGTGGCCCTGCGCGGAGACATGCCCTCGGGGATGATGTCCGCCGGTGAATTCCGTTATGCCAACGAATTGGTGGAATTCATCCGCAACGAGACGGGCGATCATTTCCACATTGAGGTGGCCGCCTACCCTGAAGTGCATCCGCAAGCCCCCAACCTCGATGCAGACCTGCGCAATTTCAAACGCAAGGTCGAAGCCGGTGCCGACACTGCCATCACCCAGTATTTCTACAATCCAGGCGCTTATTTCCGCTTTGTTAGCGATTGTGAAAAGCTAGGCATTGACTTGCCCATCGTGCCAGGCATCATGCCCATTACCAATTACACGCAGTTATCGCGCTTCTCGGAGGCATGCGGGGCGGAAATTCCGCGCTGGATTAGAAAGCGCTTGGAGGCTTTCGGCGATGACCGGGAGTCCATCCGGGCCTTCGGCGTGGAGGTGGTCACCATCCTTTGTGAGCGCTTGCTGGAACAAGGCGCACCCGGCCTGCATTTTTATACGCTGAACCAATCGGAGGCTTGTTTGGCGATTTGGGAGAATTTGGGGTTGTCGGGGCAGTCTTGAGGAAGCAAAAAGAAAGTCTCACGCAAATGCGCAAAGACGCAACGTAAGATGATTCCCAATAATGAACCTACCAAAAGCCGTGTAGGTCGGGCGCTTATCTTTGCGTTGCGCCCGACATTCGAAATGTCGGGCAACGGTGGAGATGTTGCCCGACCTACGGGACTGATTTTTGTAAAATATTGAATAGTAATGAGAAAATATTTTTACGCACCAGAATAATGCCCTAAAACCCCTTATAAATCAATAGACCGGGAATCGCTGAATGACTATGAAGATTTTATTTGAACAATCTTTAGTTGATGAACTTCGTAAGTTAAGTAATTCTTCAATTAAACGAATATGGATTGCATCGCCTTATATTGGTAGCCTAAAATCAGTACAACGGATTATTGGCAACAAATGGTTAAATAACCCTGACCTTAGTGTTCATCTTTTAACTGATATAGAAGAATTATATAGATTGTCATATGATACACTTGAAGCTTTTTATAAAGCAGGATCAATAAAAAGTTTAAGGGGTTTGCATGCAAAAATATACATTATCGATGACCATGTTATAATTACATCGGCAAATTTAACCAAAACAGCATTTTCAAAAAGATATGAAATTGGAATTATCATAGAGGGAATAGAAGCAAAAGATGCAATTAGTCAATATGAGCAATGGTGGAAAAATAAAGCAGAAACTGTAACACTTGAACAATTGCAAAATATTAGTGCTAGTTGTAGCATTTCTGAAATAGATGATAAAAATGAATTACCCAATTTATGGAATCTTCCTACGGCATCAAGCCAACAAAGCAATAGTAGTGGCACAGGAAAATTAAAGGATTATGAATATTTTATATCTTGCTATAAAGACTTAGCAAATATTTATGCATCCAATCAAATAATTACCCCAGATATTCCCCTTTATTTCGAAGTAGATGGCTTGCTCGATTACTTGTTTCATCATGAAGAAATGCCATCTAATGCATACAGAAGAGATAAAAACCTCAACTTAAAAAAACCAAGAAATCTAACTACACTAAACAGAAAAAGAGAGATCAAAAAATACGCCATAAAATATAAGCAATGGGTTGAAAACGGCAATGACATCCATTGGCGCTTGACAAGAACAGAACTTCTCCAAGAACTTCTGGCTCCTCATGAAATTCGCAATTTGTCGTGGGATCAGATTCGCGAAGTAATTGACTGTTTAAACTGCATGAATTCGTTTCCAATCAATAAAACAAAATTCTTAAATAACAATGATCTCAACATTATTTTAGAAAGTTGGTCAAACCTAATTTATGGATCTGATGACCTAAAAATTAGAATGGTTGACTGTAAAAAAGCTTTAATTTATTTCGGTGACTCCAGTATTCAGGAGCTAATTGCCTTCTATAATCCAGAAACTTACCCAATCAGAAACAGTAACTCTAATGCAGGTCTTCGTTTCTTTGGCTATGACGTTTCAATATAGAATATAGAAAGAGTAACCAATTTAGTGCCACTACTCACAATGCACTGCTCTTAGCGTTGAGTTGTTTTACACGAGGAAAAATTCGGCCTTGGTCATCGTTTAACCCAATTGGGTGAAAAACCGAGTCGGTCTTGGAGACTGCGCCCGAATATACGAAACACCGTCGAGACCGACTCGGTTTAGACGCTCCCCCGTCTGTTCGGTAGATGCGTCGGTCAGGCCAAACAGAGAATTGGTGACTATGTGGGCTGAACGATGACCAAGGCCAAAAATTCTTTGCCAACTGCACAGCAAAGCAGCACTGCAAGAAAGCAAAATGAAAGTCTCACGCAACGACCGCAAAGACGCAACGTAAAGAAGAAGCCAACGCAGTAAGGAGCATTAGTAGGGTGCAATTGGCGTGGACATATTGCATCGCATCAAGAAGGTGGTATATGTGGTTGGTATGGTCTCTTTTTAATCATGGTTGAACATACACAAACAGGTTTTTGTTGATTGCGTGGTCATTTATGCCAGAATTAAGTAGATTCCTCGGAATCATAATATACATGTATTTTAATGAGCATAATCCACCTCATTTCCATGCTGAATACAACGAATATAGTGCGGCCATATCAATCACTACCTTGGGAGTGATTGAAGGTAAATTGCCATCAAAGGTATTAAGTCTGGTAGTCGAGTGGGCGCAAGACCATCAAGAAGAATTGCTTGACAACTGGAATAGCATCAAAAATACAGGGAACTACCATAAAATAAAACCGTTAGTCTAATAGAGGCCGTAAATTATGCTGGGTGTACAACAAGCTGAATACGTTGATGGATATAAAATTCGTCTTATGTTTAACAATGGGTATGCTGGCACTGCTAATCTTGAAGAGACTATTTTAAATGATAAAAGAACTATCTTCTTAAAGTTAAAAGACCAGCAAATGTTCAAAGATTTTAAGCTGGCTCATAGCACTATTGTCTGGTTTGATGAACTGGATTTGGCACCAGAATACTTGTTTTATCTTGCATTTATGGAAGATGATGAATTACAAGAACAATTCAGGCAATGGGGTTATACAGCCAACACCAAAGATTTGCAAGGAGCGATACGCTAGACTTTATCGGAAACCGTATGCTGACGCAGCAGCGGTTCAGTCACCACTCATTAGGATTCCGACAAAATCTATCCTGATTAGGAAGATGTTTCAACTAAACCCAAAACGTCGTCGTTCCGGCATGGATCGCCGGAACCTAGGCTCCATGGACGGCGCGGTCTTTGGGGCATCCCTGCAATCTGGATTCCGGCGATCCATGCCGGAATGACGTAATAGCTGAAGCGTCTTCCTAATCAGGAAATTAATTGTCGAGAAGAGAAATGCAGATGAAGGATGACTAAATCCAACGTCCATCCAATCAAGTCTCAAGGCATCAAAACCAAGCTTGTGCCTTGGATTAAAAGCGTCATCCCGAATGGCTTTAATGGCACTTGGATTGAGCCGTTTATGGGTACGGGAGCCGTGGCCTTTAACATCGCGCCAAAACAAGCGGTCCTTTGCGACTCGAACCCGCATTTAGTAAACTTCTATGCCAGTATTTTAAATGGAGAAATAACGCCTGAAGTTGTTAGGGACTATCTTGTCCGTGAAGGCGCGCAGTTGTTATCCAAAGGCGAAGAACACTATTATTTTATTAGAGAGCGTTTCAATTCAGATCACTCCCCACTTGATTTTTTATTTCTAAATAGGGCGGGCTTTAATGGAATGATTCGATTCAATAGGAAAGGCGAATTCAATATCCCTTTTTGCAGAAAACCTCAACGTTTTTCCCAAGCTTACGTTACCAAAATTGTCAACCAAGTTGGTTACGTGAACAGATTATTAAAGGAAAAAGATTTTAAATTCAAATGTCAAGACTTCTCCAAGACCATTAGTGAGGCATCGTCAGAGGATATTATATACTGCGACCCTCCTTACATAGACAGGCATGTTGATTATTTCAATGGTTGGGATGATAGCCACGAAAATAAATTATTCGAAAAACTCTCTGGCTTTGGCGGGTTATTTGTTTTGTCAACCTGGCATCATAATGATTATCGGTCTAATGAATATATCGAATCATTATGGTCAAATTTTAGTGTTCTTACCCGCGAACACTTTTACCATGTAGGTGGCAAAGAGGAAAATAGAAACCCTGTTATTGAGGCACTGGTGTTTAACTTTAACGCTAACCAAATACAGCATTTTTAATGTCGATTGATTACTTTATTTATCGTTGGCGGCAAAGGGTTGCCGCCCTACGGCCCTTCACG
Organism: Candidatus Methylumidiphilus alinenensis; assembly: GCA_003242955.1. Classification (GTDB taxonomy): domain Bacteria; phylum Pseudomonadota; class Gammaproteobacteria; order Methylococcales; family Methylococcaceae; genus Methylumidiphilus; species Methylumidiphilus alinenensis. The sequence continues at coordinate 8,064 of QJPH01000519.1, forward strand.
CAGTAGGTCGGCAACCCTTTGCCGACATGGATGCACATTAAGTAACCAATAGATATAGAAAACGCTGTAACTAATAAGCGGTTTATTGCTCGGTGCGCTTGGCCTCTTCCCACAGCGCATCAAGTTCTTCCGCCGAAGCCTCAGTCATAACACGGTTCTGTTCTTTCAGCCTTTGCTCCGCATAGGAAAAGCGCCGGGTAAATTTGCGGTTGCTGGCGCGTAAAGCGGACTCGGCATCCACCCCAAGATGGCGGGAAAGATTGACGACGGCGAAAAGCAAATCGCCAACCTCCTCTTCTATCGGTTCACGCTCGCCATTTTGTTGGGCTTCGAACAGTTCGGCCAACTCTTCTTCCACCTTGGCATAGACGGGCTTGATTCCGTCCCAGTCGAACCCAAAGCGGGATGCACGTTTTTGCAGTTTTTGCGCTTGCATCAACGCGGGCAAGCTGGCAGGGACATCAGCCAAAGCACCCTCTGGTTCCTGTCCGTTTTTTCCCCTTTTTTCCTCAATCTTGGCGTTTTCCCAGAAAATCAGGCGGGCCTCGTCACTGTCGAAGCCCAAGCCGTCAAAGACATGGGGGTGGCGGCGGACCAGCTTGTCGCAGATGGCGGCGGCCACGTCTTCAAAATTGAATAAAGTCAGTTCCTCGGCCAAACGGGCGTGGAAAGCCACCTGCAACAGCAAGTCCCCCAATTCGTCGCGCAAGTCGATGAAGTCCTCCCGCTCGACGGCATCCGCCACCTCATAAGCCTCTTCCAATGTGTAGGGAATCAAGCTGGCAAAATCCTGCTTTTGGTCCCACGGGCAACCGGTTACCGGGTCGCGCAACTTGGCCATGATTTCGATAAGGCGGCGGGTGTTTTTCATCGCTCAGAAACCGTGGGCAAAATTTTCCCTGTAACGGTCCTTGAATTCATTCAAGCTAAATCCGTGGTTTTGGGTTCCAGGGGTTTCAACTTTGATCGCACCGAGCAAGGAGGCGATGCGCCCGGTTGTTTCCCAGTCAAACTCCTCGGTTAAACCATACAGAAGCCCTGCACGGTAAGCATCCCCGCATCCAGTGGGATCGACTACCGCCTTCGGTTTGGCGGAAGGGATTTCCAGAATTCCACCCTCCGTATAAATAAGCGAGCCATCCCCGCCCTTGGTCACGATCAGTGCCTTGACCTTGGCGGCAAGTTGTTCCGGTGACAGGCCGGTGCGCTCCTCCATTAGTTTGGCTTCATAGTCATTCAGGGTGACCCAATCGGCCAATTCCACAAACTTTAGAAGCTCTTCACCATCGAACATTGGCATCCCTTGACCCGGATCGAATATGAACGGAATGCCGGCGGAATGGAACTGCTTTGCATGTTCAACCATCCCTTCTTTGCCATCCGGTGAAACGATGCCGACCTTGATGCCGCGATTGGGGGGTACTAGGTTTGCGTGAGAAAAAGACATTGCCCCTGGGTGAAATGCGGTTATCTGGTTATCGTCCATGTCAGTGGTGATATAGGCTTGTGCGGTGAAGCTATCGTCTACTACACGGACAAATTCTTGCGACAACCCGCAATAGGCCAGCCATTGTGAATAGGGTTGGAAGTCCTTGCCCACAGTGGCCATGATCAAAGCTTCGGCCCCCAGCAATTTAAGGTTGTAAGCAATGTTGCCGGCACAGCCGCCATATTCACGGCGCAACTCGGGTACCAAGAACGAAACATTGAGGATATGGACCTGCTCGGGCAGGATGTGGTTTTTGAAGCGGTCATGAAAAACCATGATGGTGTCATAAGCCATGGAACCGCAGATTAAAACGCTCATTAAAGGGGTTTCCTTAAGTTGAAGTTGATGTTGCGTATTGGCTGGAAGTCAACAGAGTGTCCAACTCAACGGGATCGCTGGGCTTGACCCGGAACAGCCAGTGGACGTAACTGTCTTGGTTCACCGACTCAGGGGCGTCCGTCAATACAGAATTGACATCGACAATTTCACCCGACACAGGGCTGTAAATGTCAGACGCAGCTTTCACCGATTCGATCACCGCACAGGCTTCCCCCGCTTTGACCTTGCGCCCAATATCTGGAAGTTCGACGTAAACCACGTCACCCAGTTGCTCTTGGGCAAAATCGCTGATGCCAACCCGCACTAAGCCTTCTTGCTCCAATTTTGCCCATTCGTGGCTATTTGCATATTTTAGATCGTCTGGAATGATGCTCATTGCGTTGCCTTCGATTACAAAATGGGGGGGATTATAACCCCAGAGACATGGAAAATTGAACCATGCCAGTTTTTTTAGCGATTCCCATTAGCTTAATTGACAGGGATTTTACCGCTTTTGACCAACAATTGGTGGATAACTGATGTTACGAAAACGCGGACTACAATGCAGAAATTCAATGGTACGGTGCGTAACGTCAATGACCAATAGCATCCACCCTTTTCAGGGTTAAGAACGAAACGATTTCATGGATGGGTATGTGCTGGCTTTCCGCATCGCGCCGCCCCTTGTATTCCAGTGTACCCACGTCCAACCCCTTGTCGCTGACGACGACACGGTGGGGAATTCCGATCAACTCCATGTCGGCAAACATGACCCCTGGACGGGCTTTGCGGTCATCGAACAGCACCTCGAACCCGGCGGTAAGCAATTCGGCATAGAGTTGCCCTGCCTTCTCCATCACCCGTTCCGATGTGTGCATGTTCATCGGCAACAAAGCAACATCAAAGGGTGCCAAAGCCTGTGGCCAGACAATGCCCTTGGCATCGTAGTTCTGCTCAATGGCCGCGGCAACCACCCGAGTGATGCCAATTCCGTAACAACCCATGATCATTACTTGGGCGCGGCCCTCTTCGTTGAGCACAGTGGCATTCATCGCCTCGCTATATTTCGTCCCCAACTGGAAAATATGCCCTACTTCGATGCCACGGGCGATGCTAAGCGCTCCCAGCCCATCCGGGCTTGGGTCGCCGTCCACGACATTGCGGATATCGGCTACATTGTCCTGTTGCGGCAGGTCTCGACCCCAGTTGGCTCCGGTGTAGTGTTTGCCGTCTTGGTTGGCGCCACAGACGAAATTGACTAATTTTGCGGCGCTGCGGTCCACAACAATTGGAATTTCCAAACCGATTGGGCCTAAAGAGCCTGGCGCACAGCCTGCGGCGTTGCGGACCTCGGCCTCAGTGGCAAAACGCAAGGGAGATGCGACGACGGCCAATTTTTCAGCCTTCACCGCATTCAACTCATGGTCACCGCGAAGCAACAGGGCAACCACTCCCTCTTCTGCCCCGGCAACAAACAAGGTTTTCAAAACGCGGGACGAGGGTAAGCCTAGGAAGGCGCTAACGGCTTCGATGCTGTGTTGACCGGGTGTGTCCACTAGGGTCAATTCGGCTAGCGGCTCGGCGGGCAAGGTTAGCGCCAGTGCCTCGGCCTGCTCAACGTTGGCGGCATAGGCGCTGGCATTGGAGAACGCAATGGCATCCTCCCCGGAATCTGCCAATACATGGAACTCATGCGAGTGACTGCCGCCGATGGCCCCCGTATCAGCAAGCACAGGGCGGTAGTGCAGCCCCAAGCGGGTGAAGATATTACTATAGGCCAAATACATGGCGTCGTAGGTCTGTTGCAAGGATTCTTGGTCCAAATGGAAAGAATAAGCGTCTTTCATCAAGAATTCGCGGGCGCGCATCACGCCGAAGCGGGGACGGATTTCATCCCGGAATTTGGTTTGAATCTGATAATAATTGATTGGCAATTGTTTGTAGCTTTTGATCTCGGCCCTAGCCAAGTCAGTGATGATTTCCTCATGGGTGGGTCCAAGGCAAAATTCACGCTCGTGACGGTCCTTCAGTCTTGCCAGTTCCGGCCCGTATTTCTCCCAGCGCCCGGACTCTTGCCAAAGTTCGGCGGGTTGCACAACGGGCATGGAAACCTCCAGCGCACCGGCTTTGTCCATTTCCTCGCGAACCACACGCTCTACTTTCCTCAGTACTCTTAAGCCCAGCGGTAGCCAAGTGTAGAGACCGGCGGCAAGTTTGCGGATCAACCCTGCACGCAGCATAAGTTGATGGCTGACGATTTCAGCGTCAGAAGGGGTTTCCTTCAGGGTGTTCAATGGGAATTGGCTGGTGCGCATGGGTTTGAGTGTTCCGGCAGTTGTTGTATCGGCGTATTCTAACAGTTACTTAATGGGTCAATCCGCTTTTCCAAGTATTCCAACATCAACCCCGGTACTTTTTGGATGCCGTATTTTTCTGAGGTGGGAAAAGGCACTGTCCGCCCGGTCCTTGCGTAGCCGTGGCGTTGATAAAATGCGATAACGTCGTAGCGCAGGTTGATGACGGTCATCAGCATTTTTTGCGCCGCCCATTGCCGTTTGGCGATAGCCTCGGCCTCAGCCATCAGTCGCTTGCCTATGCCCTGATTTTGCAAAACAGGATTGACCGCCAACATGCCTAAGTAAGCACCCTCGCTGTGTTTTTCAAGCTGGACCGAAGCTAAGATTTTGCCATCCAGCAGGCATAATACAATCATGGAATCTTGCGCTTGCAAAAGGCGCGTGACTTCCTCTTCATCTGTCCTCTGCCCGTCCAGTAAATCGGCCTCGGTCGTCCAGCCTTGTTTGCCTGACTCTCCACGATAGGAGGAATTGACCAGTTGGACAATAGAGGCTACATCAGCCATTTGGGCTAGACGGAAAGTGAATGTATCCACAATATCAGGCTCGCTAAATCTCAACCAAGACCGATTCGGTTTTGGAAACCGAGTCGGTCTTTCTAATGTGTCAGACTTTCAGCAACAACCGAACTGGGTCTTCCAGCAATTCCTTGATGGTATAGAGGAACAGCACCGCCTCTCGGCCGTCAATTAGGCGGTGGTCATAGGAAAAGGCCAGATAGATCATCGGGCGTATGACAACTTGGCCGTTTTCTGCCATCGGACGGTCTTTGATCGCATGCATCCCTAAGATTCCGCTTTGCGGCGGGTTAAGAATGGGGGTGGACAACAGCGAGCCGTAAGTGCCTCCATTGGTGATAGTGAATGTGCCGCCTGTCAAGTCCTCCAAGCTCAGTTTGCCGTCACGAGCCTTGATCGAAAAATCCAGCACGGCCTTTTCAATGCCGCCGAAATCCAGCTTGTCAACTTCGCGTAGGACGGGTACAACGAGACCCCTTTCGCTGGATACGGCGATGCCTATGTCGTAATAGTCGTGGTAGACAATATCGTCACCTTCGATGCTGGCGTTGACCACAGGGAAGCGCTTCAAGGCTTCGACTGCGGCTTTGACGAAAAACGACATGAATCCCAACTTTACCTTGTATTCTTGCTCGAAGCGGGCTTTGTACTGGTTGCGCACTTCAAACACTTTTTGCATGTTGACCTCATTGAAGGTGGTCAAGGTTGCCGTGTTGCGCTGGGATTCAAGCAGCCGTTCAGAAATTCTTGCGCGTAGCCGGGTCATCGGCACACGGCGCTCGCCTAACTTTTGACCGTAGTTAATTTGTGCCGCGACGGGGGTTGGAGTTGGGCTTGCAACAATCGGCACACTCGAAATGGAGGCAGCCGCCTTGGTTTTGCCTGCTTCTAAATATTCGGTGATGTCTTGCTTGGTAAGTTTGCCGTCTTTGCCGCTGCCTTTGATTTGGGAAGCATCTAAACAATGTTCTGTGAGCAGCCGTCGCACAGCCGGGCTGACAGGTTGTGCGTAAACGTGCAGGGTCTCTTCCTCCACCGTCGCTTTCGGCACTATGGGACTTGCCGATTCTTCAATGCTCGGCAGTGATGATGGAGTTGATTCAGTCTGCGGGGCTTCATGCTCTGATTCATCAACTAAAGCGGTCGCTGCCGCCACATCGTCAATAACCGCCAGAATATCACCGCTTGTGACAATATCCCCAGGGCTGCGTAGGTGTTGCAGCATCACGCCACCATACGGTGCCGGCACATCTAGCACAACCTTATCGGTTTCCAACTCCACTAAGGTTTCGCCTATCATAATGGGATCGCCAGGTTGTTTGCGCCATTCCGACAAAGTGGCGTTTTGGACGGATTCGGGAAGGTTGGGTACGGTGACTTGAATTGACATGCTAGATTCCTAACGGCTATGTGAAGGCTCAGCGAAGAGCGCGTCATCAACGAGTTTTTTCTGTTGTTCCAAATGGCGTTTGAACTTGCCTACGGCGGGCGCTGCCGAACTTAAGCGTCCGGCATAAGTAAGGACGATGTTCTGGTCGAGTAAGCGGCGCAGAAACCGATGCCTGATTTGATGCCAAGCACCTTGGTTGGCCGGTTCTTCCTGACACCAGATAGCCTCCCTGATGTTGGGGTATCGCCCCAGTTCGCGGCAAAAGTCTTCCATCGGGAAAGGGTAAAACTGCTCAATGCGAATGATGACGATGTGATGGAGGTTGGCCTGACGGCGGGCCTCAAGCAATTCATAATAGACTTTGCCGGTGCAAAGGACGACCCGGGTAACTTCCGCTGCGGGGATAGTGTCGATTTCGCCAATAATTGCCATGAACCGCCCCGTGCTAAGTTCCTCTAGTGACGAAACCGCCAATCGGTGCCGAAGCAGGCTTTTTGGCGTCAGTGCAATAAGCGGCTTGCGGTAGGGTCGTATAAGCTGTCGGCGCAATAAATGGAATATTTGCGCGGGGGTGCTGGGTACACAAACTTGTATGTTTTGTTCCGCGCATAATTGCAAATAGCGCTCCAAGCGGGCAGAAGAGTGTTCGGGGCCTTGCCCCTCCTGTCCGTGGGGTAGCAGCATGGCTAAACCGCTTTGCCTGCCCCATTTGGTTTCGCCGGAAGTGATGAACTGGTCGATCATTACTTGGGCACCGTTAGCGAAGTCGCCAAATTGCGCTTCCCAGAGTACTAAGGTTTCAGGTTCAGTAGTGCTGTAGCCATATTCAAAGCCAAGCACACCCTCTTCTGAAAGTAGCGAGTCGTAAATCTGGAACTTTCCCTGATTGGATGAGAGGCGTTGCAGGGGTATCAGCGGTTCGCCTGTGTTTTGATCGTAGAGGATGGCATGGCGATGGAAGAAAGTTCCGCGCCCCACATCCTGCCCGGACATGCGGATGTTCCTACCTTCCATCAGCAAGCAGGCATAGGCCAGATTTTCGGCAAAACCCCAATCCAACTTCTGCTCGCCTGCTGCCATTTTATGGCGGGCTTCCATAATAGCCGCCGTCCGGGAATGCAGTTTAAACCCCGAGGGCAGACGAAGCATCGCGGTCGATATTTCGCGCAAGGACTCAAGCGGGACGGTAGTGTCGCAGGCATGGTCCCAGGTTTTGCCGAGATAATGGTCCCAGCGGGTTTTGGTGTAATTGCTGGCATCGCGCAAGGTCGGGCGGGTGATCGGTTCGCCTTGGTCCAACAAATGTTGGCATTCCACATCAATGCGCACCGACTCGCCAGGAGCCACCACACCCTCTTTGGCCAAACGGTCAGAATAAATTTTGGGGACACCGGTATGGTTGCGGATGAACCGGTACATCAAGGGCTGGGTGACGGCGGGTTCGTCTGCCTCGTTATGACCATGGCGACGGAAGCAAATGAGGTCGATTACCACGTCGCGCTTGAACCTCATGCGGAAATCAACAGCCAGCAAAGTGGCATCCAGCACCGCTTCAGGATCGTCGCCATTCACATGGAACACCGGAGCCTGCACCATGTTGGCAACATCGGTGCAATATAAGGTGGAACGGGCTTCAAACGGGTTGCTGATGGTGAAGCCGATTTGGTTATTGATCACCACATGGACTGTGCCTCCAGTCGTATAGGCTGGGGTTTCCGACATGTTGAGGGTTTCCATCACCACGCCTTGGCCCGCAAATGCAGCATCGCCATGGATGACAACCGGTAATACGCCTGATTCGCCATCCTGCCCAAATCGGTCTTGGCGGGCGCGAACGGAGCCTTCCACCACCGAATTGACGCTTTCCAGATGCGATGGATTGAAGGCCAAGGCAAGATGCACGGGTCCACCCGGGGTTTGCACATCGGAAGAAAAGCCTATGTGGTATTTCACATCGCCCGCGCCGCCGGGAATGGGTTCGGAACTGCCGGCTTCTTCGAATTCAAGGAACAACAACTCTGGTTTTTTTCCAAGGATGTTGACCAACACATTCAAGCGCCCCCTGTGGGCCATGCCGATGACGATTTCTTTGACACCTTTAGCCCCCGAGTGCTGGATCAATTCATCAAGCAGGGGGATTAGGCTTTCCCCTCCCTCTAGTGAAAAGCGCTTTTGCCCGACATATTTTCGATGCAGATATTTTTCCATGCTTTCGGCGGCGGTCAGCAACTTCAGCAACCAACGCTTTTTTTCCTGGCTGAGTTCGTGCCTACCTTGCCTCGCTTCAATCCTGTCCTGTATCCATTCGCGGATTTCAGTATCGACGATATGGTTGTATTCAAAGCCTGTGCTACCACAGTAGATCGTGTGAAGGTTGGCGATGATTTGCCGCAACGGCCGACGTTCCTGGCTTTTCAGGATATCGACGAAGAACGGGGTGTCCATATCCTGTTCGGTCAACCCGTATGTGTGCGGGTTTAGATCGCGGATGCGTGGCAACTCACCCGTCCTTAACGGATTGTTGTCCGCAGCTTGATGTCCCCTCATGCGGTATTGGTCGATAAGCCTGCTGACGGCCGCTTGCTTTCGCATGCTCAATTCCAACCCAACAGCATTGGGTACGGGCGGCACCGAGGCGAGCTTCAACGGAGGATCGGACAAATTAACCCCGAGTTTGGCGAATTCCTTCACCCACGAGGGGTCCACGGAATCAGGGTCGCGAAGGTACTTTTCGTAGATATCTTCTACGAAACGGGCATTCCCCTCGGCAAAAGCGGAGGAATCTAGGAAGAGTGCTGTAGACTTGTTCATTTAATAATGGCTTGGAGGTACGGTAACCATCTTTGGTTATGACCTATTAGGATAGGAGTTTTTGCGTCAATATCCAAGCCTTATGGATGCAAAATTTTATTGACAGTGTAAATGACATAGAATAAGCCTTTAATTTGTCGCAACGGCTCTTATTCATGCATACCGCTCCCGCGCTTTTTTCCCGGCGAAAATACTGGGCTTCACGCTTTGGCACTAGCCCACAACTGCCCATGACGAAGGATGAAATGGAAACTTTGGGGTGGGACTCCTGCGATATTATTTTAGTGACGGGTGATGCGTATGTTGACCATCCCAGCTTTGGCATGGCTCTTGTCGGGCGCTTGTTAGAGTCCCAAGGGTTCCGCGTTGGCATCATTTCCCAGCCTGACTGGACTTCGTCCGCCGACTTTGGTCGGCTGGGGCGGCCCAAGCTTTTCTGGGGCGTGACGGGTGGGAATATGGACTCTATGGTCAACCGCTATACATCCGACCGGCGCATTCGTTCTAACGATGCCTATACGCCCGGTGGCGTTGCAGGCAAGCGCCCCGACCATTGCGTGGTGGTGTATGCCCAGCGTTGCCGCGAGGCGTTCAACGATGTGCCTTTGGTGTTAGGCGGCATTGAAGCCAGTTTGCGCCGCATCGCCCATTACGATTATTGGTCGGATCAAGTGCGCCGCTCCGTGTTGTTGGATGCCAAGGGTGATTTACTGGTCTATGGCAATGGCGAGCGCCAAGTTGTGGAAATTGCCCATCGTCTGGCGGCAGGGGAACCCATAGCGCAACTGACCGACATCCGTGGCACGGCTTTTTTGCGCAAGGAAATTCCCGAAGGATGGACAGAACTGGATTCCACCTCGGTCGATGAACCTGGTGGCTTGGCCCCGCCAGTTGATCCTTATGCGGAATCCCCATCCCCCCAATACATTAAAACGGCTAAAGACCGACTCGGTTTTGGAAACCAAGTCGATCTAGAGGGTTGCAGGGTGGCTTCCAAGCCATTAAACGGGGTCGAATCAGTCATTCGCTTCAACCGCATCACCGCTAAAATAGACCGCGATCACAGCGTCATTCGCTTGCCGTCCTTCGCGCAGGTCAAATCCGACCCGGTGCTGTATGCCCATGCCTCCCGCGTGTTGCACTTGGAAACCAACCCCGGTAATGCCCGCGCACTCGTGCAGCGGCATGGTGACCGCGAACTTTGGCTGAATCCTCCACCCATCCCTCTGACTACCCAGGAAATGGACGGTGTCTATGGGCTGCCCTATAGCCGCTTGCCACATCATTCCTACCAAGATGAGAAAATACCCGCTTTTGAGATGATCCAGCACTCGGTCACGATCATGCGCGGCTGTTTTGGCGGATGCACCTTTTGTTCCATCACCGAGCATGAAGGGCGCATCATCCAAAACCGCTCGGAAGACTCCATCATCAAAGAAATCGAAGCCATCCGTGACACGTCGCCGGCTTTCACCGGGGTTATTTCCGACCTCGGTGGGCCAACCGCCAACATGTACCGGTTGGCGTGTAAAAGCCCGGAAATTGAATCGGCCTGCCGTCGGCCGTCTTGCGTTTACCCCGGCGTTTGCAAAAACCTCAACACCGACCATGCCCCGCTGATCAAACTGTATCGCCGAGCTAGGACATTGCCCGGCATCAAAAAAATCTTCATCGCCTCGGGGCTGCGCTACGACTTGGCGGTGCTTTCACCGGAATACGTCAAAGAACTCGCCACCCATCATGTCGGGGGTTATTTGAAAATCGCCCCGGAGCATACCGAAGCAGGCCCGTTGTCGAAAATGATGAAGCCCGGCATCGGCACTTTTGACAAGTTCAAGGCGTTGTTCGATAAGTTTTCCAAGGAAGCAGGCAAGGAGCAATATTTGATTCCCTATTTCATCGCCGCCCACCCTGGAACAACCGACGAAGACATGCTGAATCTTGCGCTGTGGTTGAAGAAGAACGGCTTTCGTGCCGACCAGGTGCAGGCTTTCCTGCCTTCCCCCATGGCCACCGCGACGGCTATGTACCATACCGGCAAAAACCCGTTGCGCAAGGTCAGCCGCGAGAGTGAAACCGTTTACGTCCCCAAGGCTATGAAACAGCGCCGCTTGCACAAGGCATTCCTGCGTTACCACGATGCCAACAACTGGCCGATGCTGCGCGAGGCTTTGAAGCGCATGGGGCGGGCCGATTTGATTGGCAACGGCAAACACCATCTGATTCCTAACTATCAGCCTGTTGGCACCGGCGATGCCGTCGAGGGCCAGCGCATCCACCGCAAAGCCCAGCCGTTTAGAACTCAGCATAACGGCTTGCCGGATAAGAAACCTCTCGGGGTCAAGGGCAAGGCGGCGGGGTGGAGGAAGCCCTAGGATGCGCTGGTTCCCAAGCTCCTGCTTGGGAACCCGGTCCGCGGAAGCTCCTGCTACCCTAGGCTATAAGTACATGAAGCTGGAGCTTCAAATTCCGCATTCCCAATCTGGAGATTGGGAACGAGATAAAACACCGACTAATGCCAGGTGACCCGCTAGGCGATGCGCTGCATTTAGCGGTAGCGTCCTATCACGCTTGCGACTTCCTGCTGACATGGAATTGCAAACACATTGCCAATGCAAACAAGTTTGCCCATATTCGGCGAGTCAATGCGATTTTGGGTATATATTGCCCTTCACTTGTCACCCCGTTAGAACTATTGGAGACGTTAGAGTAGCCATGAAAGATGACCCTATCATCACAGAAATCCGAGATATCAGGCACAAATTATCAGAAAAATTTGGACATGATCCAAAGCTGTTGGTTAAATTCTTGCAAGAACAGGAAAAATCACATGCTGATCGTCTAGTTTATTTGCGCACTGAGCCACAAAAAAATGAAAGGTATTGGACCTGAAGACAACTGAACCTCTCGACGAAGCCATTTCCTTGCCTGTGGAAGAAAGGGCAATGCTTGTGGATTCTCTTCATAAAACTCTAAATTCACCCTATATTGACATAGAAAGTCAATGGAACGATGTTGCACAACACAGATTGAGAGAATTCCTCTCCGGTGAAGTCAAAGCAGTGCTAGGCGAAGAAGTCTTCAAAAGAATTTTGGGAAGACTCTCAAAGTGACCTTTTATTTTCATCCCGATGCAGAAATTGAATTTAATGATGCTGTAGTCCGTAGGATGTGCCGACGAAGGAGGCGCATCAATCGCGACTGATGCGCTTCGCAAGCTCAGCACATCCTACGAGCTATACGTTATTCTGTCAGTGTTTCAGCCAATAACCGATGCCCTTCAAAATAGGTCTTCGTCATTAATAAGCCTTCCTTCCTGTTCATCGACCAATCCTTGTCTAACAGCTAAGCTGAAACGGGCTTGCTCATTGAGTCGATCAAACTCGGCTGGCGATAACACAACAGCGGCAGGTTTGCCATTTTGGGTTATCACAATGGGCCGGTTGTTGATCTTAATGCCTTTCAGTAACGCGGATGCATGGGTCTTGAAGTGACCTAGCGGCAGGATGTCTTCGGCAACTTGTAGTTCATTCATGATTGCTGTCTCAATTCAAACCTGGTTTTAGGTCTAAATATAGACCGTTAGGTTCGATTTGCCAAGTGCTGTGAGGAATGGGTAAACTACAATACCCGGCTGCACGACAGTTTTTTATTGCATTATCGGTTTCGTTTTGTTCGGGCAGCCTATAGGCTGTGACGACAAAGAAGGTCCATCAATCGCGACTGGATGTTGAAAGAAGCTTAGTAAATTGTTGAAAATCGAATTCAAACCCCGCGCAGGGAAAGATTTATCCAGCCTTCCGGCAGCGGATCAATCGCGCATTCTTCAGAAAGTTGGGATGCTCCAACATGGACTCACAGGCGACATCAAACGCCTGACTAATTTCACACCCGAATATCGCCTGCGAGTGGGAGACTATCGCATCCTCTTCGAGGTTGACGAAGACAGTGTCATTGTTTACCGCATCCTGCATCGCCGCGATGCCTACCGTTAAGGATACCGCCACATGATCGAACTTCACCCTGAATTCTTGACCCGCCAAGGCAAGCCCGAATTCGCCGTGCTGCCCATTGAGGAATTCAACCGCCTGACGGAATACTTGGACGATATGGAAGACCTGCTTGCCTTGCGCCAAGCCAAATGCGCAGAAGAACACGAACCGACCGTTGAAATTGACGAATTGCGTCGCCGATTAGGGCTGTAATGTGTAATTTATGCCCGAATAGAGCACACCATTGTGAGTTAGGAGATACAATCATGAACAACACGCAACCATGGCACGATCCCATCGTCGCCGAAATCCATGCCACCCGTGAACGGCTCGCCGAGCAGTACCACAATGACCTACTTGCTTATTCGCAAGCGGCAGAAGCGCATTGCCGAGAATTGGGGTTTCGCATGGTGGAAAGCCCACGCATTCAGCCAATCGGGAAAGAATCATTAATACAATAACGACCTTAATTATAGGCACTGCTGGCTTAATCGGCCTGATCTATGCTAGAAAATTAATCTCCATCGCCGCCGCCTACAAAGCCAAGGCGTTATGTTCCGGCGTGTTCATTTCCGGCCGTAGCCCACAATCCGTGTTGCAAGAGGACTTGGAAATTGACGACCTTGCCTACTTGCGTTTTATCGCCACCGATGTGGACTATTCCAAAAAACTGGTGACTGCCAATTTTTTTGGTCTGGTGAAACGCATAGCCGTTTATAATCCCGCACTGGGCAGTGCTTTGGTTTATGGGGATAATGCCAATGCTTTAGATCGCCCCCACCCTAACCATCCCCCGTGGGGCAATGCTTTTGAATTAAGCCGTCATACCGGCAGGGATTGCCGGTATCCAGAACACAGGGAGGTGAATGTAGATTGCCCTCCATGGCCTCTGGGTTCCGGCAATCCCTGCCGGAACGACGAGCAAAACCTTAATTCAACAGCATTGCCGATGGAGGGTATTTTAAAGCTTAATGCGTCAACATTGGATGGGGGAGGGGGCTTTGTCGAAGAGGCAAGACTTGACAGTCTAGCCCCCGTGTTAGACTGGGCCTTTGCCGAACCCGATCCAAAGCATTTGCGCCGCACCCGCGCCGTGGTCGTCCTGTATCAGGGCAAAATTGTCGCCGAGCGTTATGCACCGGGCTTCGATCAAGACATGCCTTTACCCGGCTGGTCCATGGCAAAAGGCGTAGTCAATGCGCTAGTCGGGATTTTAGTGGGGCAGGGGAAACTAAACTTGAACTCACCCGCGCTTGTGCCTGAATGGCAAAGGCAAGGCGATCCCCGTCGCGAAATCACGCTGGACCAACTCATGCGAATGACCAGCGGCTTGGAATTTTCGGAAAAGGCGGGCAATCCATTCAGCGACGTGGTCCAAATGCTGTTTACCACCCCGGATGCCGCGGCTTATGCCGCTAACAAGCCGCTAACTGCCACGCCCGGAACTTGCTGGAATTACGCCAGTGGCACAACTAATCTCGTCTGCCGGATCATTCGGCACACGTTGGGCGATGCCGACTATCGCCAATTTCCACACCAAGCATTGTTTGAACCGTTAGGCATGGGTAGCGCCCGGTTTGAATCCGACGCATCCGGCACGTTTGTCGGTTCGTCATTCCTGTTCGCGACGGCAAGGGATTGGGCGAAATTCGGGCTATTGTATTGTCAGGACGGTGTTTGGATGGGTGAAAGAATCTTGCCCGAAGGCTGGGTGCATTATTCCACCACCCCAAAGACAACAGACAGGCAGTATGGAGCGCATTTCTGGCTGGACATCCAACAGAAAAACCGTACCATGGACTTAGATAAATCCCTGCCTGCCGATGCCTTTCATGCCATAGGTTACGAAGGTCAATGTGTTAGTATTGTACCTTCCCGGCAATTGGTCGTGGTTCGTTTGGGGCTTACCCGCAAATCTTCGGCTTGGCGGCAGGATCAATTTTTGAGCTTGATCGTCACTGCCCTCGCCAAGAATGACTGAGCCATGGCGGGGATCGCTCCACCATTATAGAGGGCTAAGACCGACTCGGTTTTAAAAACCGAGTCGGTCTGGTTTGCCCGAGTGAGGTCGGTTGGTTCGTAATTTCTTCATTGAGGACTGTCTTTATGTCAAACAAAATACTAATGGCATTCCTATTTGCCAGCGTAATCTCACTATTCACACCTTCCTCGCATGCTAAAGACAGTGGAATAAGTTATCCTGCCATCATTGCAGGAAAATTTGGCATTGGACTAATTAATACGGTCACGGGTATTATTGAGATACCAAAATCCATGATGGTCGAGTCTGCCAAGGACGGGATAGGAATGGGATTGAGCCTAGGCTTCATCCAAGGCATGACGAACATGATGGGACGAACCCTAATCGGAATGATGGATGTGGTATCGTTTCCAATCCCAACCAAACCGATGATTACTCCGCCAGTGATTTTTCAAGATTTTGGACAGGAAACCACTTATGCTACGGGATGGGAAACCTATTGACCAACCGATTGCACATTGATTTGCCGATGGAGACAAAGTTTTTTTGGCCTGTACGGGTCTATTACGAGGACACCGATGCAGGTGGCGTGGTGTATTATGCCAACTACCTGAAATTTTTCGAGCGTGCCCGCACTGAACGCTTGCGACAGATTGGCTTTGAACAAGACGAACTGCGCAAATCATCAGGGGTGTTGTTTGCAGTCAAATCGGTGCAGGTGAACTATCTGAAACCAGCCCGTTTTAACGATACCTTGCTGGTGTCGGCGGAAGTGGCCGAACTAAGACGGGCGAGCCTGATTTTTGCCCAAGAAATCCGCCTCGGCGATCCTGCGGGGGATAAATTGTGCGAGGCCACCATACACATTGCATGCGTGACCGACGGTGGGTTCAGGTCTGCCGCCATACCCGGATTTTTAGTGGAACGGATCAAAGATGCCATCTGAACTTTCTCTTTTCATGCTCATTCGGGATGCCAGCACGGTCGTGCAAATCGTGATGTTCATCTTATTGATGGCATCGGTCGCGTCATGGGCCTACATTTTTTCCAAATACAGGGAAATCCGCCGCGCCATGGAAACTTCCGACGAGTTTGAGGAGCGTTTCTGGTCCGGCATTGACCTTGCTGACCTATACCGCCAACTTGCCCAAGAGGATTATGAAACCGAAGGCATGGAAAACATTTTTCTGTCTGGCTTCAAAGAATTTGCCAGGCTTAAACAGCAGGCGGGTATTGCCCCCGATGCAGCGGTTGAAGCCGCGCAACGTGGCATGAGGGTAGCGCTGTCCCGTGAGTTGGAAATGCTGGATGAACACCTGCCATTTTTGGCTACGGTGGGTTCCACCAGCCCATACATCGGCCTTTTCGGCACTGTCTGGGGCATCATGAACGCCTTCCGTGCATTGGGGGCGGTCAAACAGGCCAGCTTGGCGATGGTCGCACCCGGCATATCCGAAGCACTGGTGGCAACGGCAATGGGTCTGTTCGCTGCAATTCCTGCGGTGATGGCGTACAACCGCTATTCCACCGACATAGGTCGGCTGGCCAACCGTTACGAAGCGTTCACCGAAGAATTCCTCAGCTTGTTGCACAGGCAGGCGCACGCCAAATGAACACGACTTCCCGCGGCTTACGGGGCAAACGCCGCAAACCCATGGCCGAAATCAACGTCGTACCTTACATTGATGTCTCATTGGTCCTGCTCGTCATCTTTATGATTACCGCGCCGTTGCTACAAACCGGGGTGGATGTGGACCTCCCACAGGCTGAATCCAAAGCCATCGGCCAAGATTCTGTCCCTCCGGTCATTGTCACAATAAAAGCCGATGGGAATTTGTTCCTTGACCGGGGTAACCATATTGATCTGCCGGTTAATGCCGAAACTTTGCAGGAGATGGCACTAACAGCAGTCAAGGAAAAACCTGGCAGAATGGTTCTGATTCGTGGCGACAAATCTGCCGAATACGGAAAAGTCATCACTGTGATGGCCTCGCTTAAACGGGCAGGCATTCCTAGTGTGGGCTTGATGACCCAACCGGAAAAATGATTGCAATTCCCTTAATTACCAACTGTAGGGGCGGCTTTAGCCGCCCATGGGCGAATGAGCGCCCCTACAAACTAAATCATTAGTGTGATAATGGAATGATGCCGATACGCAAACAGGGCGTGGGTGTTCCCTTGGCACTCTCGCTATTGCTCCATATGCTGTTGTTATCGTTGTTTGCCTTGCATTTTGACTCACATAAATCGCCATCCGAGCCTTTACAACCTGAGGTAATGGAGGCGGTGGTTATGGATGAGGCGCAAATCCAAGCCGAAAAAAAGCGCTTGGAGGCTATGCACGAAGCAGAGGCAGCCGCCCGGAAAGCGGAACTTGCCGCACAGCGGGAAGCCGAAGCGGAAGCAATCCGCA
>QJPH01000368.1 GCA_003242955.1 Candidatus Methylumidiphilus alinenensis
TTCGTTACGGACAGGGTGAACGCAAGCGCACAAACGGCTGGTTTCGCCGTCAGCCACAGGCCCGCCGTTTTTCTTATGCTCGTACTCGTTTGCTGGGTTCTCATGGTGATTTGATGTCTTTCGTCAGGATGGTGGAAATGGCCCCGGAAACCTGCCATCCGCCCAAGGTGTCGTCCGTTATGGTATGCACCATGCGATCCAGCCAAATCCGGCTGGTGCGCTTGGCTAGGTCGCTTTCGGCCCCCAACACCACGGCGATGCTGGGTTGGGTAACCCCGCGTCTGTTGATGATAACCACGCCCTCGCCAAAAACTATGTCTGCTTGGTCAATGTCTTTCATGGGTCCATCACTTTTCGGTGTCATGGCTTGCCCGTGGGCGGGCAAACTTGGCAGGGTTAGGGTCAACCAGTCCGGTGGGGACGACAAAGGCCCTGAACGACTGGTTCTTGTTAAAATGGCCCCGGACTGCCAGGGCAAATCGCTTGCCCTTGTCCGACAGTTCACGGAACTCCCCGCAGGTGAGCGCATCGTCGTCGACATGCAGGAACAATCCCGCGCATTGCAAATCTTGCAGGACACACCAGTCGTCATGCCCGTTGATGACCTGTCCGGTGCGGATTCTGGTTGACAGGTTCTCCGCCATCGGCAGCACGGTGACATTTTTCATCGAGTGTATTTGCGCCGGGCAGCGGCATGATTTCCCGAGTATTTCCAGCGTTTCCGCCACCGCCCGCATATGCGGGTCGAGGCCGATCTGGAATCTGCTTGGTTCCAGTCAACATTGCAATGGCCGTGGGTTTCTTTGAACCGCTTCAATTCGGAAATCCTGCTGTCCCACCCGTCGCGCTTGCCATTGCGGTTCCTCCATGTCACGCCGATGGCCGATAATTTCGCTTTGCGGTCGGGGTTGATTTTGTCGTACCGCTCATTTGTCCTTTGCGTTTCCAGCCAAACCGCAAGCGCCTGATTTTCTGGATACACCCTCGGCACGTTGCAATGGCCCTGTCGTTCCTTGAAGCCGGCCAGGGCTTCAAACATCGCATTCCATTTTTCCTCATGGATGTTGCGGTCCCATTCGACACCCAAGGCGGTCAGCCTTGCCGCCTTGTTTTCCGCCAGCAAATGCTGCCGTTTGGTGTTGACGATGCCTTTCAGCCATTTCCCGAGCTTGGGGTTCGGCGGATAGTCGGATGGCACCCGGCAATGCCCGTGGCTGGCCTTGAACTTTTCCAACTCGTGCAGCATCCCAAGGAAGTCGTCCTCCTTCGCGCTCCATACCACGCCCAGGGTTTCCAGTTGGCTTGCCAGTGCCGCCGGCAACCTGCCGATGTTCCTTTCGAAGCGTTGTTTATGCAGCCACCGGCGCAAATCCGGGCATGGGCCGTATTGCAGCGGAACGCAGCAATGCCCGTTTTGATCCTTGAACGCGGCAAGTTTTTCGTACATTTCCTCCCAAGGGACATCTCGGTCGGTTCCATGAATTTGGATAAGTCGGTCCAGCATGAGGGTTACCAAAGGCAATTGAAAATAAGCGTGTGCAATCTGCAAGACTGGCTGGGGCCGTGGGAATTCATCCCGGAATCCTGATCGGCGTCATGGCCAGCGTTTGGGTGTCGATGTAGCAGCCTTGGCTGTCCGTGCTGCCAAACCGGATCATGCTGAACAGCAGGGCATAGGCGGCATCCGCAATCATCCGGTTGATCGGCGGGGATTGCCGGGTGATCGCTTCCTCCATGCCGCATGACGGCGTGTCGTCGTCGTCCATGCCGTCAAGTCCGGGGTAATAGTCAAACACATTGGGCAACCAAGCCTTGTTTCCATAATAAGCGGTTCTCGTGCAGCAATGCCCAAGAATCACTTGTCCGGAGGCGCTTCCGTTGCCGGTGTCGAGAAACAGGGCATCCCCTCGATGATGAAAGCCCCTGCCCCTGCACAACTTGGCAAAATCGGCACGGAATTGCGCTTTATCGACGCAGGTGACAAATAGATCGACCTGCCCGAAACTGTTCCCGCCAATGAATTCCTCGGTAGGCTGGAAATGGAAGGGAAAGCCATCCCAAGACAGGCCCCACCGCAGATTGGCTCTTTGCACGGAGATGATGGCCTTGTTGAAGCCCACGTCGGCAGGATAAAACTGCGACCTGCCGACATTCGGGGCTTCCACCGTGTCGCCGTCGTACACTTTCACCCTCAAGCCCGGATGGCCGAGGGCGCGGATGACCCAATCCAAGCGGGCAAGGCAATCCAGCATTTCCGAGCCGGTTCCGCCGCACCCGATGAGTACGACCGATATTTCGCGGCCTAGCCAATGGTCTGGCGTGTAAAAGAGTTTGGTTCAGCGTATGGTTTTGATTGACATGCGAATAATAGGTGTCGTGCATGACCCGCTCCCAAGCCGGGATGTCGGGGATTCCGCACGAGGCTGGCAAGTCGGCCGTCCCGGTGCAGACGCGGCCAAAGGCGTCCACGTTCATCAACGGCGCATGGTATAGGCGCGTGGATGCGGCGGGTCGCCGCGAACTGCCCAGCGCGGCGACATAAAGCTTGCCGTTGCGGTTCGCGCTCCCTTGATTTAGCACGATTGATTTTGACATTTTTATCAGCGAGGTATATAAAAGCGAAAGCAATCAGCAAAAAAGCAGATTCATCAAAATTGAAATTTGGTTTTGGGTTAGCTTATTCGTTTTGGTATGACAGATCGGAACATTCTTCAACTATTCAGGAGCATTCACCGATCATTTTTCACCGTTCCCCGACGGTTGCGGAACAACCCTCAAGCCTTGCGGAGCTTTCCTTAAGCCTTGGGACGCTTCCCCAGGCACTGAGGAGCATTCCCCGATAGTTGAGGAATGCTCCTCAGCGGTTAAGGAGTGTTCCTCAAGCCTTGAGGAATGGGCTAAACGATTTTGTACCATTCCCCAAGCCTTGAGGAACGCTCCCCAGTCTTCGGGGAATGCTCCGCAAGACTCCGGGAGCACTCAAAAATCATTGGGAAATGCTCCGCAAGGCTAGGGGAGCATTCAAAAACCATCGGGGAACGCTCCGCAAGGTTCGGGGAACAGTGAAACTGCGCGGGGGAATGCCGTTTAGCGAACGCTAAATGCTACCATAGCCGTAGGTAGGCATCCCCATGCCGAAATGGACCGTCAGGCCAATTGATGGCGGCAAGGGGTTGCCGCCCTACAAAATTTTTTTTGAATTTTTAGTCATTCAGGATAAAACAACGATGCCTACCAGTTCATACATGCCCAAAGACGACAGCGGCAAGGCCGATTTGCTCGATCATGTCGCCGCCACCCTGCCCAAATATGTCGTAACCCTGGACATCAGCGCGGAGGATTTAGCCTCCCACCAAGCCGATGCCGTCGCTTTCCGCTATGGGCTTAACCTCCACAACTACGCGCAGAGTTACGCCCATAATTGCACGGCAGCCAAAAACCTGTTGAGGGATGGCGGCACGGACGCGACCCTGTGGCCGATTCCGCCCCTGTTGCCTGAACCCATTCCACCCATCGTCAAATCCGGGATCATCCCTAGGTTTTCCCTGTTTGTCACCCGGCTTAAAGCACACAAAAACTTTAGCCCCGCCATAGGGCAAGATTTGCGCATCATCGGCTCGGCTTACATCATCGACCCTAGCACTTGGAAGCCGGTGTTAAGTAGCTTGGTGCAAGCCGGACACCCCACCGTCGTTTGGACTAAAGGCAAGGCCAGCGCGATAGAAATCTGGGTAGACCGCAACGACGGCAACGGCTTTGTGTTCCTCATCATCCACACCGAGCCGAACACCCCCGACCCAGCACCGCTCCCGCCCCCCGAAACCAGTGTGGTGTGGAAGTACAAAGCCATCTACCGCTACCATGACGAACAAGTCGGGGAATGGAGCGATGTGTTGAGTGTGGTGGTGGGGGGGTAGGCTTATTGTGGGTGGTTGGGTTGCTGGTCTAGAATTATGCAAAGAGTTGCTGCCCAAATTCCAGTTTAGGATTTAACCTGTGTATTGCATAGTACGTTAAGCTTTGTCATTTGGCGCAATACGGTTAACTCCTATTGCGGGCTACGCGGGCTGTTGCAGTGTTTGTAAGGGACAAACTGATATGCCATTTTATCTGAACAAGCAACAAATGACTAGAAATCATATAAATATATCAATTAAACTCATCACCATTTTATATTTTTTAAATAAGTGAAATCATGATATATGAAAAAACAAAGTTGCTAATAAAATGGTTAATATATCTCTTTTTATTAATTTCTGTTGTTTATTATTCAATAATAATTTTTTTAAACGTATATAAATATGTATATGGAAGCGGTATTTGGTATAAATATAATTATTCATATTTATACAGTTTTCTAATTAAATTATATTATTCGTATAATAATCTGCATTCTACTCATGAACTTTTTTTGGGAATAGGTGGTATAGTAATAGGGATTTACATTTCAAACAAATTGGGAGATTTACAAGTTAAGAAACAAGAAGAAATCAATAGCGCAATTAAAGAAATACGCGAACATGTGAAGCCTGAAGTAATTAAGATTACTGATTTTAAATCATTACTCATAGAAATAGGAGATGTTATAGAACACTCATCTCAAAATGATGGTGATTTACTAATAATGAATTTAACAGCATCTTTTGGTTATTATCTTACATATGATTGCGATGCAGTTCTAGAGGATCAGACTTCAGAGCATAAAAGTCTTAAGATACCAAAACAAATAAAAAAATACAACACAAAGAGACTATGTAAACTTCATGGTAAAACTCAAGCAGAATATCATCTGCTTCATGATGAACTCTTACGTATCCAAAGAAAAAATGATGAAATATTAATTAATTGTATTGTAAAAAAAAATGCTAGAGAGAATGGTAAGGTTGAATATTTAACCCTCGATCCGAATGAAATTAATAATGAACATGGTGGAACAAATATCCCATTCAAAGAGAAGTATTTAATTCCTTCATTGGAAAAAGTATATATTCAACCTTATTGTTCGGATAGTAATGAATCTTTAGATCATTTACATCATCTTAAAGATAATAATCATGAGGCTAAACCTAAACTTTTTCTTTTGCCAGATTATATTATCCGTAAAATTGATAAATCTAACAATAACATAATGAATATAGACCAAGCTAAATTACAAGAAATCTTTATTGATCATTTGCTTGGAGAGCAAGAGAAAAAAATAAATGAATTAATAGAGCGGAAAGTAATTATAAAAAAATTGAAAGATATCCCGTTTCAAATGTATTTATCTATACCAAAAAAACAAGATAACAATAATAATAAAAAAGGGAAAGGTGTTTTTATGTTTGTAAATCGATATACCCTATCTGGTGTTAATTATGTATCAGCCTTTAAAACTGATAACGAAGAAGTTCTTAATACGTTTGATATAATATTCGAGGCAGTAAAGAATGACAAAGAACTTAAAGCAAATCATAATAGTGATAATTCCTCTGTTTGTTTGGATAATGAAAAATTAGAACCTTCTAAATCTGCATTGGAATGGTTAAATAATTTTTATTCAAAAATATCTAAATAATAGGGATAGTTTGGTTTATTCTTTATGAGTAACTGCCCACTATTAAAATAAATGATTTTAAATATAGATAATATAAATGATAATTTCACATCTCGATATTACCTCTACACATTCTTTAATTGAAATTAAGAAACTAACATCGAAGCTTGTTAGTCATCGACTTTATAGTTCCATTGTTTCGATTAATGATATTCTCATTTATATGGAACACCAAGTCTGGTGTGTATGGGATTTCATGTCACTGGTTAAAGCCATCCAAAATCATTTTATCAGCAGTGATATTGCATGGTTGCCCCCCACAGATGCACTGTCAGGCCATCAAATCTATGAAATATTGATGACAGAGGAAACCGACATTGATGAGACGGGTGGAAAACATTCCAGTCATTTTGAAACTTATGTTCGGGCTATGACTCAAGCAGGGGCAGATAAAACGAGTATTGAACGGTTTATTTCCGAACTTCGCAATGGCAAAACAATAGAAGATGCACTTATACTGGCTAAGCCTCCCGAAGCAGCTAAAGCATTTGTTGAAACCACAATCAAGATTGCCCGTGGCCCTATTCATGGCGTGGTTGCCGCTTTTTGTCTTAGTCGGGAAGGCATCATTCCCGATATGTTTACTACTTTTTTATCCCATTTGGATGTGAAAGAAAATCTTAGCATCTTTGAATGGTACTTGCGTCGGCATGTGGCTGTAGACAGCGAATGCCATGGTCCACAGAGTGTGCGGTTATTTAAGCACGTCATTGGGGATGATCCGGTAAAACAGCATGAAGCCTTAGAAGTTGCCAAGGAAGCACTCATAGCACGAGTCACTTTCTTGGACAAAATTCTTGCTGCACTTCCCTCACAGCACAATCTAAAGGTTTAGTTAAATGAGATACTTACGTTTTTTCATATTCGTTCCGATAGTGGCTTTCTTGAGTTTGTTTGCTGCTTGTCAGCAACAAGCCAATCCAACTAATACTGCAAACAATCCATCAACTCCTGTCAAAGTATCCTTGTACGATCAGGTGATGAAGGCCGGGAAAATTCGTGCGGCCTACACCATTTATCCGCCCGGTTGCTTTAAAGATGAGACTGGGAAGCTAAAAGGGGTTTTTGTTGAGGCTTTAGAACAGGCCGCAAAAAATCTTAATCTTACGGTTGAATGGACTGAAGAAGTGGGTTGGGCCACGCAAATCGAAGGATTGGACAATGGTCGCTATGACATGATTGGAAGCTCTGTTTGGATGAACCCTAAACGGGCGCGTTTAGCCACGTTAAGCATCCCGCTTTATTATAGCCCGTTGTTCATTTATGCTAGGAAGAATGACCCTAAATTCACTGACAAAATAGCATTGACTGCGTTAAATTCAGCGGATGTAAGAATTTCAACAGTTGATGGTGGCACTGGTGAAACGATAGCCAAGTCACAATTTCCGAATGCGCAGCGGGTTGCCCTTCCCCAGATGACTGATTTTGGCGTTTCTTTTATGGATGTAATCCATAAAAAAGCTGATATTCTGATTATGGAACCTTACCATGCAATGAAGTTCCTAGAGACGAATCCAAACACCATCGTCAATATAACACCAAAAGAACCCCTACGAGTTTTTGGTAATAGTTATATGTTCAAGCGTGGAGAATTGGAGTTTCAAAATATGCTAGATGTTGCCTTGTTAGACTTGCTGAATAGTGGTTACATTGATGATTTACTTGCTAAATATGAGCATTACCCCAATTCACAGTTACGCATCGCCCGCCCCTATCGGCTAGACAGTAAAGTTCCTCCCTCAAAGGTGCCCAATTGAGTGTTTGGGAAATCCTTGTCAAATATCATAGCCAGCTTTTAGGTGGCTTAGAAATAACATTGTGGTTATGCACTGCCACCTATGCAATTGGATTGATTGCAGGTGTGTTGATAGGCGTTGGTCGTTATCGAGTCGGTGCTTGGTTAGATGTGCCATGTCGATTTATTTCTGTCATATTATCGGCATTGCCTTTGATCGTGTTGCTGTTTTGGTTGCACTATCCGCTGCAATATCTGCTACAGGTGGTCATTAAGCCAATTTACACCTCGATAGCCGCGCTTTCTATCATCATGACCTTTATGGTTGCTGATGTTGTTGTCGAAGCACTCCATAGCTTCCCGTTGGAACTCATAGATGCTGCGCGGGTGACGGGCATGTCAAAAAAACAAATGGCTTGGCGAATTCAGTGGCCTATCATTTTTCGGGAAATCATCCCGCAATTGTTATTCATCATGGTGGTGATATTGCAAGGTACGCTATTCACTAGTTTGATTTCTGTGGAGGAAATTTTCAGAGTTGCCCAACAAATCAATTCGGATATTTACCAGCCTGTACAAATTTACACGACACTTGCAATTTTCTTTATTGTCATCTGCTCCGCATTGAACTTACTTGGAATATATTTAAAATCCCGGTTTAAATGGAAGACTTCAACGTGACAACGCAGTTGATTGGCAAACAGCTATGTAAAACACTCGGCGAAAAAGTCATTATTGAGGCTATTGATATAGCAATCCAGTCAGGTGAAGTCGTTGCGCTTATCGGGCCTAGTGGATGTGGCAAGACAACTTTACTTCGATGTTTGTCCCTATTGTCTCCTCCAGATGGTGGGCTGCTTAAAATTGGTGAGCATACATTTGAATGTTCTAAATCTATACAACCACCATGGGGTTCAATTTATCCAGAATTAACAACAGTTTTTCAGCAATTTGCATTATGGCCTCATCTTAATGTTCAACAAAATTTATCATTGCCGTTAGAACTACAAGGTTTACATGAAAGAAAAAATAAAATTCAAGGTCTATGCGAAGAATTAGGTCTTATTGCATACTTAAATCGCTATCCGTCCCAGTTGTCAGTTGGTCAACGGCAACGAGTGGCATTGGTTCGTGCATTACTACTAAAACCAAAATATTTGTTGCTGGATGAGATAACATCTGCTCAAGATGTTGAACATATCCAACGAATTATGACTTTAATTAAGAGAGTGGCGAATGAAGGAAATTGTGTTCTTCTTGCTACCCATTTAATCGGTTTTGCGCATCATATCGCTTCAAGATTCTATTTTATTGATCATGGTCATATAATTGAGGAAGGTTCAACTGATGCATTGAAAGCACCTAAGAGTAAAAGATTAAAAGATTTTTTACTTATAGGCGATAAACTTTGATGATTTTATGGCAATACCTAATGAAATTATTTATATCATCAAGGCCATAAGACGGAACCATGGACAGGTTCCGTCGAATTTTGCCGAATCAACTGTTCTCATTCGGCGGATAACATCATTATCCGCTCTATATAATCTACCATGAAACACCGCATAGACCCGAAGATAGATTGCGTTTTCAAGGCATTGCTCGGTTCGGTGGAAAACCGCAATCTGCTGGTGCATTTCCTCAATGCGATATTAATCAGCGATTTAACCGCACCGATAATCGAAGTGGAGATTCTCAATCCCTACAACGACAAGGAATTTCTGGACGATAAACTCAGCGTGGTGGATGTTAAAGCCAAAGACAGCGACGGACGGTTATATCAGATAGAAATCCAATTGCTGACCTATCGGCATTTACCGGAACGGATGGTTTACACTTGGTGCGACATCATCAGCCAGCAACTGCAAAGCGGCAATGATTACAGTCTATTAAAGCCGGTGTATAGCATTTGGCTGTTGGCGGAAAACTTGTTGCCCGTCGAGACCGACTACGCCCACGAGTATAAACTGGAAAACCGCCAAGGCCGCACTTTGGCGGATTTGGGCGGCATCCATCTATTGGAACTGAAATTGTCACGGCAGAACGGATCGAAACCGAGGAACAACGCTGGCTACAGTTTTTCAAAGAAGGCGAGCAACTAGACGAATCGGCATTACCGGATTGGATGAACACTGACGAAATGAGGCAAGCCATGAAAACCCTGAAACTGTTTTCCGATAAAGAACGCGATTACCATGCCTATCAAGCAAGCGTAGCCCGGATGGAGCGTAGCGAAATCCGGGAAACAATAAGCTAAAAACGCGGATTCCTCTTCGTTCCATTCGAGCTACTAAAACCACCATGAAACACCGCATAGACTTCAAGATAGATTGCGTATTCAAATCCTTGTTTGGCTCTGTGGAAAACCGCAATCTGCTAGTGCATTTCCTCAATGCGGTATTATTGATTGACGATTTGAAATGTCCAGTAACCGAAGGGCCATAGATGTGCTGTGGCACGAAGCTCATCAATCACATAAATATGCGCAGCATACTTCATTGGCGAACCTAAATTAACTGTCTGTCATTTTTAAAATTTGTGACAATCTTAGATGCTCATATATCTTGATCTTTGTTGCTTTAATCGACCATTCGATGACCAAACTCAATCCCGCATTCGTTTGGAAACCGAGGCTAAACTGATTATCCAGCAACATGTCCGCGATGGACGGCATCAGCTTGTATGGTCTCATATTCTGGAATATGAAAATAGTCTGAATCCTTTCTTGGATCGGCGAATTTCAATCAGCGATTGGCGGAAACTTTCAGTTATTAAAATTACCCATAGCGATAAATTAGTTAATTTATCCCGTGATTTAATTAAACTGGGAATCAAGGAACATGATGCCTTGCATGTAGCGGCAGCATTGACTGCAAATGCAGAACTTTTCATCACGACGGATGACCGTTTAGCGAGGAAGATTAAAACCCACGGCCAACTTCGCTGTGCGTTACCGTGGGACGCTTTGGCTTGTTTGGAGAATTGGTATGAGAACTGACACAGAAATTCGGCAAGAAGGCATGAAGGCTTTAATCCAAATGCTTGGCATGGTGGATGCCGAGCGTTTCGTTGCGACCTTATCACGAGAACGATTTGATTATACTGAATGGCGCAAAACCCATTTGCCTGAAATGGATGTGGAAGCACTCAGCAAAATCGCCGCTCGTTATGCCGAAGATAGAACAGATGACTCATCATAGATTGGCAGTGCTATAACCCACCATGAAACACCGCATAGACCCTAAGATAGATTGCGTATTCAAAGCCTTGCTCGGCTCGGTGGAAAACTGTAATCTGCTGATGCATTTCCTTAATGCGGTATTGGTGAATGATTTAACCGCGCCGATAACCGAAGCGGAGCCACTCAATCCTATGCTAAGGTGTTTCTGGACGAATCACTGAGCGTGGTGGATGTCAAAGCCAAGGATAGCGAAGGACGGCTTTACCAGATTGAAATCCAGTTATTGACCTATCGGTATTTGCCGGAACGTATGGTCTATACTTGGTGCGATAACGTAGGCCGGAATAAGCCCGTCCACGGGCGTTTCCGGCATACTGGCGGATTTTGCCGGAAATGGTCGTTGTGCGACCTTATTCCGGCCTACTTGTGAAGCCAATTTTTCGCTAACTTTCAAAATAAGCGCAGAAATTCCAAAGTGAAGATTAACCAATGACCCAGTTAGAACATATCCAAACCGAAATAGCTTCTTTGCCAAAACAGGATTTCGTGAAACTCAGGGAATGGATTGAGCGCATGGACTGGGAGGATTGGGACAGGCAAATTGCTGAAGATTACACTTCGGGAAATCTTGATTTCCTGAAACGGGAAGCCATGGAAGCCAAGGCGGCAGGAAAGCTTAGGGATTTGTGAGTGCATCGGACAACTCCTCAATTCTGGAATCGTTTTGATGCCCTGCCAAAGCCAGTGCAGCAACTTGCAAGAAAAAATTTCGCACTGCTCAAGATTAATCAAGCGCATCCTTCGCTGCAATTTAAAAAAGTTGGAGAATACTGGTCGGCGCGAGTGGGGCGAAGTTACCGGGCGCTTGCAGTCGAGGATGATGCTGATTTTATCTGGGTATGGATAGGTCATCATGATGAATATGACAGGCTAATTGGCTAAAAGCTATAAGGCCATAAGTCGGAATCATCGACGGGTTCTGTCGAATAACGCCAGTTTAACTATTCTTATTCGTCTCACATCCCTGTATCCGTCCTTTTAAAATAATCCACCATGAAACACCGCATAGACCCCAAGATAGATCGCGTATTCAAGGCATTGCTAGGCTCGGTGGAAAACCGCAATCTGCTGGTGCATTTCCTGAATGCGATATTAACCAGCGATTTAACCGCACCGATAACCGAAGTGGAAATTCTCAACCCCTACAACGACAAGGAGTTTCTGGACGATAAACTGAGCGTGGTGGATGTCAAAGCCAAAGACAGCGATGGACGGCTTTACCAGATTGAAATCCAGTTATTGACCTATCGGCACTTGCCGGAGCGGATGGTTTACACATGGTGCGACATCATCAGCCAGCAACTGCAAAGCGGCAATGATTACAGCCTGTTAAAGCCAGTTTATAGTATATGGTTGTTGGCGGAAAACCTGCTTCCCGGTGAAACCGACTATGCCCATGAGTATAAACTGCAAAATCGCCAAGGCCGTACCTTGGCGGATTTGGGCGGCATCCACCTGTTGGAACTTAAAAAATTCACGGCGGAGCGGATCGAAACCGAGGAACAACGCTGGCTGAGATTTTTCAAAGACGGCGAGCAACTGGACGAAGCGGCATTACCGGATTGGATGAACACAGATGAAATGAGGCAAGCCATGAAAACCCTGAAACTGTTTTCCGAGAAAGAACGCGACTACCACGCATACCAAGCGCGGCAAAACTATCTGCGCGAACAGCGTACTATTCAAATTGAGAGAGAAGAAGATCAGCGGGAGATGGAGAGGATTAAGCAGGAAAAAGAGCAAATACAGCATGACATGGAACAGGCTCAACAGGATTTACAGCGGGAGCGGATGGAGAAACAAGCCGCTTTGCAAGAAAAAGAATCTGCATTGCAGGATAAGCAATCTCTGCAAGAGGAAAATAAGCGGCTCAAAGCATTACTGGCTCAATCAAAGTCATAAGGCGAAATATCTCTCCGAAAGCCAACTCAATAATTCAGATTATCAAAAAATGCTTTAGACTAAGGAAACAACCATGACCCTTTCTATTCATTTGCCACAACCAATGGAACAAGCGCTTAATAGCTATTGTGGGAATCATGCGATTTCCAAAGACCAAGCCATTGAACAGGCATTGGAGCAATTTTTATCCGCGCAAGATCAAACGCCAAATGCCTATGAATTGGGTAAAGTTGGGTTTGGGGCGGATGAAACCCATGCCGGGGACATTGCCCGCAACAGCAAAAAACTACTCAGGCAGAAATTCCGTGGTGAAATTTGATACAGGATCGGGTCGAGGAGCGTGTTGGGCACTTTCTTCAATTGCTTGCCGAATCCCTTGACCTTTTTGATGAAGCTGCCCAAGTCGGAGCCTGCGTCGATCCCCCGCAACACCACGGTCGCGTTCTCGTCGGCGGCATAGGCAAGTGCCTCCATGAACTCCCGTTCCGGCATGGAGAAGGACACAAACAGCCACTTTCCGACTTCTCTGGAAGGCGATGGGCCGGGGTTGTTTTCATCGCCGCCGATGGCGGCGTTGGGGGCGGAAGGGCCGTTGCCGCTTTTTAGGATTCGTTGGAACGCGGCATCCAGCGGCGACGGTGCGCGGTTCAGCCAAGCCGGGATTGCTCCGCTTTCCGCCTCCTTGGCGATCTGCTTGGAATGGTCGAGGAAGTCCATGTTGTCCGCCGTGGACACGGAGGATGCCATTACCAAGCTTAGGGCAAGGGCGATGTTAAAAGATTGGGTAGGCACGTCCGACCACATCCTCTTGTTTGATGAACCCGACTTGGCTGTAACGGCTGTCAAAGCTGTATTCATGAGTGCCTGCGACCCAGTAACGGGCAGGCGGGACGATGCTTGCCCCTTCCGGCAAGGGATTGGGAAACAGCGCCTTCCCGGTCATGCCGTGGTCCTTGGCGACAAAGGTCTGCCGGTTCACCGTGAATGATTGTCCGGTTCGCTCGACGGTGTCGCCCTGGCTGCCTATGACCCTTTTGGTGAACAGCGAACCGTCCGGGAACGGGTGGCCGCCATGCCATCTGAAGGCGGCATAATCCCCGTTGTTGACCGGTTCGTTTTTGTGGATGATGAACAGCGTGTAGGGCAGGCTCGGCGTTTCATTCCAGCCGATCAGGTAATTGGCTTTGAACAGGTGGTAACATACCGCCACCAACAGATAGGCGGGCAGATGTTTTTGGACATGCCTGACCAGCAGGCCGCTGAAAGATTCTGCCTTCCCCGGCAGTCCTGCCCAGCCACCACCACCACTGAGGCTATCGGTTGACATCGGCATAGGCTTCCTCGGGTGCGCTGATGACTGATTTTCCGTCAAGGACGATCAGCCCATAGGAGGCAAGCTCCTGTGCCTTTGCCTTGATGGCCTTCGACAAGGCCAATGAAACCTTCTTTTGGGTTTCGGCATCCGCACCGGGCGATTCGTTGTCCTTGATGAGCTTGTCGATGTCGATGATGGCTATTTGCGCCTGGATCGGCACATGGACGGCGGTGTAGTACCCCGCCAAGGCACCGCATAGCCCGGCAATGACTGCCGGGATTAGAATGGGCTTAAAGATGGTCATAATGTGTGTTTTGGTGTTGATCTCAGGGTTTAAGGTCTGGAGCCATCGGCATCAGCCGTCCGATGTCAGTATGTCGTCAATCGCATCGGCCACTGTCATCCCCAGGTTGGTCCGGTGCATGATTTGCCGGATGTCGTCGGGGCGCGTCGAATACAGCAGTTTGGTGTATTTGTCCACGACCAGACGCCCTATGCCGTGTCCGAAGCTGGTGATGAAGAAAATTTCCGAAAATACTTGCCGTATTCGCCTTGGGTCGTAAACGCATAGAGTTGGTGCCCCAAGTCCTTCACCCGCTGGTCCTCGTCGGCGATGGCGGATTCCGCGATGTGGTCCACCAGCAGCCCTGTGCCGTGTTCGTCCCACAGCAGTTTGATGATGGAGCGCAGGCGCGAGTATTGGAGGTCCGACAGCTTGTCGGTCATCGACGCCATGGACACCACGATGCCGACCAGCATGTCGGCTTCTTCGTTGTAGTTTTTGACGATCTGAAAGGGGTTGAGGCAAATGTGGCTGTGTTCGCCAAACTCGATGAAATCCCCGCCGATGTCCTTGCACAGCTTTTCGTAGGACCGGCCGATGTCGATGGTCCAAATGGTCGCCCCGGCGCTGATGTAGGAGGTGATGATGTCGTTGGTCAGGAATGATTTACCCGAACCCGACGCGGCCACGATGGTCGTGTTGTGTGGTGTTCGAGTCGAACAGGTCGATGCCCATCAACATGCCGGACCTCGACACGAAATTCAGCATCGGCGTGCCGGTCCCCGCCCAGTCGCCGATGACCGGCATGAACTCGACCGCGTGGCTGGATGCCAGCGTGTGGTAGCGTTTCAGGAACCCCACGGCCCCCCGGTCGGCGGACAGGGGGATGGAATTGACCAGCAGCGGAAAATGGATGTAGGCATCCTCTTTCATCGTCCAGCCGATTTCCCGGAAGTAGGTCAGCGTCTCCGACACCTTGGATTCGCTTTCGTCCTGGTCGTTGGCGAATAGCCCGATGCACAATGCCATTTTGACGATGCGGTCGCCTTCCATCAGTGCCGCGTTCAGGATGTCGGCGCTCTGCTTCTTGTACAGAATCTTCGGGACGAAATTCGGCAACGGGCCAAACGCCTGGGTGTGATCGCATTCCGCTTGCGGTCCAGCGTAGACCGCTCCATCGCGTTGTCGGGGATGAAGAGGTTCAGGTTGATGAAGAAATTGCCGTGGATGCCCCTCATGCC
The DNA here is from genome assembly GCA_003242955.1 of Candidatus Methylumidiphilus alinenensis. GTDB lineage: Bacteria > Pseudomonadota > Gammaproteobacteria > Methylococcales > Methylococcaceae > Methylumidiphilus > Methylumidiphilus alinenensis. Next base: position 15,314 of record QJPH01000368.1, read on the forward strand.
GGTCATCGGGTCGCCGATGATGCGCCGCATGTTCCATAAGTCCATCGTGTCGGGCAGCCTGCCGGGCGACAGCATCCTCAGCCGCTGATGCCCCAGCCAAACCCCGTTTTGATCCACTTCGATCATGTCGTCCGACTCGGGTATCTGCTCGTTGAGGGGCAGGCTGCCGTCGTACACGGGTTCTGGGTGTTTCCAATTGGCGTTTGGACCCCAGTGGAACAGGGTGCCAATGATGCGCAGCAGGGTTTCCGGTGCCAGGTTTTCGATGCCCAGCCCTGCGGACTTGAGCGATTCCCCAGTTTTTAAGCGAAAGTCGGCGGCCATTTCCATGTCTTTCCCGGTCGGCATCCCGTCCGGGCTGGCTTGGGGGATTTTCACCGAAATGATGACCTTGAAATCCCTGACATAGGCCGGCAGGTTGTGCGATATGGCGTGTTCGGTGGCCCCGACAAACAGCCCGACCCGGTTCTCGGCGGATTTTTTCAAGGACTTTGAGCCTTCCACATCCCTCATGTTGAGCATGGCCTCCATGCGCACACGAATGTCCGGCGACGCCAGCAGCATGATCTGGATGAAACTGCCCTCCGGGTAATCGAAGGTCAGGAACGCATTCAGCCGTTGCGTCACGGTGTCATCGACCCCGGACAGCGGCATGGAAACGAACCCGAACCCGACGTACCCGTCATTTAGGATGTACAAGGACTTTTCGGTGTCGTATGCCAAATGCGGCATCAATTCCGACAGGGAATGCCTTTCGATGTGTCTTTTGTATACTGACGCGCTCACGGTTGGCCTGCATAGTGGTTTTGCAGGTATGCTAAGCCAAACGGGAAATTTCTATGGCAACGAAAAATGCACGATAAAGTCGATATTGATTACTCAACAACAAAAAATAAATTGCCAAATTGAAAGTGAATTACAAGTTACAATATCCACTGCTGTGCGATACCGTTCAGCGATGGTGGCCAGTGCATATAGACGCAGATATCAATCGGAGTAAGGGTTTGTTGCAATGCGGAATACAGAGAAACACATGAGCAAGCGCAAACAGTTGGCCTCGGGTTCTCATGTGCAAGCCACTATTGAAGAACTGCGTGCTGACCACGCATTCGCTTTTGAATACCTAAAATCGGCACTTGAAGAATTGGACGACCCGGAACATCGTGCTGTTGGTTTGCTGGCATTGCGCAATGTGGCAGATGCCTATGGAGGATTGGCGGCTGTTGCGCAAGAAGCGGGCATCACCCGTGAAGCACTGTACCGTGCGCTTTCGCCGACCGGCAATCCCACACTCAAAACACTATTGGCAGTGCTCGGTGTGGTGGGCATGCGGCTGTCTGTAATATCTCTGGAATCCGCCCAGTTCCCTATGCAGAAAGTGCCGAACCCATGAAATATGCGTATGAAGACCTGAGTGACGAGCAATTCGAGAAGCTAATTGTGTTCTTGTGCCAACGCCTGCTCGGCATCTCCGTGCAGGGCTTTGCCAAGGGACCGGATGGCGGCAGAGACGCGAAATTCGTCGGAACGGCCGAACTGCATCCCAGCAAGGCTGCGCCTTGGATTGGAACGACAGTCATCCAGGCCAAGCACACCAACGGGTATAACCGGAATTTCTCGGAATATGACTTTTACAGCGCCACAGGCACAAACAACGTGTTGGGCAAGGAGATTCCGCGTATTACGAAATTGCGGGAGAGCGAGCAGCTTGATCATTACATGCTCTTTGCCAACAGACGGCTGGCCGGCAATGCCGAGAGCGAGATACGAGCTTTTATTTCAAATCAGTGCGGCATCTCGGCATCGTCAATTTATCTCTGCGGCCTGGAGCAATTGGAAGTCTGGCTGAAGAACTTTCCCGAGGTTCCTCGTCTGGCAGGTCTCGACCCGGTCGATTCGCCATTGATCGTAAGTCCCGATGACCTCGCAGAGGTCGTCCAGACATTGTCGAGACAGATGGTTGAGGTACAAGCTGTTTTCGATGACCCGCCGACATCGCGTGTGTCGTATGAACATAAAAATGCGCTGAACAATATGACGGACGACTATGCCAAGGCCCAGCGCAAGCGTTACTTGAAAGAGACCACGCAGATTCGGTCGTTCCTGTCCGCACCCGAAAACCTCGAACTTTTGCGTCTCTATGAATCGGTGGTCGATGAGTTCCAGCTCAAAATCATCGCCAAACGCAAAGACTACCAGGCCTTTGACGAGGTGATGGAATACCTCGTCGATTTGCTGTTCAACCGCGACCCAATTTTGCGTCAACATGCACACAAGCGACTGACCCGGGCCGTATTGTTCTACATGTATTGGAATTGCGATATCGGTGAGGCAGGTGATGTTGCGGCCGACTAAGCATTCGCACCCGGACAGGACGGTCATCAACGTGTCTTTGTTGCTGCTTGCACGCCTGAAGACGCGCAGGTTGGAAGATTATGACTCGCTACGCAAGTATGCGAAGAAAGCTGTCGTCGGGGGGGATGTGCTGTTCTTGCCAGCACTGAATTTCCTCTTCTTGATGGGGTTGATTGACTATCGCCCGAAGACAGACGCCGTGGAGTATGTGGGACCCAATGAAACTGTCTAGGCTGTATTCCAACAAACCCGAGCGGTTCGAGCCAGTGGACTTCGTTCTTGGCTTGAATGTTGTCATGGCGGAAATCCGTCTGCCTCAAAACCGCGACAAGGATACACACAACCTTGGGAAAACAACCTTGGGGCGTCTGCTTGACTTCAGTTTCCTGGCAAAACGGGACAGCAAGTTTTTCCTATTTAAACACATTGACCTATTCAAGGACTTCGTCTTTTATCTTGAAGTTGAATTGGTGGACGGCTCGTACCTGACGGTACGGCGTGGCGTCGAAGAAGCAACCAAGGTCAGCTACAAGAAGCATCAGGCCAGCCACCAGGATTTCTCAAGCTTGCCCACGTCGGGTTGGGATCACCTTGACATGCCCTTCGACCGTGCAAAGGAGCTTCTGGATGGGTTGCTTGATTGGCGTATGCTCAAACCCTGGTCGTACCGCAATGGTTTGGGTTACCTGCTGCGCTCTCAGGACGACTTCAGGGATGTCTTTCATCTGCGCAAATTTGCTTCTACGCATGCGGACTGGAAGCCGTTTCTTGCTCATATTTTGGGTTTTGATGCACGGTTGCTCGCATTGCATTACGAAAAGGAGGAGGAGCTTGCGAAGAAGCAGTCCACGGCCCAGACGATCAAGAACGAGCTTGGAGGCTCAATAGAAGACATTAGCAAGATCGAAGGCATTCTGCTGCTCAAGCAAAAGGAGGCCGAGAAGAAACAGAAGCTGCTTGATGCCTTTGATTTCCGTGCGCAGGATAAAGACCAGACCAAGCAGTTGGTGGACGATATCGATGAACGCATAGCTGCTCTCAATTCCGAACGATATTCGCTGAATCAGAATAGGAAGAAAATTCTTGCCTCGCTGGAGGAAGACCAAATTCTCTTCAACCCGGACGAGGCGCAAAGGCTGTTTGAAGAGGCGGGAGTCCTCTTCCAAGGGCAGATCAAGAAAGATTTCCAGCAACTGATAGCCTTCAACCGGGCGATTACAGACGAGCGTCGCGTCTACCTGCAAGAAGACCGTGCTGAAATTGAAAGTGAGCTAAAGCGCGTCAATGCCGAACTCAATACCTTGGGCAAACGCCGATCCGATATATTGTCATTTCTGAGCGGAACGGATGTGTTCAGCAAGTACAAGCAGGTGTCTGATGAGATGGTGACGCTCAGGGCTGATATTACATCACTTGAGCAGCAGCGCGGCTTTCTGCATCGGCTCCAAGAATTGCGAACTGATATCCGTGGGCTGGTTGAAGAACGGGGAAACTTGCAGACGCAGATCGAGGCGAATGTTGAGAAGCAAAACTCAGACAAGACCAGTCTGTTCTCGGCGATCCGTTTATTTTTCAGCGAAATCGTCGAAGATGTGGTCGATCGCAAGGCGTTGCTCAGCGTATCGCCGAATAAAGACGGCCATCTTGAGTTTAGGGCCGAAATTCTTGACGAATCGGGCAATGCCACCAGTGCTGACATGGGACACACCTATCGCAAACTGCTTTGCATCGCATTCGACATGGCTGTGTTGCGCGCCCATCTCGACGATCACTTCCCACGGTTTGTTTACCATGACGGGGTGTTTGAATCGCTGGATGACCGAAAGAAGGAAAACTTGCTAACGGTCATTCGTCGGTATTCTGAGCTTGGTATCCAAGCGATTATCACCTTGATCGACTCGGATCTTCCTGCGCGGACTGAAGGGGAGAATTCCGTGTTCGACGAGAGCGAAATCGTGCTGAGGTTGCACGATGAAAGCGATCAGGGACGCTTGTTCAAGATGAAGACATGGTGATGTTGTTGGATCACAAATCTGTAGTTGGTGCTGAATTCGAGCATGTTGTAGATGCGAATGGTATTTATTACGGAACAGCCAAAATATTGATCGGGGGAGTCGGCATCTGATTAGTAACGACCCAGAGGAGACACTCGCCCCTAGTTTGCAAAGGGCAAATTTCTATGGCAACGAAAAATGAACGATAAAGTCGATATTTCTTAGACCACAACAAAAAATAAATTACCAACATTGCCATCATCCATGCGTGAAATGGATTTAACGGCTAACTGTGTACGTATATGTTCACAAACAGGGGGTTGATGGCTTAACGTGTGGGTTTGCGTGAACTACGCAAAGAATCTCACCGGATGTAATCATTTACAATAACGGCTACTGCCGTTTCACTCTAAAATCAGCCTGTTTTTGCAAATCGCACGTTTTTTTTGCGTCCGACATTTTGGCGGTTGCATACGTCTATGGCAATGGGTTAATGTTAAGATGTCCATGATTCGACGCTGAAATGTTGGGCAACGATGAAGCCGTTGCCCAACCTACATGGCTCTTTGCGTTGCGCCCGACATTTTGACGGTTGGAATGCCAATGGCATTGGGTGAACGTTACGGTGTCGATGGTTTGGTGCTGTGATGTCGGGCAACGATGAAGCCGTTGCCCGACAAGGCTATTGCGCCCTGATTATATTTACGAAGCGAGATTTTTATGCCATCAATTTCAATGTTCTATGGGATTATCGTCTACATGTACTTTAGGGATAACCAGCAACATAAAACACCGCATATTCATGCCCGATATCAGGGTTATGAAGTGGTTATTGCCATACCTGACGGCGATATACTTGAAGGAGACATTCCTAAAGCCAAAATGAAGTTGTTGCAAGCATGGATTGAATTGCGCAAGGATGAACTTGTTGCTGACTGGGAGCTTGCCGTAGAGGGTCAGCAGCCTTATAAAATTGAGCCGCTGAGGTAAGCGAAGTGAATCCGAGAATTCATGAAGTAATTCCGACGGACGATTATAAACTGAAGCTGGTTTTTACCAATGGCGAATCGGGAGTTTATGATTGCTCATATTTACTCGATTTTGGTGTGTTTCAAGAATTGAAGGATATTGCTTACTTCAAGCGGGTGGTGGTTCTTGATGGCACGGTGGCATGGCCGCATGAACAAGATATTTGCCCCGATACGCTATACTTGGATTCAGTGAAGTAGTTCGGATGCGTCTTTTTGCGTTGCGCCCGACATTATGGCGGTTGAACTTGCCAATTGCCTTGAGTAAATGCTACGGTGCCGATGAATCGTCGCTGTGTTGTCGGGCAACGATGGAGCCGTTGCCCGACCTTATATGCCTGTGATGTCTACATGGCACTTGGCATGGTTGGGGCATTTATTTATCATGTTTACGAAGAATGTGCCGACGAAGGAGGCGCATTGTTCACAATTGATGCGCTTCGTTCCTCAGCGCATTCTACAGCCCTGGTAAATGCTAAGCTGCCGATAATTCGGTGCTGGATGCCAGGTAACGATGGAGCCGTTGCCCGACATGGCGGGAAGCGAAGAATGCCGTTTTATATCAAAATTATGTGGATGTCGGAAAGATAAAATGGCATCGCATTGGATACCGGAGCAACTCAATGAAGCAGATTTTACTTGATTGGAAGCAGGATAGGTTTTCTATTGGTGCTGTTGCCCTCTACGTATTAGCGGTTTTGTGGAACGTTAGTTTTTCCGGTGAGGCGGAGGCTCTGGAATTGACTTATAGTTATGTTGGTCCGCAGTTGACGTCGGATGGTACTGTTCCCCCATGTCCTGAAGCGGGCAACATTACGGCCACTTTGACTATATCCGTAGTACCTTTTAACTACACCTATACCATGACGGTTTCCGGTTATTCAGTACAAGGACAAGAACACTATGGCGATGTCCTCCAATTTAGCAACGTAGGCTTCGGAAGCCTCGGACAAATAGTTGGTTCTGCACTATCTCAATCGACTATAGTTGGTAACTATAATTATACAATAACAATAAATCAGAGTAGTTTCTATAGTGGTCGTGATACATTTAATTTACTTTATTCCAACTGGCCTGAATTTTATTGGTGTTCCTATGAAGTTGTTAATGGATTATCGGGAACATGGACTGGAGGAACTGTATCAACACCCCCAAAAGCCCTTGGTAGCACTTCCGCTCCAACCGCTCCAACAGAACCTCAAGATTTACCTAATTCTCCCGCAAACCCGAACGCCCTTAAGCAAAATGGCTGCACGGGAAATAACGGAGCCGACCCAGTGCCTAATGCGCTGTGTGGGAATCCGATAGATTCTGCGACCGGTAATAAACTACAGATTCAAACTGATTTTATTGCTTCCCCGAATACGGGGCTAAGCCTTGTGCGCTATTACAATAGCTTGGATACGGGAGGGTCGGCTTTCGGCTCGAATTGGCGTACAACATGGCATCGCGCCCTTACCGTCTCAGGTACAACTGTTACCGTAACGCGAGCCGACGGGCGGCAAGATATATTTACAAGCAACAACGGTACTTATACCGCCGACCCTGATGTCACCAGTGTGCTGGCGGCCACGACAGCTAACGGAGTAATCACTGGCTATCAGTTGTTGACTGCTTCCGACGCTACAGAAACCTATGCGGCAAACGGCACTTTATTGTCTATAGCCTCGCGTGATGGACTGGCCACAAGGTTGAGCTATAACGGCAGCAATCAGCTATCCACAGTGACAGGCCCGTTTGGGTATGTCATGAGTTTTGCCTATGACTCATCGGGCCGCGTTATTCAAATGACCGCGCCGGACGGGGGTGTCTATGCCTACGCCTATGATGCGAACAACAATCTCATAGCGGTAACTTATCCAGATAAGAGCACTCGCCAGTATGTCTATAACGAACAGACCAACACTGCGAACACCAATCAGCCTCACGCCCTGACGGGCATTATTGACGAACTCGGCAATCGCTTCGCCACTTGGGGCTATAACGCGCAAGGTGCCGCCATATCAAGCCAGCACACGGGCGGCGCGGAGCTAACAACTGTCGCCTATAACAGCAATACTTCGTTGGTCACCGATGCCAACGGCAATGCGCACACCTACAGTTTCACAACACTGTTCAATATGACCAAACCGGTTTCTTTGACCGGTGCCCCCATCCCGTCGTTAGGCGGCAACGCGTTCATCTATGATGCCAACGGCTTTCTTGCCAGCAAAACGGACTATGACGGCAACGTCACGACTTATACACATGATGCGCGGGGCAACCAGACCTCGCGCACCGAGGCAACCGGCACGGCGCAAGCGCGAACCATCACGACCACATGGCACCCGACTTTTCACTTGCCTACGCAGATCACCGAGCCGAACCGGGTCACGACGTTGTCCTACGACAGCCACGGCAATTTGACCCAGAAAACCATTGCCGATGCCAACAACGGCAAAAACACCCGGACATGGAGCTACACCTACAATGCCAACGGACAAGTCACCAAATCTGATGGCCCGCGCACCGATGTCGCTGATATTACCCAATACAGCTACGATGCCAAGGGTGACCTTGCCAGTGTCACCGATGCCTTGGGCCATGTGACGACTATTTCCGCTTACGATGCCGATGGGCGGCCCTTGACCCTGCAAGACCCCAACGGCCTGATAACCCAACTGGCCTATGATCCACGCGGGCGGCTGCTGTCGCGCAACACAGGCGGGGAAGCGACTACTTATAGTTACGATGCCGCCGGACAGGTTTTGAAAATCATTAAACCCGATGCCAGCTTTGCCGCTTTCAGCTATGACCCAGCCCACCGCCTGACCCAAGTCAGCGATAACCTAGGCAATAATATCGTCTACACGCTGGATGCCAACGACAATCAAACCAAGAAACAAGTCTACGACCTGTCCGGCACCTTGACGCGCAGCCTCAGCCAAACTTTCGATGCGGTTAACCGGCTGCAAACGTCCGTCGGTGCGCAAGGGCAAACGACTACCTTTGGGTATGACAGCAACGGCAATTTGACTTCCGTCACCGACCCGCTGTCCAAGGCCACCACCCGCAGCTTCGATGCGCTGAACCGGCTGATTGCAAGCTTCGACCCATTGTCCGACAAGACCCAATACCAATTCGATGCCAACGATAACCTAGCCCAAGTCACCGACCCGCGTTCCGCCAACACCGTTTACGCTTACGACGGGCTGGGCAACAAAACCCAACAAACCAGCCCGGATACCGGAACCACCACTTATACCTACGATGCGGCGGGCAATATCATCAGCCACACCGATGCCCGTGGCGTCCAAACGCTGTACAGCTATGACGCGCTAAACCGCTTGGTCAAGAAAAGCTTCACGCCCAACAGCAGCTATGGCGACATTTCCAGTGCGACCTACCAGTACGACCAAGGCACCTATGGCATTGGACACCTGACCGGCATGACCGACACGTCCACGTCTGGTGCCACCAGTTGGCTGTATGAAATTCATGGGCGCTTGGTGCAGCAACAGCAAACCATCGGCTTGGTGACGCTAACCACCCACTACCAATACGATGCGGCGGGCCGCTTAAGCCAGTTGACCACCCCGGCGAATAATACGATTGCCTACCAGTACAATGCGGATGGACAAGTGAACGGCGTGACGGTGGACGGCACGGTGTTGTTAAATGCCGCGCAATACCAGCCGTTTGGTGCTATCAGTTCTTGGGTGTGGGGTAATGGCACGGCCTATAACCGCAGTTACGACCTTGACGGTCGGCTGACCAAGCTGCCCTTAGGCACGGACAACCGCAGTTATACTTATGACGCGGCCAGCCGCATTACCGGCGAGACCAGCGACGGCACTGTGCAGAGTGTGAGTCCCAGTTTTATCACGGCAAAGAATGCCGGGACGACACACTACGCCAGCAAACCTACCGGCAACGCCTTGCTGTCAGAAACCATTGCCAATGGAACTGTGTTCAACATGGGCTACGATGTCGTTGGCAATTTGCTTAGCGATAGCTTCAACAGCTACCAATACGACCTAGGCGGTCGCTTGATGCATTTCGGGAGCGACAGCTTTCAAATGGATGGTCTAGGCAAGCGTGTCGCCAAGGTGAACCTTTCGACGGGGAACCGCTATTTCACCTATGACCGGGCAGGGCATTTGCTCGGCGAGTACAACGCACAAGGACTAGCCATTCAAGAAACCCTCTGGCTGGGCGACATCCCGGTCGGAACCATCAGCGCTAGCACCGGGCTGTTGTATGTCTATGCCGACCATCTCAACACTCCGCGCACGGTGACGACCCAAAGCAACCGTGTTTTA
>QJPH01000457.1 GCA_003242955.1 Candidatus Methylumidiphilus alinenensis
ATTTTCAACATCAAAGAGTTACTTGGTAGTGGGTATGATAGCACAGGTTATTCGGTTGACCTGAAGGTTTAACGAAATGTCTGTTTTAGGTATATTTTTAAGATGAAAATGCTGTATATCAAGATTTCTCTATGCTTCACATACCTTTTGCAGAAATGTATGCCAACCAATCATTTAAACGCGTATAATAATCCACCTATGGGCTTCCCTTAACGCGGTAGGGCGCAACAGGCGTGTTCCGTCGTTTTGGCAACGTCTTTTGTTGACCGTCAAAACGGCCTATGTGCCATTTTTTTCACCGCTAGGACTCCCGATTTGCATTCATGTACAGCGTTTTTTCTTAACAAAGGAAAATAATAAAGGACACTCATTCAAACTATCCTGTGGTAACCGTTCAGCCCCCCCCTGCCTTTTCCTGGGAGCGCGGCCATCTTGGCCGCAATTTTGGCGGGCGGGACGCCCGCGCTCCCAGGGGGGGCTGAACGGTTACATCCTGTGTGTCTGTGCTTTGCAAAATGGTATAACCCAACAAGTAACTATTCGATATTAAAAACGCTGTATATTGCCGGTTTTTTATAATCTAAATTATGTTCCACTGTTATCTTATATTATTCTGTTGTGGGATATTCAATCATCTCTAATTCTCCTGAATGTTCAATGGTGTTAAAGGCTGTTATTTCAACATTATTACCTCCATTGCGAGCTATAAGGGATCCTTTTAATGTTTCTACTGAGTCATCAAATGCAGCTTGAGCTGTATCAAAAATGCTTTTTACATTAGCACTAATATAAATCGAAGGAAAATCATTTTGGTTCCAATCTATAACAAAATAACAATAACCTTCACCATCTGAGATTACCTCAATTATTCGATTGCCTTGCGTTGTTTCAACTAATGTATATCGTTTGATATTTGGCCTCAAGGCGGTTGAAAACTTCATCGGCGGGGATGCTGGAACCGCTTTGCATTCCTGCGCGGATTTTCTCGCGGTATTCCTCAATCTCGATCTCGCGCAGCCGTTCCCGCGTCTCCAGTAGGCGCAAAGCCTCGCGCACAAGTTCGCTAGCGCTGGCATAACGCCCTGTCTCGACTTGCTGGCTGATGAACTGCTCGAAATGATCGCCTACGGCGTAGCTTGATGGCATGGCTAGGACTCTCTGGGTAATTTCAAAATATATTTTTATCAATCTTTGATAAACAAATCAAGGCAAAACAGGAATAATGAGAATTGTTGCGCTCACCCCTTGTTACCAGCCAACCGTCCCAGTGGGAAAATACAAAAAAAAACCCATTCCCAAGCGGGAACTTGGGAACGAGCAACATGGAAGTTATGATAATACCGACAGAAGTTTACAAGTTATAGGCTTTCTCACCATGTTCGCTGGTGTCCAGACCCTCGCGCTCGCTCTCTTCGGTTACGCGCAGCCCGATCACCAAATCGACGATTTTGAAGGCGATCAAGGCGACTACAGCAGTCCACACGACAGTCAAACTGACCGCCTTGGCTTGGATGATGAACTGGTCCAAAATCGACCCGTAACCCGGTTTCATTTCGAACCAGTTGTTGTAGAAACCTGGCCCACCCAGCACAGGGGCGTTGAAGATGCCGGTGAGCAGTGCGCCGGTGATACCGCCGACGGCATGGACGCCGAACACGTCGAGCGAGTCATCCACCTTCAGCAACTTTTTCAGCCCGGTGACACCCCAAAGGCAGATTAGCCCTGCGACGGTCCCGATGACGAATGCGCCGGGAATGCCGACGTTACCGGCAGCCGGGGTAATCGCAACCAGACCGGCAACCGCGCCCGAAGCTGCGCCTAGCATTGAGGGCTTGTCTTTGACCAACCACTCGGCGAACGTCCAAGACAGCACCGCACAGGCTGTGGCAAGGAAGGTGTTCATGAAGGCGAGCGAGGCCGAACCATTGGCTTCCAGGGCCGAGCCTGCATTAAAGCCGAACCACCCGAACCATAGCAAAGAAGCACCTATCATGGTCATCGTCAGGCTGTGTGGTGCCATTGGTTCCCTGCCGTAGCCGATACGCTTGCCAATCACATAGGCACCGACTAAGCCCGCAACACCAGCGTTGATATGCACCACGGTGCCACCGGCAAAGTCGAGGGCGCCCCATTGCCAGACAAGCCCCGCCGTGGCATTGACCTTGTCCACAACATCGGCACTGGTGTAGGCATCAGGGCCAGCCCAGAACCAAACCATGTGAGCGATTGGTAAATAGCTGAACGTGAACCACAATACCATAAACAATAGCAACGCCGAAAATTTGATGCGCTCGACAAAGGCACCAAGAATCAGGCAGCAGGTGATCGCGGCAAAGGTCGCTTGGAAGGCCACGAAAACCAGTTCATACAAAGGCGTACCCTTGCTGAATGTGGCGGCCAGGGAAAACGTGCCGTTGGACGCATCAAAAGTACCATTCAAGAATAAGCGACTTAGTCCGCCAATAATTGAATTGCCTTCGGTGAACGCCAAGCTGTAGCCGTAAATGCACCACAACACGGTGATAAGCGAGAAAGTGACGAATACCTGCATCAGCACCGAAAGCATATTCTTGCTGCGTACCATGCCACCATAAAATAGCGCCAATGCCGGCACCGACATCAACAGCACAAGCGCGGTGGAGGTCAGCATCCACGCCACATCGCCCTTGTTTGGAACGGGCGCGGCGGCATCGGCAAGGGCCAAGCCACTGAAACCCAGCAATAGTAGAAAGCTTATTAATGATTTCATGCTCGACTCCTGATTTATAAAGCTTCCGCCCCGGTCTCGCCGGTGCGTATACGAACGACTTGTTCCAAGTTAAAAACGAAAATTTTGCCGTCGCCTATTTTCCCCGTATTTGATTTCTTGACGATGGCATCGATCACGGCATCCAATTGTTCGTCGGTGACGGCGACCTCTAGTTTGACTTTGGGCAAAAAGTCCACAACATATTCAGCCCCCCGGTAAAGCTCGGTGTGTCCTTTCTGTCGACCAAAGCCCTTGACTTCGGTTACGGTAATGCCGGATACGCCCATTTCGGACAATGCCTCGCGGACATCGTCCAGTTTGAACGGTTTCAAAATTGCGGTGACAAATTTCATTGCGCTGTCCTCTAGTAGCGTTGTCGGAGTGATCTGTTCCCCAAGCTATTGGCAGAAGCCGTGCCAATGTTTTATATTATTGATTTATTTAAATATTAGACCATTTTATCAGAATCTGTTGCTCGTTGCGGGTGCGCAGAAGGATGATCGCACCAGAAAGGTGCAGCTTGATGAGGGTTGGTACACTGCCATTTGCCAGTCAGTATGCTGTCGGCAATGCGTTGCTCACGGCTAGGGTCCAAAAAGAAAGTCTCACGCAACGGCGCAACGACACAACGTAAAAGGTCCGTAGGGCGGAACCATGGACGGGTTCCGCCGAATGTTATGGGTCGGTCGCCAGCATTCGGCGGATCACATCCCTGTATCCGCCCTACAACTCGTCACTTGTAGGTGGTTTAAGGCTGAAAGAGCGAAAGGCAAAGAGCAAGAGCCACTCTTTTCTAGTCCGTCGCCCAACCCGGCGCTCAAGGGGGCGCGGGGTTGCGCTTTGGCCTGTTTTCCCCTACTCCGTCCGTCCGCGCCCCTTAGCTCGGGCGTTATAAACAAGTGTTGGAGGCCCGTCATTCCGGCCGTGATGCCGGTTTTCTTGTTCGCTGGGACTTATGTATAACGTCGAGAGATCCTGCTTGGGAACCCTTGCCTATCAAGCTCCTGCTTGTTCGTTGACCGTTCCTCGGGAAGCAGGAGCTTCAAAGACCGCGTACTCAAGGGAGCTTCACTGCCATTAAGTTAAGATGCATTAAGCGTGAAATCAGCCTTTGACGGAACGCCAAGCTTAACGGCAGTGAAGCTGGAGCTTGGGTACGAGCTAAGGCGGCCATCGCCTGAACTCTGTCCAAGGCTGGGTGGCAGAAGTCCTGTTTCCCGCCTCAAGACAAAAAAACCGCCCCGAAGGGCGGTTTAATGGGCTGTTAGGCCGATGGTCCGGCTTTTTTAAACCCTTAGGCTTTGCGCCGCAAGAAACCAAAGACACCCGCCAAGGCCGGGGCTACGAAAAACAGCGCGGCGGGGAGGGGTACTGTACCCACGGTGAAACCGTGCCAGTATTCAGTATTAGCGTTGGTAAAGGTGAGTGGGTGGCTTAGATTGAATGTCCCTAGAACTTGAATTACACCATTGCCTTCACCGTTGGGACCAGTGAATCCAGTACTAGTAGCATTGATCACCAGTTTATTGAGATCAGCCCCTGCTACCCCCCAATAATTATTGGGTCCACCGGTGGTTAATATCTTGATGGTGGAATTAAAAGTAACATCCGAGCCATTCCAACTCATCAATGCAATCAATGGATTCGTGACGGATTGTGAGAAGGTTATGGTCTCAGTTCCAGCATTACTCAAAGCAATGATATCTGGATTTGGTGGGCCATTGCCGTAAACAGTGTGATAGGTTGTTTCAGGCGACCAAACGTTAGGCCAAGGGTAAGAGGTTTGACCGGTAAGTTGAGTGTCCCCAGCAACAAAATCCCCCGTCGCAGTTACTGTAATAGAACCAATATTACCCGTAACCGTTGAAGAAGGATTGCCCTGATAGTTTTCGCTAGTCCAATTTGCCCACGTCACCGTCGATGCAAGTGCAGCCGGCACTGTGGACAAAGCCATTAAAAAAACGAAAGATTTAATCGCGGCTTTCATGGGAATATCTCCCCTAGAAAATTTGAACATCCCCGATCAATCTGTTGGAGCCAACAAAAAAATCGAGGAATATTGCGGCCTTTCCCTCTCGCATTAGAGGACAACTCTAAGCGTAGAGTTCGTCGAGCATCCTTAACAACATCGGATCAAACAATATGATGGCAGTATAAACAAAATTCCTTTTTTTGCAAATGGTATATATTTCTATTAACCTGAACTTTTATAACAAATTTGCATATATCGAAAACTTGTCTTGGGGTTACTTTAGGTGATTTCCAATAATGAATCCACCAAAAGAAAACAGTGTGGGCTTTGATAAACCGTGGCCTTGAATGAATCATGCACTTGCGAAACTGACACCTTACCGACCACCCTTCGACTGCTCGACAACACCGTAGCCCGGATGTAGCCGTTTACGGCGCAATCCGGGGAAGTGGGCCGCAACACCCGGAGCAGGGTTCTTATTTCCCCCTTTGCAAAAGTAGGTTAAGGGGTTTTGTTGGTGGGTTGCATGGGCAAAATGGCATCCGCCTTAAGACAAAAAAAACCGCCCCGAAAGGCGGTTTAAGTGGGCGGTTAGGCCAATGGTCCAGTTTTCAAACCATTAGGCAGTTTTGCGCCGCGAAAAGCCGAAAACACCTGCCAAGGCCGGCAGTACGAAAAACAGCGCGGCGGTGAGGGGTGTAACCTGCACATTGTCGATGAAGTTGCCGTAGGAGGTATTGTTATAAGGCAATGAACTAAAGCCGACAACATCATTACCCTGCGCTACGACTGTGTAGGAAAAGTAAGTCCAGTTATTGGGGCTAAGGAAAGGTGCAACAAGAGCAGCTTGGATAACATTACCATCCCACAACACATCAATCTTGTTATTCCCACCGACCGATTCAGCATCGCTCCGGCCTTCATAAGCAAACGATAAAGTGTAGGACTTACCTGCAAGCAATGTTGTTATTGGATCAGAGTAGACATAGTTACCGGCAGTGCTGTTTAGCTCCATGTACTGCTTGCCATCTGCGGCCCCACCATATTGGATGTTATTTTGAATCTCGGTCGTGCCGTTAGAGGCCGTCCAGCCGGGTACACCGCCATTGGCAATTCCCGACCAATTGCCGTAACCAACGTTTGGCGCTTCAAAACTGCCATTGGTCACTGAATTAGCATTGGCCGCAGTGGCCGCGCCAGCTAGTGCAATCGCAAAAAAGATAGAAGATGCTTTCATAAACGTAACTCCAGATAGACAATTTAAAAATCCCCGATAGTTGTTATCTGTAACAAAACCGGAGAATATTGCCACCTTTCCCTCTCGCGTCAGTGACTGCTGAGCGTAGAGTTCGTTGAGCATCCCTTACAACATCGGATCAAACAATATGTTAAAATTTTAAATATTTTTTTATGTTGTCAAATATTTTTTTTGCGCATTATTTGCATTTTTATAAAAAATCGTCATATGGCGAAATTTTGCTTTGGGGTTCATTCGCCTCCCTGTGTTCTGGATACCGGCAATCCCTGCCGGTATGACGGTTGTGTCAACAACATTTAAATCCCCCTGCCCCCTTTTTCAAAGGGGGGAATCCATCTAGCCTCTCTTTTGCCCAAGGGGGACTTCTTATGGTGACTTGGCTTTCGCAGCCGTTTTTGCCGATAGTTCTTTGGCCAGTTCCCTAGCTTGGTCCGCGCCTGTGAAATCGCCTTGTTTCTCAGCAAGCGATAGCGCACGCTCCAGTTGCGTTTTTGCAGACACATTATCGGATGCCAGGTGATAGGCCATGGCTAGATGGTAGCGAAAAACGGCTACCTCTGGAGCGTCGGCGACCACACGCTTCATTATCGGGAGTGCCTTGTTATTATCCCCTGACTTCAGGATGACCCAGGCATAGGTGTCCAATAAGTTGGGATTGGTCGATGTTCCAAAGTGTTCCACCAGTTTGACGGCTTCTTGCAGGCTTTCCTTGTCTGTGCGGTAGTCTGCCAGCAGGGCGGCAAGATTATTCACAGCCAGATCGTATTTAGGCGCTTTTTGCAGGATTTTGCGATACCCGTCGATCGCCGCATCGACATCTTTCACACGCTCGTAACTTTGCGCCAAATCAACCATCAGCGGGATGTTGTCCGGCAGCGCGGCCAGTCCTTTTTGATAAACCTCCACGGCCTCTTTGGTTTTTTTCTGCGCTAGGTAAACCCTCGCAAGGGTTTGGTAAGCCGCCGCTAATTTTGGATTGACGCGTAGCGCGGTTTGCAACACCTTGACCGCATCGTCCCATTTCTTTTCCGAACCGTAAATGGAAGCCAGCGTTTCATAGGCTACGTCTTGGGTTGGATTTTTTTCGATGAACGATTTCAGGAAGGCAACCAACTGAACCTGTTTTCCTGCCACAACATAAGCTTTCGCAAGTTCGCGGAGAGCATCGGCAAAGTCTGGCTTTTCCACCAGAACTTGCTGAAATTTTTTGATGGCCTCGTCATAATTTCCTTGGCTGGCTAATATCACGCCGCTGATAAAATGGCCCGCTGCCGAGCCATTGGGTTGCTGCCCCAACTCAACAGCCAAGACCTGCGCTCCGTTCCAATCCTTTTTCAGTATCTTTGCCTGAACCAACATTTGCAAGACTGCAATATCGTTCGGGTTGGCCTTATGTGCGACCGTGAGCACCTCTGCCGCACGGTCGTATTCTTTGCCGTTGATCATTTTGCCGGCTACTGCAAGTGCCGCCACCCGGTTGCCGGGATTGATTTCTAGTGCTTTCCGGTAATTGTTCTGCGCGACATCGGGTACGCCGTTTTGCTGGTATGCCCGCGCAAGCATCACCAAAGCCTCGTCAAGCTTGGGGTTGCCCGAAACAACGATCTGTAAATCGGAAATGGCCCCGTCTGTCTCATGCCGGTCCAAACGCATGGCCGCCCGCATCATCAGTGCTTGAGTGTTTTTCCCGTCATCGGCCAGAATCTTATCAACCATGGACTCGGCCAATTTAATGTCATTCTGCAACACGGCAATTTTAGCCAATTCCACTCTGGCAGCCATGCCGTCCTTGCCAAGCTTGTCCAGGTCAATGATGTGATTTAGCACCGTTTGGGCATCGGTATACTGCTTTTTGCTGACATAATACCCGACTAGGCGCGTTTGAAGAGCAATTTCCTTGGGGTTTTCTGCGGCAAACTTAATCAATGCCTTTACAGCCTCGGCTTCGTCGCGTTTCGCAAGAAATTCAATCAGTGCCAATTTGGCGGTTAGTTCAGCGGGATATTTCTCGACAAGCCCCCGTAACACGCCTTCAGCCTGTTCCTGCCGCCCTATTTTCGACAAAAGCGCAACCAAGCCAAAATTAAGTTCCTTCTTGTCAGGGTTGTTGGCTATCAGCGTTTGATAGTCGTTGACTGCGGCATCATAATCCTTGCTATCAACCTCAACGCGGATTTTCTGCAGTTGCAAGCCGATGTCTTGGGGGTGGGACTCGATTCCCTTCTTCAAGACAGATAACGCTTCCGCATACTGACTATTGGTCAAATACAAGGAAGCTAGCAGCATCGTGGCATCAAGGTTAGTCGGATCTTTCTCCAGCCCCAGCGTGACTTGACCGATGCCTTCGGCTTTTTTACCCTGGGAAAAAAGGATGGCGCCTTCCAATGCAAAGCCCCCGACAAGATCGGGCTTGAGTTGCTTGACCAAAGCCACCTCTTGGGAGGCTTTGTCGTACTGGCGTCCTGCCAGGTACAACTGGCCTAGTTTCAAATGCGCATCAACAATTTTGGGGTCCAGTCTTACGGCATCGGACATATTGCCAAACACGCCCTTCCAATTCTGGCTTTTCTCATCAAGAAGGCCCATATTGTAGTAGGCTTCGGCTAATTTCGGATTAAGTTGCAAGGCATTTTTAAATTGAACGCGAGCCTTGTCAGCGTTGCCTTGCTCCATAAGAGCCTTGCCCTCTTGGACATACCTCAATGCCTTTTCCTCTTTTGGCGTACAAGCCACCAACAAAGTAAAGAAGGCAATAATTCCAAAAAACCTTAGTGAAAACGGTTTATCGCTTGGCATTGTTTTATCCGTCTTAATGTTAAATAAAAAATTACCTTCGCGTCTGCATGGCAAGAGGCTGGGTAGGCGCACCTGAAGCATCGGCGATATCATCTCTAAAATCATCGAACTCTTTCTGCCAAGACGGTCGGCTGTAGCCCCAGTTGCCGCCCAGCAATAACTTTTCACCGAGCATGAATTCGGATTTTGCCACTGCGCGGGCATCCCCGTCATCTACCGCTAGGATGGCTTGGGCGTAGAACAAATGGTTGAGCGGATGGCCTGGGAATTCCTTGACGGCCTGTTCCAGCAAGTCGAGTCCCTTGTCCCGATCACCAATGCCATTCGGCCAGGCCGGGGCTTTGATATAGAGTGTCCCCAACAGGCGCATCGGTCCGCCGTCATCAATTTTTGGACTCTTTGCCAGTGCTTTTTTCATTTCCCCTTCTAGCCGGCTAAGGTTGTCCATAGCTAGAGTGAGGTGTTCGCGCACTGCCAGCCCAAGGTTGGCAGCCAGATAGTAATGGACCGCTCCGTCATCCCCACCTCCCTTGGATAGGGCCATTTCGGCAAAGGCCACGCCCTCCCCGGCGAGTTTTTCGCGCTTGTCTTGATCGGTTTCACGCTCAGCCAGATTAAGGCAAAGCCTGCTGCCTAGAGCATTACTCAGAAGTGACGTGCCTTTGTTATTCCGCAGGAAATCCACGGCACAGGCCAGGGTTTGCGTGTCGCTCAGGGGCCCTAGTTCGTTCTGCCTGGAGGCAAGATTTGACTCACTCTGCTTGGGGCAGTCAGAAAGATGGTCAAATTGAACTTGATCACGATGGAGTGCGGCGCAACCGGTTAGAAACAGCGGCAGCAGAACCGCCGGAAATAGATATCTGTAGGTCAAAGTCTATTTTCCTTCCTTCCACAGCTTGGTCATCGGTTCGAATTGAGCCGAGTCTACGATGGCAAAGGAATCCACACCGAAAAGCTGGCATAATTTCTTTCCTTCGGAATCGGAACACATACCCGCCAATGCATTGCCTAAACGTGTCCGCTCATCGGCTGTGCTGTTTAGGCTGTCTGCCACCATGCCCATGAGCGGAATTTCCTCCGAAGTGAATATGACCTCGACAGGATTGTTAAGATTGAGCGAAGCCAGCCCGTTGAATTGCTGTTCGTTGAGTATCACCGCATCCATCTCGCCTTTGTCCAATGACCGTAAAGCACGGATGGCCAAGTTGGAGGATTTGAGTTGAAAAAAACTTGCGGGATCATATTTCCCGGCAAAGACGATTTTGCCGATAAATGCAGGCTCTTCCAACACGGTCCCACCCAAAGTTTTGCCTTTGAGTTCTTCCAAGCTCATGTATTTACCCTTTTGGACAATCACCCGGTAACGCTCGAATGTTTGGCCTTTGATCTTGGGTTGGACCACGGGAACTAGGTGGTGCCGCTCTTGTTGCTCCAGGAAAACGCCCAGCGAAGTAATGGCAAATTTTGGATTTTTTTCATCCATCAGCTTTCTGCACTCGTCCGCTTTAGCGGTAAACAAGCTGTCAAGGCTTCCAGCTTGCCAGTGACCAACGCGCTCGACCACTCGAAGCATAGAACCCATGGCTGCATTTGCGTCATCGGCATTGACGGGCCCACCTGGGTAGCACACCACTATAGGAGGGGAATCAGAGGCAGCAATGCATGTGATGGATGCCAACAGACTGGCAAGAAAAATGAATTGGGGGGTTTTCATTATTGTTTTCTCTTTGGGTCAAGCAATTGTCCAATGGCGGGTGCCACGAAAAGGGTTGCAATAAGGCAGCACAAAAGTCCTATGGTTATGCTCACGCCCATCGTTGACACTCCGCGATAACTGGCCAAGGTTATCGCACCTAGACCGGCGAGTTCTGTCGATGCTGCCAGACCGATTACTTTCCCGGATATGATACTCACTTGGAACGGAGTTTGGTTTTTCAATTCGCGCCATCGGTAGCCGAACCATACACCGTAATCTACCGCTAGCGCGATCACTAGCGGCAGCGCAATGATATTTGCATAATTATATTGGATTCCGGTTAGTGACATTAGCCCCAGCATCCATCCTCCCCCGATCAGGAGGGGAAGGGATGCCAATGCAAAGCCAGACAGGCTCCGCAGAACGAGCGCGATCCAAGTTAGGCAGACTATCAGTGCCAAGATCGTTCCATGAGAGAAACTCTCCACCACGGATTTGGAAAAAGCCTGGTGCGTGGTCGGGAACCCTGTCGCATCTTTCGAGACGCCATAAACCTCTTTCATCAATTGATCCAAGTTGTCAGGATCATACACAGTTTTTGCTGGAAAGGCATAGATTGCAATGCTTCCGTCAGTGGCGAAAAAGCGATCCCTTAGCACGGGCGGCAATTGTCCCGGCATCAGCGGCTTGGCCTCCCTCCAAGATGCGATAAGATCAAACCCCGATTCTGCATTGGCTAGCAAAGTCCGCAAAAATTGTTCACTGCGCACCCTTCCGAGTTCTTTATCTAGGCCGATTTTGGTTTGCACGGCGGTTATGCCGACTCGCACATTTTCAATCTCCTTAACCAGACTGGAATGGCCCGAGGAGAAAGCCTGCTCTTGCGCTTCGTCGAGCAAATCAATGCTACCATTTAGCAAGGACTGTAATGAGCTGAAGCTCTTTTGGCTCAACCCAGCCCGATTGAGGTTTTCAATCTGCTTGGCATAGTCCGATTGTGTAACTGACTCCCCTAGTTTGACGGCTTCTTGGAGCTTTGCATCTGCGTCAGGGGGGAAGAACTGGGTCAGGGACTGGACTTGGGCGACGCTTTTTAGTTTGCTTGCCTCGTCGGTTATCCGTCTGGCTTCAGCCATATTCTGGGCGGTGAAAATAACCACCTCGGCCTGATAGTCGCTTTCGGCCACCATTCGGCGTTGATAATAAGCCGCCTGGGAATCCTTTGGCAACATGGAAAGCACATCATAGTCGAAGGGAATTTTGAAACCCTTTATCGCACCAAAGACCGCACAACCCAAGGATGCCAGTACAATCGCAATGGCCACGGGTTTTGGATAAGCCCCCACCCGCTTAGCCCACTCCCCCAACGCCGTTGTATTAAGGTTTTTGACCGTCGTTTCGGCAGGTTTCGCAAAATTTCGGAGGTCATGCACGGCGGCTATATTCACCTCCCTGTGACTGGATTCCGGCGCTCCCTGCCGGAATGACGAACTTATTTCAACAGTATTGTCCCCGGCCCCCTTTGCATGAAATCCCCCCTGCCCCCCTTTTTCAAAAGGGGGCAGGGGGGATTTCTTGGCGGGAATGTCCTTGAGCGTGGGAGGGAACAGAGCGTAAAGCGCGGGTTGAACCATCCATGTGCTGATAAGGATCATTAAAACCCCCTTGGCCGCCACTACACCCAACTCGGCGAAGCCGGGAAAATCGACCGTCGCCAAAGCTCCGAAAATCAACACCGAGGCTCCGCCAGCGGTAAACACTGCTGTAAACGAGGAGCCCATGCCTGCCGCGATAGACTCTAGCAATGGTTTGCCCGTCCGGCGTTCCTCCGCGATTCGGGACGAGGTGAATATGCCGTAGTCCGCTCCCAAACCGAATAGTATGGCGATAAAGGCAGCGGTGATTATGGTCAAGTGTCCTACAGTGAAAAGGGCAAGGCCCAAGCTCCACAATACACCTAGCCCCATCGGGATAAAGATCAACCCAGCCCAGCGGACACTGCGGACCACAACTAAAATCAAACCGGCGATCAGAGCGGCCGAGGTAAACACCACCAGTTTTATATCCTTGCGTATATTGACGAATTCCTCGTACTCAATCGCCGGTAGTCCAGTCAACCCCACCGTTGGAGGTGTTCGTCCCGCTGCCTTGGCTTGTCCGGCCAAATCCGCCGCCACCGCTTTGATCTTATCGACAAAAGGGCCCAAGTTTTTAAAGTCTTCGGATGGATCTTTCGGGTGGACGAACAAAAACAGCATTCTTCCATCCCTTGAAGTAAAGTAGCCATTGTTCACACCCGCCGAAAGCTTATTAAGCAGGCGGCCCCAGTCCAACTCGCTAGGTGCAGTGTCAGAGGAAAGCCAACGCTGCCATTCCTCCAAAAAGAAACTCGCCATCCCTAGTGTTTGTCGGGCCTTCTCAAGATCAAAACCGATATTGGTCAACGGTGGGTGTGCTTTGGTCCAATTCAAGCCTTTTTGTAAGCCATTTTCCAATTCAAAGCCATCTTTCAACCCCGTGGATGCCGAAGGCTTTCGTACCAAAGAACTGATCTCGCCCAAGTCGGCTGATGGCATCAGCAAATAGGCATGTTCTAAAAAGAAACGCATATCCAGGCGGTCTGTCGCCATGCCAATCTCAGGCTCTCCCCGAAGTTTGTCGGCCAGTTGGGTGGCAAAAATTTCCAGTTCTTCACGCTTTGACCCTTCCAGAACAACGATCAAGTCGGAGGCTGCGCCGAATTTGCTCAAGAATGAATTAAAACGTTGGGTTACTTCAGTATCTTTAGGAAGTAAGGCTTGGCGTGATGTGTAAATGGGCAATTGAGCCGCCGCCCAGCCAGCCAAAATTGACAGGAGTAAGGCTAGGCCTAAAATCCGCCAAGGGTATCGGGCTATGCGTTCGACCATCCTAGTCACCAATTGGCTGATTTTCACGGGTGGGGTTTCACAGGGGTAAAGGTTATCAATGGAGTCGGTTTTCCGACAGCACACTGCCGTCTGGAGTCTAAGATAGTGAACAATAAAAATGAACCGACACTATCGCGTTGTTCTGATTTTGCTATTATGTTGCCTAATGGCAAGCCCCGCGTCAACTAAAGACGCTTAAGCGGTGGGCGCGGTATCGACTGCCTTTGTCGCCAGCAAACCTTGCCTCATCCCCCTCTCGTAGTATCCAAGACCCAATACCAAACAACAGAAAACTCCAATTTTCTGCCATCCGATAAGGCCAGATCGAGCGATTCATCCACAGATTTTGTTGGAAAACTGTGGATAACACTGTGGATTCGATACCGCAAGAGGCTTGCCGACTCCGTGTTTGTTGAATTGGCGAATTACTTGCCAAAACTGGCCGACAACAACAGAATACATCATATCTCATTGATATACAATGATATTAATAACAATACAATGCTAAGTGCTTGTCTTGTTTCGGTTTTTTGTTAACAGCAAAGAGCTTTCGCATTGTCAAGGTCTTGACAGTGGATAACTTTACGGGAAACGCAATAAAAACGGAAAATAGTTTCATAAATCCAACAGCATTTTCTTGGTCAGACTGGCCAGCCTACTTGAACCCCCGCCTTCGCCAAGCAATTCTTTAACCCTAGCCAAATTGTCCCGAATTTCGTTGGCGTAATTTTTATCCTCGAGGATATTACCGATTTCTTCGGCGAGATTGGTCGCATTGGCTTCCCGCTGGATGAATTCCCGGACAATGCCCTTGCCAGCCAATATGTTGGGCAAACCAATAAAATTGATGCTGATCAGCAACCGCCCTAACCAGTATGTGATCGGTGTCAGCTTGTAAATAATCGCCATGGGGATTCCCGCCAACGCCACTTCCAGCGTGGCGGTGCCGGATACGGTAATCACCGCGTCGCAACATTGCAATACATCATAATTGCGCCCTTTAATTGCTTTAACCATTACTTTGCAGTTTGCCAGATAGGGCTCCAACATCCCGTCGGTCACTGATGAGGCTTGGTTAAGCACGAAGCTGGCGGTTGGAAAACGGATGGACAACAATTCCACCGTTGCTAAAATCACCGGCAGCAGGCGTTTGATTTCATTGGACCGGCTACCCGGCAACAAACCGATCACAGGGCCATCAGACTCTAAGCCAAATTCTTTTAACGCGGCATTTTTAGACAAGGATGGAACCACCTTACCGGCCAGCGGATGACCGACATAGGTGACAGGAATCTGGTGGGCCTCGTAGAATGGAACCTCAAACGGAAAAATAACGGCCATGTGATCCACCACCGCGCCGTATTTTTTCACCCGCCCCGGCCGCCAAGCCCAGACTTGCGGACTGACGTAGAACAATACTTTGACCCCGGCAGCCTTGGCGGAGCGGGCGAGGCGAAAATTAAACTCTTTATAATCCACGCAGACCAGCAAATCGGGGTGTTCCTCAATGGCGATCGATGTCATCAATGCCAAGGCGCGGCGAATTTCACCATAATGTTTGATGACCTCCACCGTGCCAATGACGGCAATGGAGGTGGAATCAAAGCGAATTTCAACCCCGGCTTCGCGCATCTTCGCACCGCCCATGCCGATGGCTTTGACCTCGGGCATGAGTTTTTTAAGTTCCAGAAAAAGACTGGCAGCGTGTTGATCGCCGGAGGCTTCGCCGGCGGAAAGCATTATAAAAGGGACTTTATCGTTATATTTCATCAGGTTACAGCGTTTTCAACATCAAATAATTACTATTAGATTCCATGGATTTTACAGTTTATTTATTTAATCAATGGCTTGATTAGGTGTCCTTTATTATTTTAATTTGTTTAAACCTGAAAACGCTGTCATGGTTTCGCTGTCATTCCCGGCCAGGGCATACAGGCTACCCAAGGTTTGCACCATGATGGATAACCGCAACCCAATCCGATTTAATCGCTCACCATGCTCACTTTGTGTACCGCGAATGGTGCGGAGTTGTTCGAGAATAAGGTTTTCAACATTTTCGGTCATTGTCTTAATCTTTCCAATTTTGTTTCTAATACCAACATTAGGCTGGCTTTTATTTTTTACGTTGCGTCGTTGCGAGAAACCTTCTTTTTGACATGCTATTGGGTTGGGCGATTCCAATTTTCCATGGCAAGGCCACTTATTTCCTCCAAGCTTTTATCCGGCCATAAATCCCGTGGCCATTGGGTATAGTCGAAAGGTTTCCGCAGGATCAAACTGACAAACCGTTCTGCTTGGACCACACCAAGTGCGGCAATCAGTACTTCGATTCCACGTAATTTTAGTTCAGTGTCGGTAATCGTATTCATCGACGGCTCCAATGAAGTTGACTGGGTTCATGGCTCGAATTTGAGAGATATCTTATCGTTCCCACGCTCCCGCGTGGGAATGCAGCCTTTACCGCTCCTGCGGTTCGATACCTCCGACGCTGGAGCGTCGCCGGAGGCATTCCCACGCAGAGCGTGGGAACGATTCTAATTTTGTTTCTAATACCAACATTAGGCTGGCTTTTATTTTTTCTGCTCGTTCCAAATCTCCAACTTTGGAATGCGGTCTTTGAAGCTCTAGCTTCCTGAGGGGCCAACGACCAAGCAGGAGCTTGAAAGAAATGGGTTATCATTGCAATGTTAAAATTGTCGACTATCACTGATTTTATAGGTTAACAATATGCTACCAAGCCACCGAATCGCCACTCATCCGGGAGTAATTTTGCAAGAGGAATTTTTGGAACCCATGGGTCAAACTCCACTGGCTCTGGCAAAACATATTGGTTTATCCGAGCAAACAATTGAAGAAATCGTATGTGGTAAAACGGGCATCTTGCCTGAAACAGCGTGGTTGCTTGCGCAATCGTTAGGCACTACCCCGGAGTTCTGGCTAAATCTTCAAGCAAACTACGACCTTTCAGCCAACCGTCCGCATAGACAAATCGCAAGGTTTGCGCCGAATACACCAGTAAACCCTACCCGGTAGGGGCAATTGGTGGACTAGTGCTTGAGTTTCATGTTGCCAATATGCCACTTCCACCACAGGATGTTTCCTGCGCGATTGCTCGACAATCAGTTCCAATGTTTCGGCAACACTATCTTCCAACCAATCTGTGCCGCACAAATCGCAGACCTGAGCGGGTACAATCTCGCACAACAATGACGCCAAAACCCAATTCAACAGTAAAAGTCGTCGTTCCCGGCTGTTTATGACCACCATGGCAAATGGGGCAAAGCGATGGCTGCACTTTCATAATAATCTCCTTGTAATTAAATCAGTCAATAACTTGCATTTGCTTTTTGAGAGGCATTTTGCATGTCCCAGATAATGGTGTCGGCACTGAAGTCCTGTTCATGAGGCCAGATTATCCCATAATGGGCGGGGCGCACCTTCCGAAAATACGACTCATCGACAAGTTCTTTGAAAGCACTACCCTGTAGATAGGGTTTAACATCAAATACACCTGAAACGCCGCTGCTAGTAAGTATTTCAATTTTATAATTATCAAGAGGAGTGGCTTTTAAAATCTTGTCCAAGCGAAGTTCCTCTTATCGTAGCGGATCAATCTTAAATACAGGCTCACCAGCGACTGCCAGCTTCCAATCCACTAGCAAATTTTCTCGGTGTATCTCAATCCACGCCTGTACCAGTTTTAACTTAGAAAGAGGCAAACTGCCACTGAGAACCGTACCGTCATCAATAGCAATTGATGCCTCGTATTCCCCGTATTCTGCGTGAATGTGCGGTCGGCTATGTTTCTTGTTGTCATAGAAATACATCAAGATCAAGATGCCGTAAAACATTGAAATTGTTGGCACAATGACTCCTTGAACTGTGTGTTAAGACTGATGCCCGAGCGAAGCGGGACATAATCGGGCAAGGCGTTGGAATGAAGCCTGCAGCCGGACGGGATTTATAATCCCGTCCGTAACGTTGTATCGTTCCCACGCTCTGCGTGGGAATGCCTCCGACGACGCTCCAGCGTCGGAGGTATCGAACCGCAGGAGCGGCAAAGGCTGCATTCCCACGCGGGAGCGTGGGAACGATAAATATGCCCTCGCAAGGCAAGCCTTGCACTCCCGCATCACTTTTGCTCGTTCCCAAGCTCCAGCTTGGGAATGCGGTCTTTGAAGCTCCAGCTTCCCGAGGGACAGCCAACGACCAAGCAGAAATGGGTTCCCAAGCAGGCGCTTGGGAACCAGGTTAAAAAAAGCCGGCCCCGCCAGGGGCCGGGTTTTTTATTCGAAGTCGAAAGTCTTACCCGGATAAGCAGGCAGGCGCGGCATTTCCTGTTTGGGGAATTCGCCGGTCAACCCATTTAGAAAGGCAACGATGTCCCCAACCTGCTGAGGGTTCAAATCCTTGCCGAGTTGCGTTTTTGCCATGATGGCTACGGCATCCTCAAGCGTTTTGACTTTGCCGTTATGGAAATACGGTGCGGTCAAAGCGATGTTGCGCAAGGTCGGCACTTTGAATAAGTGCTTGTCGGCATCGTTTTTGGTGACTTCATAGCGTCCAAGGTCTTTCGAGAAGCCGTATTGGGCTTCCAAAGCACCATTTTCAATGCCAGGGAACTTAATATAGTCGCCAACACCCTGGCCGTTTTGCGAGCCATTGAAGCCAGGCCCGGAATGGCAAGAAGCGCAGCCGGTTTCGGAGAAAGTTTGCAGTCCGCGCTGTTGTTGTTCGCTAAGGGCTGTCAAGTCGCCCTTGGCATATTTGTCATAAGGGCTGTTCGGGGTGATCAACGTGCGCTCATAGGCGGCGATGGCCTTGGCAGCATTGTCTGCAGTGACGACATCAGACCCGGTGAATGCCTTGGCAAACAAACCAGAATAACCGGGGATGAGTTTCAAACGGGCGACCACGTCATCCCAGCTCTTCATGCCCATTTCGATGGGGTTGGTGACTGGCCCTTTGGCTTGGGCCTCTAGCGATGGCGCACGGCCATCCCAGAATTGAGTGGCATTGAAGGCCGAATTCCAAACCGTCGGTGAGCTGCGTCCGCCAACCTGCGCTTTGACGCCTACGGAGCCACTCCGGTTGTCTTCGCCACCAGCCATGACATTGTGGCAGGATGCGCATGCAACCGTCCCGGAAGAGGATAGGCGCGGATCGTGGTAAAGAATTTTGCCCAATTCGACTTTCTCTGTCGTCGTTGGATTGTCCGCAGGTTCTGGAGCCTTGTCAGGCAAGGCTTGCCATTCGCCGGCAATGGCGATTGTTGTCGCTCCCGCCAAGGCGAGGGCGCCGATCAGTGAACCAAGTTTGTACATTATTCGCTCCTAATTGTTGGTTGTTAAGCCAGGGACAGGCGTTTTTAGCTTTCCGCGTGTTGCGAATCTTATAGTGATTTCATGACACACTCAACCGTTATGTCCTGATGCCTGCAACTTTCAACAAGGCAGTGAGGCTGTATCCATCATCGGGAAATGTGGCGATGCCAATCGAGACGCTGACGCTTAGCTTTTGTTCCCCGCTATAAAGCGGTAGTTCAATTTGGTGACAAAGATTTTCGGCGACCATACTGGCTTGGTCTTGTGGGCAATCTTCCAGGAGAATAAGAAATTCCCCGCCTTCCCAGCGGGTAACTGTGTCACAGTTGCGGATAAAACCACTCAAGCGTTTTCCGATACCCGTTACCAGCATATTCCTAGATTTTCCGCCTTGATTTTCGTTAATTGAGTCGAATTCGTTTAGTTTTAAATATATAAGGCTGAAATTTCCCCGGCTACGCTTGGTGCGTCTAATCACTTGTTTAAGCCGGTCGAGGAACAGGTACCGGCTCGGCAATCCGGTCAAACCATCATAAAGCGCTTGACTGCCAAGCCTTCTTTTCAATGCACATAAAGCCACGGCCATGACGGAAAACAGCCCCGCGAATAACCAACCTAGGATACGCAATAACCAAAGCCAGAATTTTGGCGTGGGCTCGGGGATAGGTTTGACTGCCAGTTGCCAGTTCCCTCCGGCAATGACGATATTCGCGACTTTGGCTTCGGGATCGTCAAACAACCGCGCCAAGCCGAGCATCACCCCATCGGTTTCGCCATTATCAGTTTGTTCGCGCAAGGCATATTCGTATTCCACTGAGTTCAATTCACCTTCTGTGCGCACATGTTTGATATCAAGGTGTGAAATGGTTATGGCATTTGCAACGCTGGCAGCCCGTTCTTGCCAATATTCGAAGAGAAACCATTCTACGCTAGCACCTAATGAAAAAAACACTAAGAATCCGCCGACCCATGGCAACAAAGCATTGAATTTGAAGGGGCGTTTAAATTGTCTGCCCTCTCCCGATGACCGTGGTTTCGTCATGTTTTGATAATCCTTAATGCGCATGGGTTATTGGTTTACCCCAATCAACGCAACAAAATGAAAAAGCCTCCGCCGCCGCGCTGGATGTTCAGCAATATTTCCCGGCTAGATGAAGATGCGCGCTTTAAGTCGTCCAACGATGCGACCGGTTGCCGGTTCACGCCGACAATAATATCGCCCGGTCTCAAACCAGCTTGAAATGCCACCGAAGCCGTGTGCATTTTTTCTATCTTGACCCCTTCCACCGGGTCGCTGGACGTGGTGCCTCCCAAAAGTAGGCCAGCGAGCTTGGGATGAATTTTTTGCCCTTCTTCTTGAACGAGCTTGGGTGTGGCGATTTCCGCCCTGACGGTCTGAGTCTCGCCCCGCCGCATGATTTCAAGCTTGACTTCCTCGCCTATGGGTAAAAGGCCAATCTGGTTGCGGACATCTTGACTGCTTTTAATCGGCTTGTCGTTGATCGTTAGAACGACGTCCCCAGGCTCCAACCCTGCCTTATCGGCAGGGGATTTTGGTTGTACAGAGGCGATTACGGCCCCTTGGTGTTGTTCTAGGTTAAATGCCTGGGCTAGTTCTGGATTCAAGTCCTGAAGGCTAATGCCAAGTTGCCCACGCTTTACCGAGCCGTGTTCCAGCAGCGTGTTTTTGATGTTCTCCACCATGTTTGAAGGAATGGCGAAGCCTATGCCGACATTGCCTCCGCTGGGTGCCAGGATAGCCGTGTTGATGCCTACCAATTCACCGCGCAGATTGACTAGCGCACCGCCTGAATTGCCTGGGTTGATGGATGCGTCGGTCTGGATAAAGTCTTCGTAACCCTCAATCCCCAATCCCGACCGGCCCAATGCGCTGACAATGCCCGAGGTCACCGTTTGCCCCAAGCCGAAAGGATTGCCGATGGCAACCACGAAATCACCCACCTGCAACTGCGAAGAATCGGCCACCGGAAGTTCAACCAGATTTTTTGGTTCGACCTTAATAACCGCAATATCCGATTCCGAATCGGCACCAATCAGTTTGGCGTTCAATTGCCTAGCGTCGCTAAGGGTCACTTGGATTTGGTCCGCCTTGTCAATCACATGATTATTAGTGATGATATACCCATTTCTGGCATCGACAATGACACCCGAACCCAAACTGGATGTTTCCCGATGGTGCGGCGTATTGGGGATTTCAAAGAAACGCCGGAAGAACGGGTCACGCATCAAAGGATTTTCGGCAACCTCGATTTTGGTTTTTGTCGAAATATTGACCACGGCCGGAGTCGCTTTTTTCAACATTGGAGCGAGCGATGGCAGAGCCTGACCGTCAACACTCAGTGGCCATGCCGCCCAAACTGGTTGTCCAATCAACAAGATGGCGGTTGCGATTAGGAAAGCCGGAAAGAACCTCAATGTTAGCATATTCGATACCTCGACGGATTTTTTTCACAACGGGACAAACCGCCAATAGTTTGTTCGACGGCTGTTTGAGGATATAAAATAAGGGCTGGAACGGAATAATAAAAGGGGGCAATGCCACTTAGGACATTTCTGAGTGCCTGACCGGTTCCCCCCTTTGTAAAGGGGGGTCAGGGGATTCCTCGCCGACCAAAGCGACAGATGATCGACTCGACTTCTAAAACCGGGCTAGTCTAGCCATAGCACAGAAGAAACTTGCGGAAACCGGGAGATCGGTCTACTTGATCTTGCCCTCTTTGTACATCACATGCTTACGGACCACAGGATCGAATTTCTTCATTTCCAATTTTTCCGGCTTGGTACGCTTGTTTTTAGTTGTGGTGTAGAAATGACCGGTGCCAGCACTGGAAATCATTTTGATTTTATCACGCATGATATTGTCTCCTATTGTTTTAGATGCTGGCGCCGCGTTTGCGAATGTCGCCCAACACAGCATCAATGCCCTTCTTGTCGATGATGCGCAGGCCATGGCAGGATACGCGCAGGCTTATCCAGCGTTTTTCGCTCTCGACCCAGAAGCGCCGCTCATGCAGATTTGGATTGAAAATTCTTTTTGTCTTGTTGTTAGCGTGCGAAACGTTATTGCCTACAATACGTCGCTTGCCTGTTACCTGGCATTCTCGTGACATGGTTTACCTCGGGTTTAGTGCCGCCCAGCGGGGGTTCATCAAACATCACTTTATAACTGATTTTGAGTTTTTCTGTCAAGAGCCGTAATATGATGTTATTTTTGAGGCAACAACTATGAGTCTAAAACTTGGCGTCGTCATGGACCCTATCCGCGCCATCAACATCAAGAAAGACACGACATTCGCCATGCTGCTGGAATCCCAGACGAGGGGCTTCGAACTCTGGTACATGGAACTAAACGACCTTTACTTGCAAGACGGCCGCACACACGCCCATATGCGGAAGTTGGAAGTCGCTCGCGACCCGTCGAACTGGTTTGCCTTTTTGGACGAGCGGGATGCGCCACTGGACGAACTGGATGTGGTGCTGATGCGCAAGGACCCCCCATTCGACCAAGAATATATTTACGCCACTTATTTGCTGGAATGCGCCGAAAGCCGTGGGGTATGCGTTGTCAACAAGCCGCGTTCGCTACGCGATGCCAACGAAAAACTGTTCACCGCATGGTTTTCACATTGCTGCGCTCCGACTCTAGTGGCGCGCGAAGCAAGCCGATTCAGGACTTTTCTGCACGAACAGGGCGAAATTGTGTTGAAACCGCTGGACGGCATGGGCGGTGCATCGATTTTCAGGGTGGCAGAAAACGATCCCAATTTGAGCGTCATCCTAGAGACCATGACCCAATATAATACCCGCTTCGTGATGGCGCAGCGTTATTTGCCGGAAATTGTGGACGGAGACAAACGCATCCTAGTGGTCAATGGTGAAGCCGTGCCTTATTGCCTTGCCCGCATACCTCAACCGGGCGAGAGTCGCGGCAATCTTGCCGCCGGTGGGCGTGCCGAGGGGCGCGAACTGACCGCCCGAGACCGCTGGATTGTCGAACAGGTAGGGCCGACCTTGCGCGAAAAAGGCTTGGTTTTTGTCGGTCTGGATGTGATAGGGGATTATTTGACCGAAGTCAATGTCACCAGCCCCACCTGTGTGCAAGAGTTGGACAAGCAGTTTGGCTTGAATATCAGCGCAATATTGTTAGATTACTTGCAGTCCGGACTGGGCTGGCAATCTTAATTGGTTGAATCATGCCTGTCAATTTAACCCGCCATGGCCGTCTGCTGTTCGCGCTACTGTTGGCTGGCCTATTTCATGCTGCGCTAATTCTTGGCGTTAGTATCAATAGGCCCAGACCCAACGAAATCGATAAAACCCTAGATGTCATCCTAGTCGTCAATCACTCCCTGGAGCCACCAGCTAAGGCGGATTTCTTGGCTCAGTCGCCACAGAAAGGCGGCGGCGAGTCCAAAAAGAGGACACTGCCCAGGGCGACCCCCAAGCTTGCAGCACCGATTGAACCGAAAGTGGCTCTAACGCCCCGCAATAGCATCAAGGAAGAGCCTGAGGATACACCAACGAAGCACAAGGAGGTGGCATTGCCGGAACCAAGGACTGAGAAGCCTATAGCCGATGAAAAAACTGTCGATGAAGAGAACCTCGAAAGCAGCCCCAATTCAGTATTGCAGGTTCCCAAATCGGATAAGAAAACCGTAGGGGGCGTAGCCCACAAAACGGCTATCGAGCCAGCAGCAGAACCCCCACGGTTTTCCTCAGGCCTACTGAGCCAGCAGATTGCCGAAGTGAGCACGGAGTTCAACAAATCGAGGGAAGACCAAGCAAAACGGCACAGGATGGTTTACATTAACTCGGTGAATGCCCACAAATATCATGCCGCAGCCTATGAAGCCACTTGGCAGGAAAAGGTCGAACAGATCGGCAACCTCAATTACCCCGAAGAAGCGCGAAAGCAAAACTTAAGCGGAAGTTTGTTGCTGACCGTGGCTATCAAGGCAGACGGGAGCATCTACAGCATGGTTGTGCGGCAATCTTCGGGCGAACCGGTGTTGGACGAGGCAGCGCAGCGCATCGTCAGGCTGGCCGCACCGTTCGCAGCGGTTCCCAAAGAGTTACAAGAAGAAGGCGATGTATTCATAATTACCCGCACATGGCTGTTTTCAGCCGATAATCGCCTCGAAACCGGCAATTAAGCATTTTGGGGCTTGCAGGCTTAGCCCTCTAGGCAGATACTAATCAACATGATCGAACAAACAGACAACCTAACCAATCATTTCCTAATCGCCATGCCCGGCATGGCCGACCCGTTTTTCGCCAAGACGGTGACTTATCTTTGCCAGCATAATCGTGACGGTGCCCTGGGCATCATCATCAACCGTCCGTCCGAATTGACTCTAGGTGACATCATGCAGCAAATGAACATTGAAATCAGTGCCGAAGAAGTGGGGGGTATACCCATTTATTTCGGTGGGCCAGTGCAGCCCGAACGTGGTTTCGTCCTTCATGAACCCTGTGGGCATTGGGATTCAACACTGCAAGTGGCCCCCACTATTTCCTTAACCACCTCGAGGGACATTCTCGAAGCCATCAGCGTAGGCAAGGGACCGCGCAAAAGCTTAGTGGCTTTGGGCTACGCCGGTTGGGGGCAGGGGCAATTGGAGCGCGAAATGGTGGAGAACGCATGGCTTAGCTCCCCCGGCGACCAGTCGATCCTATTCAATGTGGCTTCCGCCTCGCGCTGGAAAGCGGCGGCTGAGTTGATGGGCATCAACATTTCGCTTCTAACCTCGCAGGCGGGGCATGGGTGAACATTCCC
>QJPH01000571.1 GCA_003242955.1 Candidatus Methylumidiphilus alinenensis
TCGAAACTTTCCCTAAGCAGTATTTTTCGGGCCTGTTCAATGCTAGCAGCCCATTCCACCTCCCATCCGTTCTTGCGGTAGTGACGGGAGATTTCCGCACCCAATAGGGGTTCGTCTTCGATGACTAATAAACATCCTTGGCTCATTGGGTTTCCTTGCAGGGAAGTAGTAGACGGACGCAAGCGCCGTGTGGGTTGAGGTTGGACAATTCTATCCGTCCGCCAAGATCGCGGACAAAGCGTTGCACCATCGCCAAGCCTAAGCCAGTGCCGCGAATCCTGCTCGTGCTGAAGGCGCGGATGCCATGGCTGAGCATCTCCGCACTAAAGCCGGGCCCATCATCCGAGACTTCGATGCAGATATTGTCCCCTTCAGGTCGGGCAGTCACCCGCACTCTCCCGGCTTGTTTCTCCAGTGCCTGTGCGGCGTTGAGTATCAGATTGAGCAAGGCTTGCCGCAAGCCGCCATCGGGCAAAAAGCATTCCAGACCGTCGGGGATGTCGTAAGCCAATTCAATGTGAGGAGGAATTTGGTAGCGGGTGAGGGCGAGTAGTTCCTTGACTAGCACGGCAAGGTTGAAACGGACCGAAGTGGAAGGTGTTTGTTTGCCTTGGTCGAGTAATTCATTGAGCAAGCGCGCCATGCGCTTTAGTTCAGCGCCGATCAGTGCAAGCCGTTCGCCTTGGTCAGCGTCTCCAATTTCATTGCGCAAATTGGCGCAACTCATTTGGATGCCGGCCAATGGGTTGCGCAGTTCGTGGGCAAGGCTGGCAGCCAGCTCGCCAACGACTGCCAATTTTTCCGCCCTGGCCAGGCTACGTTGCTGCTCAAGCAATACGCTCGTAGCCGAGCGTACCTCGGCTTCCAGGGATTGCGCATACATACGTTTGGCCTCCTCCAACTCCCTCAGATGGATGACCATGTCGTTGTAACTATTGAACACAGGCAACAACAGGGGGTCGAGATGATCGGTTGCTATGGGGGCAAAGTCTTCTTTGACTAGGTTTAGCAACAACTCTCTTAGATCATGCAAAGGGTTAAGAATGCGCCGTCGCAGGAACAGCCAAGTGAGTAGGAGTATCACCGGCAAAATGAAGGTTGCCAGCCCTAATTCGACCAACGCTTCCCCGCTGACTTTTACCATGAGCTTTTCCCGCTGCTCGGTTTCGGAGTCAAGAATTTCATGCATCTCCCGCAAGGCTTCGAATAATTCGGCCCTGCCGTTGTCCGGGGATTCCTCGTCCACTTTGGCAAGCGATGCGTTGACTCGGCGAAGCATTTCCGGGGTATTCGGAGAAAGATGCGCGTCCCTAATGGAAAGCTTTTGAATTTTCGCGGATAGTCTCCCTACTTGCTCTGACCGCAACACCTGCCCAGACAACACATCCACCAGGGCTTGCTGTAAACTCAAACCGGCATCTTGAATCCGGTGGGAGTAGCCGACATAAATCTGTACTTGGTCTAAACGCACATGGTTTCGCCAAATCATGCCGACTAGAATCGCCAACACGGAAGACAGCAGGGCGAGCAAAGCCAGTGCGCGTAGGCGGGCAGGGCGATCTAAGAGGTTTTTGGCATTGGTTTTCGATGAAACCATCGTTACAGCGTTTTCAACATCAAGTAGTTACAAGATAAATCTTCGTCATTGAAAATTGTTTTCTAGGATCAATAGCTTGGATTTCTACCCATAATTTTTATAGTAACTATTAGAAAATGGAAACGATGCAAGCGAAATTTTCATGCTTTTACGTTGCGCCGTTGCGTGAGACCTTCTTTTGTTTGTCTCGCGATGAGGCTTGTTTGTTTCTATGTGCAAAGATTTTTTGCCTCACGCAACGCTGCAATGACGCGTCGATTCGTAGGGGCGGGTTCCAAACCCGCCCGGTTTGTTCAAAATGATAATTGCTTTTTATATGCCTGCTTTATTTGCCAAAGCGACACGCTTACGGGCTGCCAATGGATGGTCGGAAGTGGCTGTGTGCTGGTCCAAACCGCAAATTTCATAATGCCCACCACGTCGCTCGTAGTCCTCGCAGAAATCGTGGATAAATTCCATCACAGTATGATCCACCGTGTCCGCTTCTGAAAGGTCAAAAATCAACTTTTTCCCTTCGGGTATAGACGGTAATTCACTTTTCAGGGACAAGAAGTTGGCAAAGAAGGCCGCTCCGTCAATGCGAATATGATAGACACCCGGCTCGGTTTCTTTGACCTCGAAGTATAGCTTTAGCACTTCATACCAGTTGACGCTGCGCAACAGATGGACGATAAACTCGGCAACCATGCCTATTGCCACGCCTATCAACAGATCGGTTGCCAGTACACCGATGATGGTAATCACAAACACCACCAACTGCTCATAACCGATATCTAGGGTTTTCTGGAATTCCTTGGGCGAAGCCAGTTTGAAACCGGTGAAAACCAATAGTGCGGCCAGGGATGTCAATGGGATTTCGTGGATCAATCCGGGAAACAAGGCCACAAAAATAAGCAGGAAAGTTCCATGGAAGAAGTTGGCCCAAGCTGTCCGCCCACCGTTGTTGACATTGGCTGAGCTACGGACGATTTCCGCGATCATCGGCAAACCGCCGACCAATCCGCAGATTGTGTTGCCGATGCCGACCGCCGTTAGATCGCGGTTTAGGTCGGAATAGCGTTTGTAGGTGTCGAGTTTGTCCACCGCCGCCGCACTTAATAGGCTCTCTAGGCTGCCTACTAAACAGATGGTAATGACCTGCTCCCAAAATACCAAGGTTCCCAGCAAAGAAAAATCCGGGAATGAGAAGCCCGCCATTATGTTCTCTGGAATGGTCACCAGGAAGGTAGGTCCGACGGTGAATTCATGATGTGGCAGGATGGGGTCGTTGGGCAAAAACAAATAAATGTGTTTGTGATCCAAGTCGTAAAACTGCCCAAGGGCCAAACCCACCACCACCACCACTAATGGCCCCGGTATCATTTTCAAGTAGCGGTTTTTTAGAAAGGCCCAGATGATCAAGATCGCCAGACCGCTGCCGCCAATCAAGGCTACTTCCGGGTTCAATTCCATAAAACTATGGGGAATCTGGCCTATGGTCTGGAACAGTGTTTTTGCGTCGGGCTTCACGCCTAACAGCGTGTGGATTTGCTTGGACATGATGATAATGCCGATGGCGGCCAACATGCCGTGCACCACCGAAGACGGAAAGAACGCACTGAGCTTGCCCGCTTTGAAATAACCCATCAGTGTTTGGATCACACTGGCGCAGACGATAGCGGCCAGGGTGTATTTGTACCCCGCCATCGCATCACCCTTGCCCAATTCCTGCACCGAGTCGAAAATCACCACGATCAAGCCGGCGGCAGGGCCATTGATGGTCACGAATGAGCCGTTGATCCGTGACACCAAAATGCCCCCGATGATGGCAGTAATAATCCCTGCCTGGGGGGGGAAATTGGATGCCATGGAAATGCCAAGGCACAAGGGCAGTGCAATCAGAAAGACCAAAAAGCCCGACATGGCATCGTATTGCCAGTTTTGGACTAGACCGGCAAGGCCGGTTTTCGGAGCTTCAGGTACAGGGGTTGGATTTGCCATCGGGATTATTCCAGTCAGTCATAAGCAATTCTGTATTTGACAGCAGTATCCGTGCCGTATCTATTGAAGCTGAATGAAGGGGGTGCGATTAAAGATGGTTCCCCCCTTTGCAAAAGGGGGGTTAGGGGGGATTTACTGGGGCTAGGTTGCATAGTTTGATGCTGAATAACTGATGTTACGCATGATCCCCTTGAAGCCTAGAGGTGTTCAGTCCGTTGCCCACAGGCAAAGATGGTTCAAAAGAACCAATTAAGAGGTTGATTTGCACCAGCTTAGCTAACCGCGCTTTGTCTTTTGCTCGTTCCCAAGCTCCGGCTTGGGAACGCGGTCTTTGAAGCTCCAGCTTCAAGAGAGATGGCAAGCAGGAGCTTGAAGATAGGGGGTTACCAAGCTGGAGCTTGGGAACCAGTTATTGGTCGGTTGCCATCATTCGGCGGATCACATCCCTGTATCCGCCCTACATTGCATCGTTTCAATAAAATGGGCACGCTATTTATGTCCGGCCTGCAACAACCGCCGAGGAATGCCACTCCATGCCGAAACGACGAGTTATACAGCGTTTTCATCTTTAAAAAGTAACTATAAAAATGACTGACATTCAACCGCGCCTTTGATTTGACTAAACATTTTTAGCAAATATACACCCTATCAAGTAACTATTTGATGTTGTAAACGCTGTAATCCAAATACTTATCCGTCACCGCCCCTTCCGATGCCGAACTGACCAGCTTGGCGTATTTCGCCAATACCCCGTGTTCGTAACGGCGCTTTGGTTGCTGCCATTCAGCCAATCGTTGACTGATGACATCGGATGCCACATGCAGGGTAAGTTCATGGGTTTCGGCGTCGATGGTGATCTTGTCGCCATCTTCGACGACGGCCAAAGGCCCACCGACATAGGCTTCCGGTGTGATGTGTCCGACCACAAAACCATGGGTGCCGCCGGAAAACCGTCCATCGGTAATCAAGGCAACCTCTTTGCCCAATCCCTTGCCCATCACGGCGGAGGTGGGGGACAGCATTTCCCTCATGCCGGGTCCACCCTTTGGCCCTTCAAAGCGGATGACGATAACGTTGCCTTTCACCACCGTGCCGTCAAGGATGGCTTTCAAGGCCAGTTCTTCGCAGTCGAACACCCTTGCTATGCCAGTGAATTGCAAGCCTTCCTTTCCGGTGATTTTGGCAACCGCGCCCTCGGGGGCAAGGTTGCCGTACAAAATAACCAGATGGCTATCCTTTTTGATTGGATTGTCCAAGGGTTTGATGATTTCTTGGCCTGCCGGGTACTCCGCTGCCGACTTTAAGTTTTCTGCCATGGTTTTGCCGGTGACAGTCAGGCAGTCGCCATGCAACAACCCGGCTTTCAATAATTCCTTCATCAAAGGCTGGATACCCCCGATTTCAACCAACTCGGCCATGGTGTATTTACCGCTGGGTTTGAGGTCGGCCACCATGGGGACGTGCTGGCCTATCCGTGTGAAGTCGTCCAAATCCAGTTGAACGCCGGCAGTGTAGGCCATTGCCAGCAGGTGCAGCACGGCATTAGTCGAGCCGCCTAGTGCAATCACCACGGTGATGGCATTCTCGAAGGCTTTCCGGGTCATGATGTCTAAGGGTTTTATG
This sequence comes from Candidatus Methylumidiphilus alinenensis, assembly GCA_003242955.1. Taxonomy (GTDB): domain Bacteria; phylum Pseudomonadota; class Gammaproteobacteria; order Methylococcales; family Methylococcaceae; genus Methylumidiphilus; species Methylumidiphilus alinenensis. Next base: position 5,201 of record QJPH01000571.1, read on the forward strand.
CCCAGTTCCAACAGTTTGACCACCTGCTCGCCGGCGCGCTCGCAATCGAGTTTCTTGTCATTGGAAATGGCTGCCTGGGCGGAGCTACCCGGCAAGCTCATGCCTAGGGCTTCAATGGCGGAAGCCATGGTATTGGCGGTGTACATGCCGCCGCAAGAGCCGGGGCCGGGAATGGCCTTGGATTCGATGGAGTAAAGCTCCGCATCGTCAATCTTGTCATTGGCCCTAGCCCCTACAGCCTCGAACACGGAGACGACATCCAGCTTCTTGTCGCCATGGCAACCGGGTAGGATAGTGCCGCCGTAGACAAACACCGCCGGACGGTTGAGGCGGGCGATGGCCATCAGGCAACCAGGCATGTTCTTGTCACAGCCGCCGATGGCAACCAAGCCGTCGAAGCCTTGGCAACCGGCCACGGTTTCTATGGAGTCGGCAATGACCTCACGCGACACCAGCGAGTATTTCATGCCCTCGGTACCCATGGATATGCCGTCGGAGATGGTGATGGTGTTGAAGATCACTGCTTTGCCGCCGTGACCATCGACACCCCGTGCGGCATCGTCGGCCAGCCGGTTGATATGCATATTGCAGGGGGTGACCATGCTCCAAGTCGATGCAATTCCGATTTGGGGTTTATGGAAGTCGGCATCGGTGAAACCGACGGGATAAAGCATGGCGCGGCTAGGCGCGCGTTCCATGCCGTCTACGACGAGTGAGGAAAATTGACGGGTATTTTCAGTCATTTGTAAAATCCTTAATTAATTGTTTATATTGCGGCCTAAAAAGTTCATTAGGCTACCTGATTAGGAAGCTGTTTCAGCTAAGGATATGGCCGAAAATAACTTCCTTGTTTGCTCGTTCCCAAGCTCCCGCTTGGGAATGGGGTTTTTGAAGCTCCTGCTTCCCGAAGAACCGCCAAGCAGGAGCTTGCAAGATAAGGGTTCCCAAGCTGGAGCTTGGGAACCAGCCAATATTTAACTTTGGATATTGCGTCCAAGTAAGCTCATTAGGCTATGCTTAAGCGATGCCTGCAATTTACCTCGACCGGCAATAGTGTTCTCATAAAAAATGCATCGGTGGGCACCCACATCAAACGGGAGCGATGTACCCTTGGTCGCCATTAGTAACGTCGGCTTACCAAAAGCATGGGCAAGACCTAGTTCGTAATAAACATTTGCATTTTTTTCCGATATTTCAGCCAAAACGATGGATGCCTCGGACAAATTATTGATAATGTCGTTAATGATGATGCCAGGACCATAGACATCGTCTACTCGGATTGGCTCAAAACCGATTTCCTGTACTAAGGGTTCGACGGCATCCCTATAGACTTCGTTATAAGGTTCGGAGAATTGCATGGCAACGAAGGCTTTCGGTTTCGATGAGCTTACCCTAATATTACTAAAGATCGCTTTGGGAGTGGCTTTAGAGCAGAATAATCCGACGCTAGTGCCTGTTTGCCTCGGAAGGTTCGAGTAAGAAATCACTTTGATGGAATCGACATAAATGTCAACTTTCTGTCCTTCCAACACAATTTTGACTTTGTAGGTGCGCCCTGGCTCAATGTTGGCACTGCTGCCAGCCCATGCCAAGCCAGTAGGGGGCAGTTGGTCGTCCCCCTCTTGCAAAGAGTAGGCGTTGCCTAAACCGCCCACACCTGCCGCGTAGAAGCGTCTCTGACCGTTGGCCCTAAACACGATCATCGCACTAGCAGGATTGTCTTCGGGGTAGCCAGACAAATTGATCTCTGCCTCGATCTCCCCGTCTTCCAAATCGTAACCAAACAAAGCCAGTCCATTGTTTTGCTCACCTGCCACGCTAGTGAAAACGATGCTGTTGTTTTCTTTTGTCCATTTACCATAAAGCGGAAGATATTCAGTCAATGTTTGCATGATAATTCTCTAGTAATGGCATTATTGCTCTGAATTAAATAGACTTTATCGAAAACCAATAAGTGACCCCCTCCATTGCTGCAACAGTTGAAGTTTTTCGATAAAGTTTAAAATGTATCCCAACTGTTTTTTTTGTGCCAGCTCAGGCGTGGCAGTATCACGCCCAGAAGGATGCCCCCTAACAGCACTCCTGCGCCAAGCAAGAACCAATTTTCCTTGTTGCCAGTGTCTTGGGCTTTAATTTTGCGCTTCAGCATGTCAAGCTCGCTTACCAGGTTGCGCTTATCTTCGGTCAGTGTATCCCGTTCGTTTTGGATTTGCAGAACATTTGCCGATGCCTGCCGAATTGCAATAACCTCGCTGTTCAAACGTGCGGTTTCCGCAGTCAATTCTTGGATGGACTTTTCGGCAGCTTCTCGTGCGGTTTGCATGGCTGCAAGATCGGCTTTGAGGCGCTGGTTCTCCGTTTGCCATTTCGCCAGTGTTTTCATGCTTTCCTCGACCCGAACAGCGGATTCCGCCTGGGCATTCAGGCATGATAATAGCAGCATGGTTAGAAGGCTTTTTTTCAATGCGCCACCCAAACGGTCTTCAGTCTCCAATCCTGCGGCCTGGATTGGGGAGCAGTAAATATTCAAGTAGGGCTTTTTGGGCGTGGAGACGGTTTTCTGCTTCGTCCCAGACCACACTTTGCGGCCCGTCGATGACACTGGCAGAAACTTCCTCCCCGCGATGGGCCGGCAGACAGTGCATAAACAAGGCATCTGGTGCGGCCACTGCCATCAGTTCGTCATTGACTTGGTAGTTGGCAAAAGCCTTGATGCGAAGCGCCTGTTCATCTTCTTGCCCCATGCTGGCCCAAACATCCGTCACCACCAAATCTGAACCATTGGCGGCCTCAAAGGGATCGCGGGTCAAGGTACAATGTTGGCCTGCTTGTTGAATCAACTCAATTTCTGGATCGTATCCCTGGGGACACGCAATGTTCAATTTAAAGTCCAGTTGTTGGGCTGCATGGATATAGGTTTGGCACATGTTGTTGCCGTCCCCGATCCATGCCACGGTTTTACCCCTGATATCGCCCCGATGTTCGAAATAGGTTTGCATGTCAGCCAGTACTTGGCAGGGATGGAAACGGTCAGACAGCCCGTTTATGACAGGGACCCTCGAATGTTCGGCAAAAATCTCGACTGTCCGGTGGGCTATGGTTCTAAGCATGATGGCATCCACCATGCGTGTAAGAACCCTTGCGCTATCCTCCACGGGTTCACCTCGACCTAATTGGGTGTCACGCGGTGATAGAAAAATTGCCCCGCCACCGAATTGGATCATGGCCGTTTCAAAGGAAACACGGGTGCGGGTCGATGATTTCTCGAAGATCATCCCCAGCGACTTGTTCTTCAGCGGTTCGTAGATAGCCTTCAATTGCTTTAATTCGACGGCACGGCGGATCAGTTTACGAACCTCTTCGCCGCTCAAATCCATAAAGGTGACAAAATGACGCAGTTTCATTTTTGCTGTGAAGTTTCAAATATTTATGGAAAAACATAGGCATTGACGATGCCTGACAATTGACCTACGAGTAGCTGGGCCTGTTCATCCGTAAGAATGAGTGGCGGCAATAGGCGAATGGTAGTCTCGGCGGTGACATTGATAAGCAAGCCCTGTTCCAACGCCAAGCCAACCAATGCGCCGCAGGGTTTGTCCAATTGAATGCCTATCATCAGCCCTTTATTCCTCACTTCGATGAGATGCGGGTTGCCGCTAAGTGCAGCCCGGAGGTTTTTAGCGATGGCGGAACCGAGGATACGGGCACGTTCCACAAGGTTTTCCTCGCGCAAGGTTTTCAACACAGCTTGGGCGGCGGCGCATGCCAGCGGGTTGCCGCCGAAAGTGGATGCGTGTTTCCCCGCCGTCAGGGTTTCTGCCGCCGTTGCACGGGCCAGACAAGCGCCGATTGGAACGCCGTTGCCTAGCGCTTTAGCCAAAGTGACAACATCCGGCAAGATGCTGGTTTGCTGGAAAGCGAACAGGGAACCCGTGCGGCCCATTCCCGTCTGTACTTCGTCCAGCATCAGCAGCCATTGGCGCTGGTCGCAAATTTCGCGTAAACGTTCCAGGTAGTCTGGGCTGGGGATGCGCACCCCGCCTTCGCCTTGCACCGGTTCCACAAGGATGGCGACTACGTTTGGGTCGGAAAGGGTGGAAACTGCTTGAATATCGTCGAATGGGACGCGCTTGAAGCCGCCCACTAGGGGTTCAAAGCCTTCTTGGACTTTACGGTTGCCAGTGGCACTCAAAGTCGCCAGGGTCCGGCCATGGAAGCTGTTTTCCATGACCACAATGACGGGCTCGTCCACTCCCATCCCATGGCCATATTTGCGGGCCAGTTTGATCGCTGCTTCATTGGCTTCCGCACCGGAATTGCAAAAGAAAACATTATCCATGCCGGAAGCGTTGGCTAGATTGTCGGCCAAAGCTTCCTGGAGTCCCACTTGGTACAAGTTGGAAGTATGCACTAATTTGCCCGCTTGGGTGGCGATAGCCGCCGTCACCGCAGGATGGGCGTGGCCCAAATTGCACACAGCGATCCCAGACAAAGCATCCAAATAGCGTTTCCCGTCGGTATCCCAAAGCCACACTCCTTCGCCCCGTTCAAAGGAGACGGGCAATCTAGCGTAGGTCGGCATTACATGGCTGTTCATTAAAATTCTCAAAAAAACAAAAAGGCAGCCCACAAGACTGCCCCTACATAAAACATTGTAATATAGCCGAAAATAGGGTCACACACAAGCTATGATGTCCGGTGACAGCAATTCTGATTTTGAGCCGAAGCCATGCGATATAGCCCACCTTGCGTTTGCGTGAAAATGAGAATTGCTAAATCCGAGCCGGTCTAAATCACAGTTACCGCTTAATTTACTCAGCAATTTCTGGTAGTTTATAAACATTAATCCAAGACATTTAGGAAATTTGATGGAAGCCATTGAGCGAATTAAAAAACAAATCGAGTCAAACCCTGTTCTGTTGTACATGAAAGGTACGCCCGATTTCCCGCAATGCGGCTTTTCCGGCAGGGCCGTCCAAATCCTTGAGCAGTGCGAGGCGGAATTTTCTTATGTCAACATCTTTGAAGACCCGGAAGTTCGCGAAAACCTCAAAATCTATTCCAATTGGCCGACATTCCCGCAATTGTTTGTCAAAGGGGAATTGGTGGGCGGGTCGGACATCATGCTGGAACTGTTCCAAAGCGGTGAGTTGCAAAAGTTGTTGAATTCAGCCAACAAGGTTTGAGGGTAGCGTTTAAAATTCGCCCTATCCAGTTTTGGATAAATACCACCAGATGACGGTTTCAACTAGAGACAGCCGACACCAAGTCCTCCCAGCGATTGACAATGCCGCAGAATAACCTAGCGGTCTGTTCAGCGTCATAGATAGCTGAATGGGCCTCTTGGCTGTCCCATGGCAATCCTGCTGCCATGGCCGCTTTGGCAAGAACGGTCTGTCCATAGGCTAGTCCGCAAAGCGTGGCAGTGTCGAAGGTGCTGAATGGGTGGAAAGGGTTTCTCTTAAGCCCCGTCCGCGCTACAGCGGCGTTGAGAAAGCTTAAATCGAAGGCGGGGTTGTGGCCTACCAAGATGGCTCGCGTGCAGCCATTACGTTTGACGGCGGCCCTCACGGGCTGAAAAATTTTTTCCAATGCCACTTTTTCCTCTACGGCGAACCGGAAGGGATGGTAAGGGTCAATTTTATTGAAGGCCAAGGCTGACTCGTCCAGTCTAGCCCCTGGAAACGGCATCACATGAGCGCTGTGAGTTTCCAGAATCGAAAGCCTTCGGTTTTCATCCATCACAGGAATTACGGCGGCGATTTCAAGCAGGGCATTGCGCAAGGGGTCAAACCCGGAGGTTTCGATGTCAATGACCACAGGCAGATAGCCACGAAAACGCATGGAAAATTGGTTTTTTTCGGAATTCATCGGCGTGATTGTGATTTTTTCCTCGACTAGAACCGGTTGGGGAATTATATTTAATAGCATAATGAAAGTTTAAACCGTAGGGCTTCCGTAAGTCTGGGCTAACGACAAGCTCCATTGCCGTTATCGGATCCTGAGCGAAATTCCGGGGAAATCAAGCAGGAACAGAAAAATGACAAAAATTGCCAATATTTTCAATTGTAAAACAGCCGCGTTGGTCGGTTTGGCCTTTCTTACAGTCGCTTGCGCCACTACGAACAAGAGTGACTCGCGCGATCCATGGGAGGGTTTTAACCGAAATGTGCAAAGTTTCAACGACGGTTTGGATGATTATGTCATGAAACCCGTCGCCAGAGGCTATCAAACAGTGACCCCAAAATTTGTGGATCTGGGCATTAGCAATTTTTTCAGCAACATAGACGATATTGCTGTGATAGCCAATGATCTACTCCAGTTCAAACTTAAAGAGACTGGCATGGATACAGGAAGGCTCCTGATCAATACTACGACTGGTTTGGCTGGCTTTGTGGATGTGGCGAGCCATCTTGATTTGCCAAAGCATAATGAAGATTTGGATCAAACTTTGGGCAAGTGGGGGATTCCTTCTGGACCCTATTTAGTGCTGCCGTTGATCGGTCCGAGTACGCCGCGTGGCGTAGTGGGTTTGGCGGGAGATACAATGTCCAACCCGATCAACTGGATAACCCCGGTGGCCATACCCTACGGGGCGGGAACCTTGAAGACCATCGACATGCGGGCGGATCGTTTGACCGAGTCGAAGATTCTTGATGAAGCCTCAGTAGACCGCTATGAATTTATCCGTAACGCCTATTTCCAGGATCGCGATTATAAGATACATGACGGCAACCCCCCTCCCAATGAAGAGGATTTGCAAATGGAAAAGGAAATGGACGCACTGGAACATTTAGACGGCAACAAGGCACCGTCAAATTCCAAATAGCCATTCTGCACCCTTTTCCGCAAGCGGGAAAGGGAACAATAGAACTTAATTCAAACGCATTGGGGGTGGGGAATGGACGGCAATACTGTTGAATTAAGCACGCTCACATACCAAATCGTAGGGCGGCAACCCTTTGCCGCCGAGACAAAACGTATGCCCAGTCGGCATAGGGATGCCGACCTACTCCTTATTATTGACGGTAAATGTGCTCCTAACAACTTTGCAAGTCAACCATGCGCCAAGCGATAGGCTCTCCTGCCCTCAGCGGGATCAAGTGCCCCTCGCCGAAGGAGTAGTTTGCTGGAACTTCCCAACTCATTTTTTCCAGGGTGATGGTGCCGGTGTTCCTAGGCAAGCGATAGAAATCCGGGCCGTTGAAGCTGGCGAACTTTTCCAAGTTTTCCAACTTGTCCGCAGCATCAAAAACTTCTGCGTAAAGCTCGATTGCTGCATGGGCGGTGTAACAACCGGCACAACCACAGGAAGCCTCCTTTTGCGATTTTGGGTGGGGTGCGCTGTCACTCCCTAAGAAAAACTGTGTTTCACCGGAAGTGGCTGCTTCGATTAGCGCCAGACGGTGTGTTTCCCGTTTAAGTACGGGAAGGCAGTAAAAATGCGGACGGATGCCACCAACTAGTAAAGCGTTGCGATTGTAGAGCAGATGGTGGGCGGTCAAGGTGGCGGCAACTAGCGGGCCGGATTCGCGCACGAATTGAACGGCATCGGCGGTGGTGGCATGTTCCAAGACCACCCGCAAGTTCGGGAAGCGTCTTACAATAGGATCGAGTTCCGTCTCGATAAAGACTTTCTCACGGTCAAAAACATCAATGTGTTGATTGGTCGCTTCGCCATGGACCAGCAAAGGGACATCATGCTTTTCCATCGCTTCCAGCAGTGGATAAATCCGCTCCAAATTGCCCACACCCTCGTCCGAATTCGTTGTCGCCCCAGTTGGATAGAGCTTGAAGGCTTGTATATGCGGGTTGATGGCGGCTTTTTCGACCTCGGCCAAAGGCGTGGTTTCGGTTAGATAGAGGGTCATTAGCGGTTTGAATGCCGCCCCTACTGGCAGGGCTTGTTGGATGCGCCTATGATAGGCGAGGGCTGCTGCCACTGTGGTAATAGGAGGTTTAAGGTTCGGCATGACGATGGCGCGGGCGAACTGGCGCGCACTGTGGCCGACGACAGAAACTAGTTGCGAGCCGTCGCGCAAGTGCAGATGCCAGTCGTCGGGTTGAGTTATTGTAAAACGGGGCATGGCATTGGTTCCTAGCGAAAAATGCACATCATACTAGACCTGTAACGGAAAGAAGGTTTTTTTCAGGTATAGTTAATGTTGCGGCCGTGGATTGTGCGCCTTGTCCACGTTTTTCGGCAAACTGTGAATGTCTACGAGGAGATGGTTATGACAGGATTAAAGCTTTATTTGCTTCGCCACGGCGAAACTGAGGCCAGCCGCGATGGTGGCTATTGCGGTCGGTCAGACCCAGACCTAACCGAAACCGGGCGGCATATGGCGGAGGATTTTGCCAAGGCTTACCAGGATCATCCTTGGGCTGGCATTTATGCCAGCCCGATGCGCAGGGCCATAGCCACTGCCGCCCCGCTGTGCAGCGGGTGCAAACGGGAGCCGCAGTTACGCGACGGCCTGCGTGAACTGGATTTCGGTGAATGGGAGGGCAGGACGTTCGCGCAAGCGAGGCAGGAGTTTGCCGACGACTATCTGCGCTGGCTGGCCGATGCCGGATGGAATGCGCCCACGGGCGGGGAGCGCGGCATTGATGTCGCCCGACGCGCTTTGGCTGTATTGGATGAAATCCAAAAAAGTCATGGCCAAGGCGATGTGTTGGTGGTTTCCCACAAGGCGACCATCCGCATTCTGTTGTGCTCAATGATGGGCATCGACATCGGCAACTACCGCGACCGAATCGCCGTGGCGACGGCTTCGCTGGCGATAGTGGAGTTCCATGAGCACGGTCCTCTGTTGACTAGGCTGGGCGACCGGTCGCATTTGCGCCAGGAACTTAGAAACCTTGCAGGGACTTAAAGCTTAAGGTCATTCTGTTTTCCGTTTCTGATTCATCTGATCAAAGTAATATAATAATGCACATCCAATGTAGCCATCGTTTGAGTGGCATGGTTGCACAACAAAAAGACCTACTAGTAATCCAAAGATGTTGAAAACGCTGTTAGCATTGTTTTTGGCGCTGTCGAATGGCACAGCCATCATGGCTGCTTCTGATCGCACCCAACTGGCGAAACCAGTGGCAGAGTCACAACATCGGGTCATTATGGGGTGGCTGGAATCGATTTTCATCAGGCCGTGGAACTTAAGGCTGACTGCAAAATTGGACACCGGTGCCAAAACTTCGTCATTGCATGCAGACAGGATAGAACACTTTAGCAAGGACGGCGAAGACTGGGTGCGTTTTACCCTGGGCGATTTGGAGGATAGGAAGCAACCTTCGATAATAGTGGAAAAACCCTTGCTTCGTACCGTTAATATCAAATGCAAAAGCGAAGATTGCCAGTCGTCAAAGCGCGATGTGGTGTTGCTGACCTTATGCAAAAATGGAAGGGAATACCAGGCGGAGTTCAATCTGGTTGACAGAAGCAACTTCAATTACCCCGTGCTTCTGGGTAGGTCTTTTCTCAAGGATGTGGCGCTGGTGGATGCGAATGAGACATTCCTGTTCAAATATCAGCAAGACTCATGCTTTTCCAAAGATGGCCCGTCAGTTCCGTGAAATATCAATTTTCAGCAGCGGGTGGCCTCAAGTGAGAAATTTCCATGTCAAGGCGCTGGCTTTTGTCCTTGTGTTAATCGGCCTCTCATTGTGTTACTACAAGGTGACCCGTTTAGGCCTGCCGCTTTTCCCCACAGAACAGGGCGATGTCTGGACAGTGGAGGCGAGGATAGAGTTCAAGCCCAAGCGGGATACTCCGATCAAGGCAAAATTATTCATTCCTCGTGAACCCGCTGGTTACACAGTAGTGGATGAAAATTTTGTATCCAGCAATTACGGACTCACTACCGAAGACGACGGGATTTCACGTAGCGCCCAGTGGGCGGTGCGCAAAGCCACGGGCTATCAGGTATTGTATTACCGTCTGCATTTGGCCCGTGACCTCAGGGAGCAAGCGGGAAAGCCCCGCCCTCCTCCCGATCTGACCACTCCAGAATATCCAGAATTGCTTCGTTCTGAGGTCAAGGCGGTAATTGACGAAGCCCGCAGCAAATCGGCAGATACCCTTTCATTCTGCCGTGCGTTACTATTGCGCCTTAACACACCGACACCCGATGCCAATGTCAGTATTTTGCAGCAAGACACGCAGACACAAGAGGAATGGGTGGCGCGCATAGTCGATATTATTGCCGGTGCCGGCATAAAAGCTCGAATGACCCAAATATTGCATCTTGTCGACGGTGCGAAACACGCAACGCTTATCCCTTGGATTGAAGTTTATGCCAATGACGAATGGCAGCCCATCAATCCACAAACCGCCGAACCTGGAATTCCCAAAGAGGCTATCATTTGGCATGTGGGTAAAGAGCCGGTGTTGGACATCAATGGCGGGAGGTTTCCCAAAGTGGAGTATTCAGTCACCCGCCATGCTCAAGAAATGACGTTAATTGCAGAACAGCGGGCGCGACAAATAGGCTCTAAAATCATGGAGTTCTCGCTGTTCAGCCTGCCTGTCCAGACCCAGAATGTCTACCGCGTCCTGCTTCTCACCCCGGTTGGTGCTTTCCTAATCGTTTTTATGCGCAATGTAGTGGGCTTTAAGACTTTTGGCACATTTATGCCCATCTTAATTGCCTTGGCTTTTCGAGAGACTAAGCTACTGTGGGGTATGGTTTTATTTACCCTGGTGGTTAGCCTGGGGTTGGCTATCCGTTTTTACTTGGAATATCTAAAGTTGTTATTGGTGCCCAGACTGGCATCTGTGCTGACCATTGTCATTCTGTTGATGGCTGTGGTCAGTCTGCTAACCCATAAATTGGGCATTGACCGTGGCGTGTCGGTTGCTTTGTTCCCAATGGTCATTCTGACAATGACGGTCGAGAGAATGTCCTTAGTGTGGGAGGAAGCAGGCCCTCTGGAAGCCTTGCAACAAGGTTTCGGGAGTCTGCTTGTGGCAGCCTTGGCGTTTGCAATAATGAGCGATAGTGTGCTTCGGCACATGGTTTTTGTATTTCCTGAATTGCTCTTGATCGTGCTGGCGGCCAACCTGCTGCTCGGACGGTATACCGGCTATCGGTTGACCGAGTTGTGGCGATTCCGTTCGGTTTTGCGGCAAGAGTAGACGCCATGCATTGGCAAAATTTCTTTGCATTTGGTAAGAAATTACGAAAATTGGGGATTCTTGGCATGAATCAGCGTAATGCTGACTTCATTCTGCTATACAATCCGCGCAAGAATTTTCCTTTTGTGGACGACAAGCGGCGTACCAAGGAATTGGCCTTGGCGGCTGGCATTGCCGTTCCTGAGTTGTATGCAGTGATCGAAATCGAGCATCAGGTAGATGCATTGCCTGAAATGCTGGCTCCCTATGAAGAATTCGTCATTAAACCGGCGCACGGAAGCGGCGGCGAGGGCATTTTGGTCGTGAGAGGGAAAGTGAACGGAAGGTATCGCAAGTCTAGCGGGATTTTGGCTGACGAGGATGATCTAAAGTTCCACATATCCAATATCCTCAGCGGAATGTTTAGCCTAGGTGGCTTGCCAGATTGTGCGTTGGTCGAATATTGTGTCGATTTCGATCCGATTTTTGACGGAGTCAGTTATCAGGGTGTTCCCGACATTCGGACTGTCGTGTTCCGGGGTGTACCGGTACTGGCGATGCTACGGTTGCCAACCCGTTTGTCGGATGGCAGAGCGAATCTTCATCAAGGTTCAGTGGGCGTTGGAATAGATTTGGCATCTGGGATCACCACCTGCGGGATATTGCATGATGACACGGTTGAGTTACACCCCGACACAGGAGGGGCGATAACCGGTTTGGAAATACCCCATTGGGACCAGATTTTGTCCTTGACAGCGAGGTGTTATGATCTTGCGGGTTTGGGGTATATCGGAGTCGATATAGTGCTTGACCGGACGAAGGGTCCGTTGATGTTGGAGATCAACGCAAGGCCTGGCTTAAGCATCCAACTGGCAAATAGACAGGGCTTGTTGCCACGTCTGCGCAGGCTTGAAACGATTGCTAGCATACCTGCCTCGATTGAAGAACGGATTGCCCTTGCCAAATCGTTTGTTTGAGTTGCTCGATAGTGATGTCGCGCAAACGCCAAGGACACAACCCGGATGGATCCGCTTGTCAAGCGCAATCCGGGATTGTGGCCACGTTCCCCGGATTACGCCGCAAGCGGCTCCATCCGGGCTACAATGCCGAGATTGAATGGCACGGTGCGTAACATCTTCTGATAAATTTTATGCCGGGATTACTATGCAAAAATCGACACTATTATTGCTCTTGCTGCTGATAAGCGTTTACGCTTTCCATGTGGGACAAAAAAGATCACAGGAAATTGCCCAGGGAAAAATCAAAAATCTACATTCCCTGCCAAAATATTATGGTTATTACACCGCGTTATGGGCTTTTTTGCCGGCATTGCTGTTGCTTTTTATATGGCTTGGTTTTGAATCACCTGTCATTAACCATAGTGTGATTGAGACTCTTCCCGAGGAAAGCAGATCGTTGTCGAATGATCTAAAAGGTCTATTGATTAATGACATCCATAATTCACTGAGTGGCAGTGCCGGTGAAACCAAACCCGAACTGAAGGCAGCAGTCGAATACCTTCGTGACCTAAAAATCTGGAGCAACTGGTTGCTGTCATTCTTGGCCGTGTCATTTGCCTTCATGGGAATGTATTTTGCCCGGTCACGAATTCGACAGGGGCATCGTGCGAGGAACCAGGTAGAAAAAACGGTCATGTGGTTTCTATTGGGAAGCTCTCTGATTGCGATTCTGACTACCGTGGGAATCGTGTTGTCAGTATTGTTCGAGTCTATCCGTTTTTTTGGAAAGATACCCTTATCCGAATTTTTGTTTGGGTTGCAATGGAGTCCCCAAATCGCAATGCGCTCCGACCAAGTGGCTTCCGCTGGTGCGTTTGGCGCTGTTCCCCTGTTCACTGGCACCTTGCTTATTTCGTCAATCGCATTGATTGTAGCCGTGCCTATTGGTCTGATGTCTGCCATTTATTTGGCGGAATATGCCAGTCTCGGCTTCCGTTCGGTTGCCAAACCCCTACTGGAAATTCTCGCAGGAATCCCTACAGTTGTGTATGGCTTTTTCGCGGCTTTGACTGTCGCCCCGTTTATTCGTGGTTTGGGTGCTGACTTCGGATTGGACGTTTCTTCGGAAAGTGCCTTGGCTGCCGGCTTGGTGATGGGAATTATGATAATTCCTTTCGTTTCGTCTTTGTCCGACGATTTTATCAACGCGGTGCCCCAGTCCTTGCGCGATGGCGCTTACGCCTTGGGCGCAACCCAATCCGAGACTATCCGTCAAGTAGTGATCCCCGCTGCGCTTCCTGGCATCGTTGGAGGCATTTTGTTGGCGGCCTCGCGAGCCATCGGTGAGACTATGATTGTCGTCATGGCGGCCGGTCTGGCTGCCAATTTGACCGCCAATCCGTTGGAAGCCGTCACTACGGTGACGACTCAAATCGTGACCCTCTTGGTGGGAGACCAAGAGTTCGATAGTCCTAAAACCCTTGCGGCGTTCGCGCTGGGGTTAGTTTTATTTCTAGCCACACTAGTTTTGAATATCCTCGCATTGCACATTGTCCGAAAATACCGGGAACAATATGAGTAACCAAAAAGAAGATTCCAAATATTCCAATCAAGGCATCCGTACCCACCAACTTGTCAAAGCCGGATTGCCCAGGCGTCGCGCCAAAGAAAATCGCTTTAAAGCCTATGGTTTAATCTGTATTGTTGCAGGCTTGGGTTTTTTAGTTATTTTGTTCGGTAATATCATATCCCACGCATGGAGCGCTTTCGAACAGACGTACATCGCTTTGGATGTGACTTTCGACGAGTCGATAATTGACCCGGAAGGCAGGCATGATTTGGAAACTTTGACAACGGCGGATTACCCCGCGCTGCTGAAAAAAAGCATGTCGGCATTGTTCCCCGAAGTCAAGGAAAGGCAGCAAAAGCGATCCCTCAATGGCATCCTAAGTTCGGGTGCGCCTTACGAACTGCAACGGTTTTTACAGCAGCATCCTGCGCTATTGGGGAAAACCGAGCGTGTCTGGCTTCCGGTGGACGATGACGTGGATATGCTGGTCAAGTCTCAAATTGATCGGACTGTTGGCGAAGCTGATCGCCGTCTGAAGGATTTTCAAATTGCCTGGATCGACAAACTGATTGCCGATGGACGGCTGGAAAAACGCTTTAACAAGCAGTTTTTCGCTTCGGGCGATTCCCGAGAACCCGAATTGGCCGGTATCCGTGGCGCGTTAATGGGGTCATTGTTCACGTTATTGGTGACGGCGGTTTTATCCTTGCCGGTCGGCGTTGCCTCGGCGATATACCTTGAAGAATTTGCCCCAAGCAACCGGTGGACCGACATTATCGAGGTCAACATCAACAATCTGGCGGCAGTTCCTTCCATCGTCTTCGGTTTGTTGGGTTTGGCGGTATTCATCAATTTTTTTGGCTTGCCCCGCTCTTCGCCATTGGTAGGAGGATTGGTGCTGACCTTAATGACGCTTCCCGTTATCATTATAGCCGGGCGATCAGCATTGAAGTCGGTGCCACCCTCGATACGCGAAGCGGCGCTAGGCATCGGTGCATCGCAAATGCAAACAGTGTTTCACCATGTGTTGCCCTTGGCCATGCCTGGCATGTTGACGGGGGCGATCATTGGCATGGCTCGCGCCTTGGGGGAAAGCGCACCTTTGCTGATGATCGGGATGGTGGCTTTTATTGTCGATGTTCCCGGTAGCCTGACTGAACCTTCTACCGTTCTGCCGGTGCAGATTTATCTTTGGGCGGACAGTTCCGAACGTGGTTTCGTCGAGCGGACTTCGGCGGCGATTTTAGTTTTGTTGGCGTTTTTGATAACAATGAATGGATTGGCAATCTATCTGCGCAAACGCTACGAGCGACGCTGGTAAACCGTTGCCTTAGGAAAAATCCCATAACAAGAGAGCTTCAGGATGAGACAACCGGAAAATATCCCTATCCCTGCTTCGTTTTCCCGTGACCAATTACAGACCGTCGGTGACATTTTCGTTGAAAATCCCCGCATTCAATGCCGCAATGTCGATGTTTACTATGGCGAAAAACATGCCATACAAGATGTGAACCTAGATGTCGGACGCAATGAAGTCATCGCTTTGATTGGCCCTTCGGGTTGTGGAAAATCGACATTCCTCCGCTGCTTGAACCGCATGAACGACACCATCCTCGGTTGCCGGGTCAATGGGGAAATAAAATTGGACGGTCTGGACATTTACGCCGACGGCCTTGATGTAGTGACTTTGCGGGCACAAGTCGGCATGGTTTTCCAGAAACCCAATCCGTTTCCGAAAAGTATTTTTGAAAACGTTGCCTACGGCCCCCGCATTCATGGTTTGGCATCGGACAAATTTGAATTGGAGGAAATTGTCGAAAAATCACTTCGCCGGGCCGGGCTTTGGGATGAAATCAAAGATTACCTGCGCCACCCAGGCACCGGCCTGTCCGGAGGGCAGCAACAGCGTTTGTGCATAGCCCGCACTATCGCAGTCAACCCGGAAGTCATCTTGATGGACGAGCCTTGTTCGGCCCTAGACCCAATAGCCACGGCAAAAATCGAACAATTGATTGATGACTTGCGGGAAGACTATACGATAGCCATAGTGACCCATTCCATGCAACAGGCGGCTAGGGTTTCCCAACGCACTGCCTATTTCCATCTTGGTAAAGTGATAGAAGTGGGTGACACGGCGTTGATATTCACCAACCCAAGGCATCAGTTGACCGAGGACTATATCACCGGGAGGTTTGGCTGACAGCGTTTTCAACATCTACAGCGTTTTCGACATCGAATAATGACTTGATGATTTGTATGATTCTGCAAGGCATCTTGTAAAATTAAAGGCTTGATCGAATTTCATTCATCTTAGTGACTTTTTAAACATGAAAACGCTGAAAACGTTGTAACAGTATTGTATCTATTACAAGTTCAACTCAAACATTTCACCCCGCTGAGCTTGTTGTGCATTGCGAAAATTCTCAGGATTTACTATTGCGCTATAAACAACTTGACCCACAGCCAACGCAAGATTGCATGGAACAGCATTGCCGATTTGGGAATAAACCTTACTTTGTGGTCCTCTGAATACGTAATTTGCTGGAAAGCATTGCAGCAAAGCAGCCTCATCAACGGTTAAACGGCGTAGGTAGGGAGGAACGTCATCAAATTTTCCCGGTTGGCCGCCAGCCATAAGGTATGCATGGAGTTTTTCGACCCAGCCCTCTTTATTTTCAAATAAATGGCGTTCATCAATGATAGGGGTTCTATTCCCCCCCATACTCGCTGGCAGTGTGCTTGACCATCCATCAGGATTGAGTGGCCGCCCTTGTCCATTAAAAAGCATTCCAGCATAGGGTGATTTGCGTAATATTGGCTTAGTAGCGAGGGTGATTTTAGCGTTGCAAACTCGAGAATTTGATATTGAACCAGCCATTCCAAGTGGCAAGATCGCTTGCCGTAAAGAAACAGCTTTTTTCTTATATTTATTGAAAATTCCAGCCTTGATGCTTGGGTGTGGTGATTTGATGCCGATAAAAAAAACACGTTCCCTAGCTTGGGCAGCACCAAAATCTTTGGCATTCAATATTATTATAGTGAGTGAATACCCTAAAATATGAAATCGACGATAAAGTTCATTCCGAATAGGCTCAAATTTTGATAACGATCCGAGTGCCTTTACGTTCTCCATAACAAAAGAAGAAGGTTTCAAGCTCTCAACAACGTTAGCAAATTCAAAAACAAGCTTACTTCGAGGGTCGTTATTATCCATTTTCCCAGCCACCGAAAACCCCTTGGCATGGTGGACCTCCAAAAACTAAGTCAACGCCTTTATAGGCGGCAAGACCATCTCTCAAAAGATTGATATCGCCTCGAAAAAGCATCGCTTCAGGGTGGTTGGCTTCGTATGTATCGCAGGCATACGCATCAAGCTCATTAGCCGCAATCACATGAAATCCAGCTTTTTTGAAGCCAACATCCATACCGCCAGCCCCACAAAATAATGATATAGCAGTCAAGTCTTTCATAAATTATTCTATTTTTGAATATTTTGCATAGTATAGCATAATCAATAACTATGCATAAGAAAACTATCCATTCAAATGAATACAGCCGACTTGTTGAAATGCTAACTTCTGAGAGGAAAAGACTCGGTCTTTCACAGTCAGAAGTTGCTATTGCCATTGATTTGACACAGTCAGATGTGTCTAAGCTTGAAAATCAGGAACGAAGAATGGATGTTCTTGAGTTTAAACGAATAATCCATTTGTATAGAGTGAGTGAAAATCCAAGATTTTATTGTCAAATATTAAATTTTTTTGGATTGAGCAACGATGAAGGTTGAAGAGCGTAACAAAAACGCCCAGTATATAGTCAATGCTAAGATTGAATATACGAAAAAGCTTACAGAGTCAGATTTTTCAGCAATAAAAAATAAGGCTGATATAGACAATATACTGAAAGATTTAATCGAGGTAAATGCTAAAGGGTTTCGAGGAGTGGTACTAACCGCACTTGTTGGGATGCAACTTGACTACCAATATAACCCATTAAAAAACTTTTATGATTGTAATCCTCGTTCAATTTTTGAGCAGGGGATTTGGTACAGTTTGACCGACCATAATATTCCTTGCGGAAAATCTGACCCGTTGAATGTAGCAAAAAACATTCAAGAACTTAATGAGTCTTGGGCAGAAGGTAGGCGACCACAGTCCGCCGCCTTGGCCGCAGTGCATTTCCTACGGGAAATTGTAAACACAAAATCTACCGAAGAACGGGCGTTGCTGGAGAACTACTTTTATTTTAAGTTGGTAAAATATTCCGAAAGTATTTCAATAATAAAGATTAAAGAAATTGCAGAAAATACTTATTCAAAGCAAGAAGCTGCATTAAAATTATCCAGCTTCTCACTCATGAACCCTGAATCAGGAGCATTACCGCAGTTATTGATTGGTAAGATTATAAAAACTTTGTTTTCCTCAGCTTGCCTTATTATTTATGGTGATCTTGAACAAAAACAGATAGCTGTTTGTGGCGATGATGAAAGTGTATTTGGAACTAACACTACATCAAAAAAGCCAGCCGATATTTGGGTTGAATATGACAAAAAACCTATTTTATTATTTGAGATCACCGTAAAAAAAATTGATTTGAAACGACTAGATGATTGCTTGGAGACCCTCAAGGGTTTCCCTTATCTCCCCAATTTGCCGGTAACATTTATTTGCAGGTATCCTGAAGATGTTGCTTCAATACCCCAATTTGACATTACTAAGAATTATTTTATCTACAAAAATAAATCCTTTGATTTCCTTGATTTATCCGCCTTTGTTACAGCGTTTTTAATATCGAATAGTTACTTGTTGGGTTATACCATTTTGCAAAGCACAGACACACAGGATAGTTTGAATGAGTGTCATTTATTATTTTCCTTTGTTAAGAAAAAACGCTGTACATGAATGCAAATCGGGACTCCTAGCGGTGAAAAAATGGCACATAGGCCGTTTTGACGGTCAACAAAAGACGTTGTCAAAACGACGGAACACGCCTGTTGCGCCCGCGTTGAGGGAAGCCCATAGGTGCATTATTATACGCGTTTAAATGATTGGTTGGCATACATTTCTGCAAAAGGTATGTGAAGCATAGAGAAATCTTGATATACAGCATTTTCATCTTAAAAATATACCTAAAACAGACATTTCGTTAAACCTTCAGGTCAACCGAATAACCTGTGCTATCATACCCACTACCAAGTAACTCTTTGATGTTGAAAATGCTGTAGCTGCTGTTTCACTTTGCTTACACAAGTACAAATAGATGATATTATGACAGTCATTCGCAGACATGTTATTGCCTCTTCCTCAGTAAAAACAAAAAATGCGTGGAATGAAATATTTATGTAATATGTATATATGGTTGAATTATTTAGTATGGGTTCAGAGAATTCACCAACGATTCTAATAGCTTACCCAGAAAACTTTTTATGTTACAGCGTTTTTAATATCGAATAGTTACTTGTTGGGTTATACCATTTTGCAAAGCACAGACACACAGGATAGTTTGAATGAGTGTCCTTTATTATTTTCCTTTGTTAAGAAAAAACGCTGTACATGAATGCAAATCGGGACTCCTAGCGGTGAAAAAAATGGCACATAGGCCGTTTTGACGGTCAACAA
>QJPH01000220.1 GCA_003242955.1 Candidatus Methylumidiphilus alinenensis
TTGCCGCCGCCGACGAACACGGTTTGGCGATGGTGTTTACCGGGATGAGGCATTTTAGGCATTAGGAGAAGCGGAATGCCAATTGAAGAATCCACCTTGCCAAAGGCAATAGAACATCAAGTCCGCTTGCTGTTACCATTTTTCATAAACCGAATGGTGTTGGTCGAAGCGGCGAAGCATCTGGCGGATTTACGCCATGAAACCAGCAAATCCGGCAAATCTTGGCTGTGCTGGAAGCAGGATAAGGCTGTGCCTTCGCTTTATCAAGACGAGGTTCTGCCTTGCGTTGATGGTTTTCTATTTGGGAGTGGTGCGGGTGATTGTGCTTATTGGCGGGTACCGGATGATACAGCCGCTTTCTGGTTTAAGAAAGGTGGATTATTTTCCAAGTTTACCGACGGCAAATTCAGCGAGAATGGGGACCGCCCAGTTTTATTTGAGGCGAGGCTTGCCTACCCTGGCATTGAGCTATTTCTGTCTCCGCATGGGGCAGGGGTGTTTTCCGTTTGCTTCACGCCTAAAAGTCTGGAAAGTCTAAAATTCATCCAAGAGTTCAACTACCGCCTGTCGCAGACCCGGCCAAATACCCAATATAATTTCCGTCTACCCCATTCTGCCGAATATCAAACCCCGCCCACGGACGATGCGCCGCTCTCGCAACGCCTAGGCCAAAACGGTGGTGCATTCAACTTGATCGAATGGGTGGATTTTCTTCTGGAACCCTTGCAGGCTTTTGGATGCAGCCGGATGCAGGAGCAGTTTTCCATCTATTCCGTGACACGTCTTGATGTTTCTGCTGATTTTACCTGCCAGCAAGCCAAGGATTCATTGCGGCCTTTTTTGAACTCCTTGGCTCATGTGGAGGAGTTTCATCATGTGGGTAGCCTTGAGGTTGGCAACCGCATCCTCAATCCTCGTCATTGGGCGGCTGTGGGGAGCCTTGGAGCTTGCCACTGCGTGTCAGACCAGGACCCACCAAGACCTTTCGATGAACAACGCTTACCGGTCGCCTTGCGTAAATATTTCATCCCTTATTTGATCGGTTTATTACAGCGAATTGCTTTGCAGGGAATTCTACAGAAAGCACGAACCCCCATTACTACATTCAGCGCCAACAGCCGCGACGTAGAGAAATCTAAAATGGCTTCACACTGCATAGAGCAACTACATGAGTTGAACATACACACCTTGGCGTTCACAGTGAATGGCTATTTCACGGAAGTGAGCAGCCGGGAGGCCGTCAACCAGTATTATCAACTCGTACAGAGCGGACTTAGGGTGAAGGAAGGTTTCCAAACCGTTCAGAGGGCGTTGCACGACGCGGAGGTAATGGACAATGACCGCTACCAAGGTCGCGCTTTGAGCGAACTTAAGGAAATGGCCGGACGCCTTAACCAAATGGTGGAAAATCAACAGCACACGATTGATGGACTCAAACGACTCCTGGACGAGGCGGGCAAAAATGTCCGCATAGTCGCCCATGTGCAGGAAAAAGTGGAATGGTTGGAGGTGTTTTTCGTGTCGTACTACGCCACAGCGCTGGTATATTACCTAGACCACAGCGAATTGATAGGAAAAAGGTACGCTGGCATTAGTCTCGTCATAGCACCATTTTTGTCTGGGGGAATTGCGTTCTTAGGGCTTAAGCCGCATCAGTTGAAGCAACATTCCGACCATGAGTCTCCGCAATCTGGCGATCATGGCATCGAAACACAGAATTCTGGCAATAAATCCCGGATAATCTTATTAGCCTTGGTGTTCTTGTTTGCGATTTGGCTGGGGGTTGGTTTTTGGCTAAAGCAATGTGAATCGGCAGAACAGACACAAACTGATATCCCTGCAACCCCTGTCCTCCATGGTTATCCCCAGACGCTGAACCAAGTCAGTGCTAGTCAGACAACACGCCCATTTCCTCGCCCTAACAGCGAAGCCATAGGTTGGGGGCCATAAAATATTCTAGCCTGTGGGTCAATGCCATTAAGTTAAGCATTTAGGAGTGCAAGGCTTGCCTTGCGAAAGTTCCCAACCGCTCGCGAATCCTAGCAAGGCAAGCCTTGCACTCCCGGCGTTGGCAAATTGAAACCCTTAACTTAATGGGCTATCAGCTTAAGGCAAGACAGGCGCAAAGCTTAACCGTTCGCCCTGAGCTGCGAGCCTGTCGAGCAGTCGAAGGGTGGACGGTTAAGCCGTTCATGGTTCGATCCTTCGACAAGCTCAGGACTCACCACGAACGGCCTTGAACTGCCCCGCCTTAAGTTGGTAGCCACTTGATGGCAGTGAGCCTGCGGGTGTCAAGGCGTCCCTTTAGGGGCAGAATCTTGAAAAAACCGCTCGATCTGCGCCATTTCTGAGTTGATGATGCCATTATTACGAAGTTTCTTGAAATCGTCCAACACGATATTGGCAAAAGTTTGGCCGTTGTCCAATTTCGCATCTTTGTATTCTTTGTAGATTGCCCATGCTGCTTCGTTTTGTCCGTCGAAAAGTAGACCATGTGCAAGCCTGGCAGGGATTTCTATGCGTTCGTGGTCGAGTCCTTGTGCGTAGTTAGCGGTGGAAATGGCGGCTTTGAAATTGCGGTTCAACAACTCGACCCAAGCCAACTTGCTTTCCGCATCGACAGAGTTCTGGAAAAAACTGTGACGCTCAGGGTGTTCTTCAGCCAGCCGCTTGTAGGTTTCCGCAACTTTCTTAAAGGAACCCTGTGCGTCGGCCTGTTTAGCATTTTCTAACTGAGATTCACCTAGGTCGTTATAGCTGAGTGCCAGATTGTACTGATAGTTTGGCTCTTTTGGATGCTTATCCACAAGTTTCTCGCCAATCGTTATCGCTTTATTATAGTAATATTCAGCGTTGGACTTAAAGCTTTTTTCAAAATCAAAAATGCTAATTTGTTCTGGAGTAGGAATCCAATTACGATTAGGCCAATGGTCATCTTGTATATTTCGAGATGAGGCTTTAGATTCGCGTTGAAGATCGCCCATTTGGTCATACAAATAGACTAAGTTGTTCTGTTGATCTGCCTCATCAGATAGATGTTTATCTATTAGCGATTTTTTAATTTCTATAGCCTCTTGAAGCGATATACGGGATTTCTCCCAATCATGGGAATTATGTTGGATAAACCCTAAATAACTGTGAATATCACTCAGTATGATCTGGCTTTCCGGTTTTTTCTGAAATTCCTGAGGCAATTTGTTTTCAATATCCAATGCATTATTGAAATAACTTAATGCCTCTGTTGTATGTTGAGAGTTATATTGAAGAATACCTAGTTTAGTTAGGCATTTGGCGATATTCTTAGTATATTCAGAATTTCCTGAAGGATTGCGCGACAAGTCAATATACAAATTTTTAGCTTTCTGATAATAGTCTATAGCGCCATTGTTGTCGTCCAGCTTTTGCTCGATATCGCCCGCTTTAAACAAGTTTCCAGCGAGTTCCGTCCGCGAGTTAATGTCGTCCTTGGGGGGATCAGCATTATCGCTGTAAAAGACAATCACTATTTTCAGCAATTTTTTGCGCAAATTGCCCATGCCGGGTTTGCTGAGCTGCCCTGGTTTGCTGGTCTGCGTTTCTTCGATAATCAGATTGAACAAGTCTTCAATACCATGCTTTGCCATTTTGGAACTATCCTCGGCAAATCCTTTCCGGGCTTCTGCCAGCCACCATTGCGCAATAAAGAACAATGCCAACAATAGAAAGGAACATCCAATAGCCCCCAAAATTGTCCGCTGTTTTTGGCTCTGTTTCCGCAACCGCTCCTTTTCAGCTTGGATTTCATCCTTGCTTGCTTGTACGAATTTTGCCAAATCCTCATCCAAGCTCAGCCGGTCTTCATGCGGTGTCAAGTCATCAATAAATTTTGCATCCAGCAAGCGGCTTTTATTGCGTTGGTATCCCCTGAAGCGGTAGCGCAAGGATTCTCGAAAAAACTCAACATCCTGTTCCGCTTTGCTCATCCAGCTTCGTATATGCGGGGCCAAGGTGTCATGGCGGAGCTCAAAGCAATGGCGGTCGGGGTCTTCACGGAGGATGCGCATATTCACTAAAGTGTCTAGTAAATCGCGCAGAGAGTCCTCGGATACCTGCATCTGGAAATGGCGGTCCAGCCAGCGGGCAATGTCCTGTTGCGTAGCCGAACGTCGGGTTGCCTCGGGGGTGACCAAGGTTTTGAGCAATTGCATGGCAACTTCGCCTTGCTTACCCAGTTCTGCGATGCGCTCGTCCAAAAATTGGCTGAGGATGCTATGGATTTGGCCTAGGTCTTGGTAGGCTTTTTCGCTTAGGACAGGAGTGGAGTCCGAATTCGCTAGGGCCTGTCGGTAGAGCCTGTCCAATACGACTTGCAGGGTCGGCAGGTCTATGCCCTGGCCGTTGCTGTTCAACGCATCCAACAACGAGCGAACCAAGCCGTCATCAATGCCTACACCCGCTTTTTGACATGGGCCGGTAATCGCCTCCTTGGCTTGCTCAGGGTCCATGCGCCTAAGCCATAAGCGGTTGTCATATAGACCCGGCAAGTCTTTTTCCAAATCAGTGAGTTGGGCAAGAAATTCCTGGCGGATGGCGAAGAGTAGGCGCAGGTTCAAGCCTTCCTCCAGCCAGCCGTCCAACTGGGTGGCGAAGCGATGCCGGATATTCTTGTCGCGTTGGAACAGCAGGAACTCTTCAAACTGGTCAAACACCAGCAGCACGGTTTGACGGCTGCGGCGGATGACGAGGCGAAGATAATCGCCCAAGTCTAGTCCGTCGTCTGGGATTTGTGGTGCGGCCTTGAACAGCGCTAGTCGAAGGGCACTTTCCGGATTGTTGGCGACGCGCACGAACACAAACAACATGTCATACAGCGGGATTCTTTTGCGCAGGCCGCATTGGATCAAGGAGGTTTTGCCCGCGCCGGACTCGCCATAGAGTACCGTGATGGGTGAGGCATAGAGCTTGGTGTAGAGTTTGGCGACATCCTCGTCGCGGCCAAAGAACATCTCGATATCGTCGGGTCCGTAAGGGTCGAGGAATTTGAAAGGGGATGACTTGGGGGTTTCGGCTTCATTCGCCATGGCTGGCTTCCTTGGCCGGCGCAAGCACATTTAGCAAGATTTGCATCTCTTCGTCTAGCTCGTCTCTGCGGACGCATGTCGAACTGTTGAAATTGCCGCCCTGCTTGCAGGCTGCATAATGAATAGAGGCCGAACCGTTCATGCCATTAAAGAAAAATAAATCCTCTGCACTGCCCGCTTTTTCCTCGTGGACAAGCAGCGGGTCGAGATTGAGGTAATCCCCGCTGCGGCTGTGCCGGAAAAGCACGGAGCGGTTTTCCAATATATTGTTAATTGATGAGTCATCTTTTCCGCGGAAGCACCCTGGGTCGCCACGCATGCGTTTCAGTCCATGGGTGAATTTTGGAAGTTGGCGGCGTCGTTTCTTGACATTAATACTATCGACGTAGTCTAAGTTGTAGTTCTCCAAGAAACTAAGTGACCTGAGAACCAAAACCAAATCGGCATAGGTTTCCTCGCAGGCAGAGGCGATTTGGGCCTCAGAATTTAAAGACCGCCGCTTATGCTGTATAGCATTGCGGGTCTTGAGCAGACGATCCAAGGCTTCGTGGCTCTCGCTGTGCGCAGTTTCCGGAGGACATTCAAAATAAAAATTCGCCAACTGACCCGCTAACTCATTTGGAGGAACTGATGTTTCTAGCAACCAGCCTAGGCCCTCGCGGGCGAATTGCATCCAACAGCCCCATGCTGGCTTTTCAAGCTGTTCGGGAAATTTTCTGCTAAATATGGATGAAAGACTAAGCGATTGGCATTCCGCATGGTCACGGCAGCAACATAAAACCAGTGAGCCCAGAAACCGGCTCACTGCTTCGGCGGTTTCAAAAATAAGGGTAAGCCGACTTTGGCCTAGTCTTAGGCAATCCAAGGTGCCTAACCGATTGAAACTACTAGCAATTGGATAGGGGTATGTATGGACTATATGCTCAAATTCATCGTCCGTCACAGGCAGTTCCTCATGGTCAATATTATAGATAGCCAAAAAGATTCTTATTTAACTGATGTTAGGCATGGAGTGGCAAAGCTCGCTTTGCCTGCCAAGGCAAGCCTTGACACTCCAAAACAAATCGCCATAGGTCGACAACCCATTGCCGACAATAGTACCGTGGTGTGTGCGTACCGTCAGAGTTTAATATAAAGGCAACGTCTGCGCTACTGTGCTTAAATTCAGCCTATCAGGGGGCGTGAGCACTGTTAGTCAAATTGCACTCTTCCACAAAGCAGCCAAAATCGGCTAAGATGCGATCCATACGGACTGTCATCTTAAATGATTTTCAGCATTTCCTCAGGCTCTACCCGAAGCCGTAAAATTAGTGCAATAATCTAAAACATTTAAGTACTTCCGATTGCCATAGGTGCTGGATTCCTTGGTGTGGAAATTGCATTTGCCGATTGTACGATTACTCCCTATGGATGCCCTTATGAAAAAGTTGAATGTTTTGGTAATGATTTTATTGATCGCCATTTTTGGCATGGCGTTCGGGATTGGGTGGGCCGCGCCGGACGATGCCGCGACAGACCCCCAATACCCGGAGTTTTTCTCTAAATGGCTCTATCTGGTGGTGATTGTGTCAGGTCTCGTGTCGCTTGCCTCTTTTTACATTCTGCATAAGAAGTTCTTGCCGTATGATGCGGTTGTCCCTCTTTTCGTCGCTCTACTATCGATCTACGCCTTGGCTGTGCTCCCTGTGCAGGTGAACAAGAACTTTTTCGGTTGGTTCAGCGAGGATTGCTTCAAAGACAACGTCGTGAACGAACAGCGCGAAGCCAACGAATGGGCCGCACCTAAAAACTTGCGGCCTGGGGAATGCATAGAGGCCAGAGAAAATGTTGAGGCCATAGGCATAAAATTCTTCATCCGGCATTATCAGCAAGGCGTTCTAGACTACCGTCCGCTGACGACAGGGGAAGTCAAGTTTTTTTATGCGACGTTATTGATATTATGGACTTGGACATTGTATGGATTAGGGCTGTTGCTTTACAAACAGCTTGTCATCAAATGAAGCATTCGGTTAAGTCATTATAGGAGAGGATATTGTGTCAAAGTCTAAGCGTATAATCATTGCCGTGGGCGGTAGTGGGCAAACCGTTGTGTCGCATTTTCTGCGTTATGCGACCATGGCCGGTGTGCCGGGTGAAAAACTACCGGATATTTACATATTAGATGCCGATCTAAAGGAATTAATTAGGGATAATGTGGCCAAACCCAGCTTGTACGGTGAGATCGAAAAGCTGCACAGCCGCTTGGTCGAAGGTCTTTCCGCCAGTCGCAGACCCCCGCTTCATTTGCTCTACCCTTACCGTTCGGATAGTGCTTTAGGCAATAAGCAGACCTTCACAGAATACCTCATCGGCAACCGTCCAGGCCAGGATGACCAACACAAACAAAGAGTGTTGGATGGCTTGTTTGGCAAGCTTGAGCAAGAACTTCTGATCGCCGAGGGCTTCTTTGCCAGGCCCAACGTCGGTGCCACGGCTATTTTCGACAAACTGCATAATGGCGAAGACGACCGCTCCTTAAAATTGCTCAAACAGGCGATGGAATCCTCGGATTCGCCTAGGGTGGCGGTGGTTGGCTCGACCTTCGGCGGCACTGGATCGGGCGGTGCGCCTGTCATCGCTCAGAAACTACGCGAATGGGCAAGCGACAGGAATAAAGTCAAGATTGGCGTGTTTCTAACCTTGCCGTGGTTCAGCCCCGGCGACCTGGGCAAAACCTTTGCTGAAAACGAAGATACTTTGGGCAAATGGGAAACCCAGTGGAAAAACACGGCGGCTGGTCTGCGCTTTTATGGGACATCACGGGTTTTTCTCAATGATTTAGATGTGTTCATCACCGACTTCAACGGCGAAAAGCATCCGCGCAAAGATGATTCCAATACCGGCCAGCCAGAATACCCGCATAGCTTTAACATCATACTGGCCGCGCAAATTCAAAACTATCTGACCCGGCCTATCCCCGTAAACGAAGAACCCGGTCAATATAGCTTATATTTCGTCGCTCCCCAAGACGACCGGCGCACCATGCTGCTTGACGGACACGACAGCCCCTTGTTTCGTTTCAACGCGCCTTTTGCAGACAGCGAAGACCAGTACTTGCGGCAAGATTTGTCCGACTGGGCAAACCAAACCCAAACCCTGCGTCTGACGCTTAACAAAATAGCCGACTATATCAGGCAAGACTTCCGCCTCAGCGACGGCAGCAAGCGTAAGCGCCCGGACAAGTTCATCAACCTGGCCAATGCTTTGGCGGATACCTGCACCAACATGCCGGGGGCCATTATCGAAAAAGGCGTGGGGCCTTTTCGCAGCCGTGATGCCGGACCCAAAATCTATGGCGGTTTGGCGACTAACCTGGCTGACCGTGCCGTGCAATTGGGGGCGGTCATCGCTTGGTTGCAAGATGCTTGGGAGCAATCCAAGAAAATGCCCAAGTTGTCGCCAGCCTGCATGGCCCGCGACCCGTTGGCAATATGGGACAGCTACCCCGCATTGAATGGCGAAAGAAATGCCGAGGTTGGCGCGATCAAACTATTCGACGATGCCTTTGAACAAGCCAGCAACATCGTCCAAGATTTTCAACAGAGCATCGACATGCGGCGTGAGGGTGGGCAGCAAGAACCCTTCCATGCGGCGGCGGCGTTGATTGAAAAGATTTTAAGGGACGCGATTATCAAACGCGGTGGGCCGGGCCGCAATGGCCGCATCGACGAAAATCAGCCGGTGTTGGGTCACAACGAAATCGCTTCGGCCCTGGTCCCGCTGCAAATCCAGTCCAATTTGAGAAATCACTACTCTTTACAACTCAACCTGACTAGGGTGCTGGATCATGGCAATAACCGCCAAGGCGACCCCGTTTCCGTGTTCAACGAATCCCATCCGGCGACCTTGGCCGGGGTGACCCATTACAACGTACCCAGCCCATGGGCGGCGGCTCATTTGAACGCATGGATTCAAACAGCAGGGTTTGATGGCAACAATCCGCAGCCTGTCTGGACCCGTGCCAAACTGCAACTGGAAGCGGTATTATGGGGTATTTTCACCAAGCGATTGACTGTGTATTCCGTACCCTTCAAAGATTTGTCCAGGCTGGGCAAGATTCTCTCAGGTGCGCTGAAGGCGGAACTGTTTGGCTACAACGTCACTGCCGAATGGGTCAACATTGTCTATGCCACGGTCGCAGACGCGGATGGCAAAGAGCGGACGGTTGCCATCAACCATCCGGCCTGCGGCTGGTTCAGCGCGCCTGGCTTGACGGAAGAAGAAGCCAACTGGTGGTCTGCGCTGGGCATGGTGCTGCCGTCGCAACAAACCCCAAACAGCGATGGCAGTTTGGAAGGTGGTCAGTTGAAGGCGTTTCTCAACTTTTTGCAGCAGTTAATCGACAAATCCCATTCCGAAGACTCCCCTGAACAGGCAGGGTGGTATCGCGTGGTCGGGGCCTTGGTGGATGAATTACGCAGGCTCGTGCCAGAAAGCACAAGGCCATCGGCGACTGAGCCGCTAGGTAGCGGTTTTTACCTGATCGACCAGCACAATGAGAGTGTTTTCCAAGTCCCGCTGGTTTACTTGAGTAGCTCCATTCGGGAACTCATCGCCGAATACTGCGTAGCCGAGGTGGCCGTCGTCACCCTAGGGGCAGGCCACCGCCCAGCGGATACGCCGTTGAAATCGCAGTACCTCGGTAAATCCGGCATCACCGCCCAGTTTCTGGGCATGGCAACCGATGGGCAAGGCCGGACGGCTGTCCGCTATAGCCTCGCGCTAGGCGAGCATGGCACGTTCGAATGGGTTTTCACGGCCCGGGTCATCGATTCATTCTACACACACACCGAAATCTGGCCAAACTTCAAATTGCCAGACTGGAAATTGTATTTTCTGGCATCCGTGTCCGCCGACCCGCGCGAAGTCAGAAACTACGGCTTTAGTGTCTTAGACCAAAATGGCGACCGCATCGGCGCGGCAAACCGCAGCTTCACCCATAATCATGAGATACACGGCGTACCGGAGTTTTTGGTGATGGAAATCCCCAAGGATAACCGCGAACTAGGGGCATTCTTGTTCGGCCTGACGACATCGCAAGCGGGAACGAAGATATTCAACATGGCCGTGGACTTCGGCACTTCACATTCCTGCGTGTACGTGACCGCCACCAATGGCGAACGCATACCCTTGGACTTGTCCAAACCTGCCGAAGCCCTAGGCAAACCGGTGTTCAACAATCCAACAGTCAAGGCAGATGACTTGATAAAAACCGCTTTCTTCCTGCCTAGCTATAGCAGTTCGCCGCAAACCGCCGACCCTTCGGTGTTGCCCACCGAGTTCAGGCTGATTGGCGACCCCACCCCCAAGCCAAGTGACTTGAGCGGCGGGGTCAAATCCTTTGTCATCATCCCGATGCGGTTCGCAGAAGGTACGCTAGAAGAACACATTCGCAAAACATTTACCCTGGGCAGCTTTAAATGGCCGGGAGCTTTGAGCGGCACGGATTTCGAGCGGGAGGAAGATGGCCTGATTAAGGCGTATCTGCGGCAAATGCTGTGCATGGCCGCTGCCTTGCTTCGCCATGGCGGCTACAGCCGCTTAAACATGTTCCGCGCCACCTATCCTGAAGCTTTTCTGCTATCCCGGCGCAGGACCTATACCAAGGTGGTGGCGGACACGCTGAAAACCGTGCTGGGCGAAACCGGCTTAGCCTATGAAGGGGACGGGGCGTTGGATGCCGAAGCATTGCAGGAAATCGCTTCCAGCCAGATATCCGAACAACGCCGATCTTCCCTCAAGAAAGACACCAGCGGCATGGTCAGCGAGTCGATGGCTGCCCTGTTATCCGCCTCGTCTAGCGACTACAATCTGTTCGCCGAGCGCGGCATCTGCATCGTGCTGGACATGGGCGGCGGCACCACCGATGTCGCGGCTTATTACTCCTCCGGCAGCGGCAAGCGTGACCAAAACCAGAGCATCGATTCCATCACCGACAGCATCCGCTATGCCGGCCACGACTTGCTGCGATTGCTGGCCAAGCCTAAAATCATCAATGACGTTCTGAAATGGCACTGGGAAGAAGCCAAAGAAGGGCAGCAGCAAGCCGAGGAAAACCGCTGCTTAAGGGCTTTGAAGATACTGGTGCGCGACCCCGATCATTTTCAAAAGCTTAAAGACAATTTCAACAGCCCACAGTACCTGCCCGATGTCAAACTACGCATGCTGCTGTTTTTCGACGGGCTGTTCGAGTACACGCGGTTATTGACACTTGCCTATCAAAAATACCTGCAAGCCGACGGGCAAACCGGGGTGGTCAACATCGCCTTGTTCGGCAATGCCTGGAAATTGGCGGAACTGGTCTATCCCAGCCGAGAGCATGATTTTGACTGCGTTATCGAAACCTTTATCGACTATCTGAAAGTCGCCTTGGGTGCGGGGCAGGATATTCAAATCCGTTACGAAGGCTTGCACGATGCGTCAATCAAAGAAGCCACCGCCGTCGGCGCCTTAAAGCTCAACGCATTGGACCGTCAGTTCTCCACGCCCAAGGCACACGCCTCCCTGGCCGGCTTGGAAGTGATTTGCCACGGCAGCGACGGGCAAGAAACTGTCAAGCCAGCCGACGAATTTCTGGAGGGCTTTGACCGCAAAGGCTATGACCGTAGCCAGCCCTTGACCGTCAAGTCCCTAGATAGCCTCAGTGAATGGCCTTTCCGGGAAGTCTTGCGGGAGCGTTATGCCAAGAGAGACGATGCCTTTATCACCAAACAAGTGGCTGCGGCAATCAACCAAGCGGTACGCGAACCTTGGATCGTGCCGGGTGACCGCGAGCCGATGAAGTTCAGCCCGATGCGCTTGTTCTTGGAGCATGTCTGGAAAGAGACGCTCAGCGTCGCGCCGCTAAACGAAATAGACCGGTAAGGTTGTGGTTGTGTATAAGGGCTATTAACAACTAAGGTGATATCCAATAAAGAACACCCCATCCAAAGGCCAAGCTGGTGCTTGGCGTTCCCATAGGGAGCGCCAAGCACCAGCTTGGCAAGCTGATTTGCGGAGGTATTGTTCGTGATTTTAGTGGACAATTCATTTCGGTTTTGGTGGATTCATTATTGGAAATCACCTAACCTGATTAGAAAGATGCATCCTCTATTCCGTCATTCCGGCATGGATCGCCGGAATCCAGATTGCAGGGATGCCACCAATCCATACCATCCATGGAGCCTAGGTTCCGGCGATCCATGCCGGAACGACGTGGTTTTGAGTCTGGCATCATGCATAAAATCTGTTAAGGATTTACATTTCCCTTGGGTGGTGGGCCATGCAAACAGAACAAGCAATCAGGCAGGCGAGCTGTACCCGCCGACTAGCCTCAGTAGATATTCAACCAATGACTAGGAAAATCCTATGTGTGGCAGTTTTTTAGAGCAGGTTCTGCGTGTCGGGTTTGCGCAGGCACGGTGCTTGGTGGGCAATCTAGCCCAGGCATTCTTCATCGGCTTGGCCTGTCTCATTCTATGCGCAGTTTCGGTGGCACCGGCTTACAGTATGACCGTCGGGGAAATGCGGGATAAAGTGCCGTACACTAGGCTTTATGTCACAGCTAAACCGGACTTTGATCGGATTGAACAGCAATTGAACAGTGTACCCGAAGCCCAACAAAAACTTGTGGCTTTGCGAAATCTAATTTCAACAGCAAAACTGTCCTATGAACAGGCCAATGGGGCATTAGGTACCGTGATTAGCAGGTTAGGTGCTAATTCTGATAAGACCGTCACTTCAGAAGAGAAAAATCTTGCCAACCAGGCAGATTTAGACACCCAAGCGGTGGAAAATGCTTTGGCCAAATTGCAACAACAATTTAAAACAACACTGGCGGCCCCTGCTGGGCCGGTTCAGCCACCTGGCTATGGTTCTTCTTCCTTGACCATTAAGGCGATGGCGGAAAATCTGAATCAGCTCAAAATTGATATAAACCCTGAGAGTGCAACAGAGACAGTCATTCAGTTCGAACGGCAATGGGGGAGTTTGCCAGAGGCCAAAAGCCAGATTGAAAATACGCGAGCATTAATAAACCAAGCAAAAACGGCTTATAATGATGCGGCAAAAGCCTATAACGCAAGTTACAATGCTGCACCGGATGAGACTAAACCCATCAGCAAAGGGGACGAAGAATTAGTCAACAAGGCAAGCGCGGCTGCCGTTGCGCTGAAAACCTCTTTGGGACGATTAAAGGATTTCAAACCGGCTGTACAGCCTTATAAGTTTGCTACTGTTCCACACCTAGGTTGGTCCGCTTTAGATGGGTACACGGAGCTAATGATAATCTCCATTGTATTGTTGTTATTATTAGTAGCTTTATGGTTGTTTTTTAGTCAATCTAAAATAACCTATAATAAGCCCAGATATCCTGATGGCTCGAAAGGCAGTGACGGGTCGCCGCGCTCCAAGTTGGGCGGTATACAGGGGTCGAACGATGATCAAGGCCGTCCATCTCAAACTTCATTCCTTAGCCGCTGGTTTGGTGGTGAAGAACGCATGCAAATGCAAAAACATCTGCATATTATTTCTAATAATTTTTCGGAAATAAAACTAAGTATTCTTGCTTTAAATAAAGAGCTAGAATATCTTGTCAAAGACAATAAGCACCTCAAAGAAGACAATGAAACCTTTAAAGGGGAACTTAAAAACCTTTACAAAGCCCTTAAAAAAGACATTGAAACCCTTTCCAAAGCTCATAATGATGAGATTACAAGCTTTAAAAGAGATATAGAAGCCCTTAACGCGAAATTTGACAGCTTAAAGGAATTGCTAACACAGCTAATACAAAAAAATACCCAAGAAATTGCCACACCACAGATTGAACCCGTCAGGGCTGAACAGATAAAACCGCCGAAGCTTGACAAACCCCCAGAAGCAGAACCTGATAACCCGAACGGTCAATTTAAAAAAACGCCGAGTGATGTCAGCTTTATCCACTTAGAACACGTCGCATCTGTCACAAAAGTGATTTTAGAGGCGATAGAGCATCAACCAGACGGCGAAACAAAGCCTTACTACTTGCTGGGTACTATTATTGAGCAATTGCAAAAGCACATTCCCGCACAAACGGTGGGAAAATGCCAAACCTATGATCTTGAGTGGAAACCCAAGGAAGATTTGTGGTTCTATCTACTCTATGAGTTTCCCGAAACTGACGCTAGTGGGGAGAAAAATGGCTTATTGTTCATCGCTTCGGAAGTGAATACCTCTGCTAGGGTAATCGACTACTTTAAAGGCGGGAAAGTTTCCAATAAAGTCAAGCGTGTACTTGAACCCGCCCATGTTAAAGTCGGCACTAGCTTGCCGCCAACCGTGGTCAGCCACGGTACTGTGGAATGACTTTTATAATGGCCTTGGTCATCGTTCAGCCCACCCCATGTGGAGTGCGGCGACTCGTCGCCGCATGGTTCGGAAAGCGGCGACGAGTCGCCGCACTCCACAAACTCAGCCATGGGGCTTAACGATGACCAAGGCCTTTATCATTGCTGATACCGTCTATGACCTATGACACCTTAGGTGATTTCCAATAATGAATCCACCAAAACCGAAATGAATTGTCCACGAAAATCACCAACAATTCCTCCACAAATCACCTTGCCAAGCTGGAGCTTGGCGTTCCTTCTGGGAGCGCCAAGCCCCAGCTTGGCCTTTGGATGGGATGTTCTTTATTGGATATCACCTTAGGCTGAATCCACATGAAGTGCAATTTGTTACAGCTTGTGAAACTGTGGCCTACTGGCTTTGCGATGCTGGTGTTATGCGCCCTTTTTTCCAGCCCGGCTTACAGCATGACCGTCAAGGAAATGCGGGATAAAATGCCAGCATCTAGGCTTGCCCAAGCTAAAGCGGAATTCACGCGGATTGAACAGCGATTGGGCAGTGTACTCGAAGCCCAACAACAACTTGGGGATTTGCGAAAGCAAATTGTCATAGCAGAGCTATCTTATGGACAGGCCAGAGACGTATTCAGTACCGTAAAAAGCAGGTCAGGCAGTAACGATAACGATTCAGTCTCAGAACAGGAGGCTGAGCTTGCCACCCAAGCAGATTCAGACACCAAAGCGGTGGAAGCTGCTTTGGTCGAATTGCGAAAATTCAAACCAGCATCGGCGGCGGTCCCTGCTGGGCCGGTTCAGCCACCTGGCAATGGTTCTTCTTCCTTGACCATTAAGGCGATGGAGGCAAATCTGCAACAGCTCAGTGTTGATATAAACCCTGAGAGTGCAACAGAGACAGTCAATCAGTTCGAACGGCAATGGGGGCGTTTGCCAGAGGCCAAAAGCCAGATTGAAAAGACGCGAGCATTAATAGACCAAGCAACAACGGCTTATAATGATGCGGCAAAAGCCTATAACGCAAGTTACAATGCTGCACCGGATGAGACTAAACCCATCAGCAAAGGGGACGAAGAATTAGTTTACAAGGCAAGCGCGGCTGCCGTTGCGCTGAAAACCTCTTTGGGACGATTAAAGGATTTCAAACCGGCTGTACAGTCTAAAACTTCGGATCAGAATGCTACTAATCCACACCGTTGGTCCGCTTTAGATGAGTACGAGATGCGAATGATAATCTCCATTGTATTGTTGTTATTATTAGTAGCTTTAAGTTTGTTTTTTAGTCGATTTAAAATAATCTTTAATAAGTCCAGACATCCTGATGGTTCGGTAAGCGTTCACGCCCCCCTGCCTTTTCCTGGGAGCGAGGCCATCTTGGCCGCCATTTCAGCGGGCGAGACGCCCGCGCTCCCAGGAGGGGGTGAACGCTTACGTGGTTCGAAAGGCGGCGACGAGTCGGCGCACTCCAAGTTGAACGGTAAACAGGGGCCGAACGATGACCAAGGCCGTTCATCTAAACCTTCATTACTCAGCCGCAAGTTTGGTGGTGAAGAAAGCATGCAAATGCGACAAGAACCGCAACTTATTCATAATAATGAGTTGACAAAAAACGAAGATATTGAAGCTTTGGATACAACGCTACTAAAACTTAATACAGAAAACACCATTCTCAAACAAAACAACAATACCTTTAAACAAGAAATTGAAATGCTTAATAAAGGGTTTGAAACCTTTAATGTAGACAAAAAAAACTTTAAAGAAGTGATTAAAACCCTTAAAAAAGAGATTGAAACCCTTAAAGAAGACAACAAAGCTTTTAATGAGAAATGGAACAATTTCGAGGAATCGCTAAAACGGCTAAAACAAAAAAATATCCAAGAAAATGCCACACCACAGACTGAACCCGTCTGGACTGAACAGACAAAACCGCCCAAGCTTGAAAAACCCCCAGAAGCAGAACCCTCCACTCTTCGCGACAATTCGGATAATGCCAAAATAGGACTACCCCAAGAGCCTATGCCCATTCCGGCCCCACCACCCGAAACGGCCAGTCCAGACCCCTACAAACCGGCAAAGCGCGAGGCAATTGCCACGGCCATATTGCACATCTTAAACGATCCCGAATTCAACCAAGCCACCGCCGAGGATTTGAATGCAGTCATCTCAGAAAAACTGGCGGCTATCTTCGATGTCTGCCCCGGTGTTTGCCGGTTTTATGATTTCTCTTTTGGCAAGCAAGTCTCCGGGGCTATGTGGCATTATCTGCTGCTGCTGTACCCGGCCAGTCCGCAACCCACCCATGGCTTGCTGTTTTTGGCCTTGGAGGTTAATTATTCCGCCAGACACAGTAAATACTTTGACGGCGGACTTGAACATCAAACCGTGTCGAAACTGACCCAGCCGGCTAATGTGGCATGGAACGAAGACGTACCCCCCCAAATCCTCCAAAAAGGAATCCTCAAAACTTCCGCAAGGGCATAACCCATGAAACCCCAGTATTATAGTTACGCAATTTTTTTGGCCCTTGCCGCAGTCCTTTCCCACTCTGCTGCCGCCGAGTCAGTCGCCATAGTCTTGGACGATTCCGTGAGCATGTGCGGGTATCTTGCCAAAGACAAAACCACCGCCTATGAGACGCTATTGAAAGCCTTGCAAGATGCCATCGAAGCCACCGGCGATCCGGTGTCCTTTGGTTTGTTGAGCAAGTCCGCCACCGCCTCGACCAATTCCCGAGGCAATGCCATGGCGGAACTGGATCGCATCGTCAGCAACATCCCAAGCTCGCAGGCCAACACCAACGGTGCTGAGGCAGTGCCCGGTTGCACCTTCCACGCCACGGCCAGCCTAATAGGCAATGTGTTTTCCCCGGCCTACAACCCGGCGGGAATGGCTCTGTTGGTGACGGACTTTATTTTTGACACGGGTAATCAGCAAGGCGGTTCGGCTAGCGAATCGGCTTTCGTCGATAATTTTGTCAATTGGACCAAAGGTCGGGCCACCGCTCAATTGGGCCAGAAGCGCACAAAAAACCATAAAAAAGCCAAGGCTGGAGTGGATGTTACGCCTCTGGACCCAGCCGATGCCCATCCTTTGCCCGACATGCACAACTCGGCGGGTATCATCGCCATACGCTCGGCCTTCGATGGCAAGTATTTTTTACGCGAAGCCGGGAAGGCCAGTTTGCCACTGAAAATTGACAACCGGCCGGTTTACCTGTTTTGGCGGGCCAGATCGCCGGAAGTGGCCGAACGCTGGCTCAAGCCGGTGCTGGCCCAGTTGGTCGAAAAAAAAATCCCTGTCACTGCCTTCCAATTGCTGCCGGCCTCCGCTACCATCGACCCGGTCAACCCTAGGTTTGCCCATCGTCCGCAAGCCCTAGGTTCCTTGGACGACAAGTTCAAGCCACGCATACGCTACGCCAATCTTGCCTATGAAAAAGCCGCCGAACGTGCCGTCAAGGCCAGACACGCCGAGTTGGAAAATCCCATTGACGCCAGCATCAACCCGGAGTCTTGCTTTAAAGCCCAAGGGTTCCATGTCTATTTCGACACGCGCTGCGGAAAGCGCGGCGAACACGAGAATTTGTTCTGGGGACTTCAAACGATCAACGAAATCCGTGTCGAATATCCACTAGACAATGATATGCCCGGCTTGGAGCGGAAATACACTGACACACCCACGGGCTTCCGCAATGGCAGCTATCGCGTGGAATTCAAAGCCAACCCCGGCGGTAAGAATATTGTGTTGATTGCCATCCCTAAAATCGGCTCTGGTTTTTTTGAAGCGAGGGGGCAGAGTTCTCCCTCACAATGGAGCATTGCTTTGCAGGAACAGTTACAGATCAGGGATGATTCGTTCGACCCCGCCGCCACATTAAAGGGCTGGTCGTCGGACGTGGAACCGTGCGAAACGGGTGAGGTTTGCAAAGAAGCCCAAGACAAGACCGTGGACTTGCTGCGTTTCGTCAAGTCCATGCTCAGCCGCTCCAAACAAGAGTCGGGCCAGTCCGCTAGTATCCAGTTAGCTCAGCCCGTGAGCATTGAATTTCATCAAGTCGGGCAACTGCCTAAAAGCCAATAGGGAGACAAAGCGATGGCTCTATACCTCTGCCGCAATTTTGGCCGATGCGCTTTCGCGGACGGACGCAAGCGCTTTACCTGTTTGGATCGCGGAACTCCGGTTTGCCCCGCCTGCAACAGCGAAAATGTCAGCCTAGCCACAAGCTTCGGACTGCCGGGCTTTTTCGGCGTGAAGTCACTGCTCGTTGTTGGGGCGTTTTTCGTTGCGGCGTACTTCTTTGCAGGCCATGATGAACCCACAACCAAGAACGGTTTATCTTCAGCCCAAAACGGAAACGGTAGCCGAGCCGAGGATAGGTCTGCGGGAAATCCCCCCCATTCCTCCGATGTCTCCAAACTCAGGCAACCCCCGGCAAATTCCACTCGCCCAGTTTTTCCTGAACTGTTTGGCATGATCGAAATCGGCGGCAAGGGAGTCAAGGGCATCGTAGTCGATCTTGTTTTGACAGAACATGAGGAAGGCTGCCAAAAAGACGAGGATGCTTTTGCCGAATGTGTGCGCAAGAGCATCCGTAAGCAATATGACCCGTACAACGTCAACCCCATCGACAAAGCGTCCATACCCGACACGGTAAAGGCCGCGAAGAAATTCATGGATGACATGACCGGTACTTATTCGGTCGACCCTAGGCAAATTTATCTGGTTGGCAGTAGCAGCATCTCCAATAAGAATTTAGTGCCCCATCGTGACCAGCTAAAAGAAGAGCTAGAAATGGCCCTCGATAAGCACGGAGAAATGGATTTCGTCACACCCGAAAGAGAAGGGGAGTTGGGATTTTACGGGGTGTTGAATCTAATCCCTGAAAATTGGCGGGAAAGACGAAAAAAACAAGCCGTCGTGCTGGATATAGGCAGCGGAGACACCAAAGGCGGCTATCTGGAAAAAAACGATGGACATGAGGCTTTTGTGCCTGTTTCAGTGCCATGGGGGACGAAAAGCTTCAGCAACGCCGTGGACAAAGAACTCGACAAAAAAGAAAACAAAATCGACGATTGGTCGGTGAAAGCCGCCCCGTTTGCCAATGCAGCTTCGGTGTTAAGGAAACGCCTGCTTCGCCCCGCAATTCACCAAGAAGTGTCCAGAAAACCAGGTTTGATCAACCGTGATAGGGTCTATTTAATCGGCGGCATTGCCTGGGCAACCTCGACGCTCATCCAACCCTATAGCAAGTCGGCTTTCCCGGTCATGCATCCGCAATACTTCGACACCTTATATAACCGGGCCAAGAGTGAGGATGCAGTAAAAAAATTCTTTGACGAAAACCCGTTTCGCAAAACTTATCCAGATATAGAAAAAGTGAGCAAAGCATTTACCCCTGACAATCTTGTTGCCGGGCTAGAAATCCTAAGAACCTTCTCGGACGAAATGCACTTCGGCAAAAAAAACTTATTTTTCATCCGTGACTCTTTATATGCTTGGCCGCTGGGTTATATCAGAAAACGTTGCGAAGACGAACATACTTGCCCACCTTCTAAGCCGTAACTATTATTTAGAGAATTATCCGATGCCTATCAAGCACCATTTACAGATAAAAAAAACCTTTAGGCAAGCTTTTGGGTTGTTTGTGGCCTTGACATTGTTGCTATCAGGCTGTGCCGCGCCGTTGCAAGCCACTTTGAAACAGAGCGGAACCATTCGCTGTTTCCAAGAACAGAACCGCCCAGAAGGCAAAACCAGTTGTGAATTGTCGGCGGCGGTACGGGTGGATAATACTGTTGTTTTTACCAACGACAAACCCATCCCCGGAAACGGCAAATCTCCGGTTTTCTCACTCTCCCTTTCCCAACAAGAAAACAACACTGCCCATCCGGTTTATGCCCTAGACACCAAGCATATAAGCTATTTCGCGGAGCCAGCTTTTAACAATGCTTCTAAATTGGAAAGTCTGACCGTCACACCCGACGGAAAATGGGTAGTCGCGGCCACAGGATTCGACCGATACAAGCCTGGGCAAGAGGGCTACAATACGCTATTGGCTTGGCCTGCGGAGGATTGGCATGCGGTCAAAACGGTCATTTCCCCTAGTCAAGGCCCGGATGCAAAGGATTCCGTGTCGCTTCGTGAAAAGTTTAAGCAAGTGCTGGGGGGAAGTGAATATTTCAAGATAGAAGGCTTGGCCGCGATACCGGCAAAGGATGGCTCAGGGCAAGGCAGGCTGCTATTTGGAGTGCGCGAAACCGGCGCAGATTACAAAAATCCAAATCATGTCATCCAAATCATTCAAGCGGGTTATCATATTAGCGGCGACAAGCGGCTACAATTGCATGATGATTTTAAACTGGTGGCTGATTACACGGACCAACTCAAGTCCGCCCATCCCGACAAGCACACATTAGGATTGTCGAGCATTGAGTATGATCAATACCATGACCGCTTGTATTTACTGACCAGCTACGAGGAAGTCAACGCCGAGGAGCCTCCGCCAGAAAGCTTGGGTGCCTATTTGTGGACATTGCCCCTAGCAGATTTAGGCAAAACGGGTTCGAGTCCCCAGCCTATCCTTGTCGATCCCGCAAGCTGCCAGCAGCCCAAGACGAATGGCAAACCCTTAGAATCCTGTCCGCTAGAGTT
Organism: Candidatus Methylumidiphilus alinenensis; assembly: GCA_003242955.1. Classification (GTDB taxonomy): domain Bacteria; phylum Pseudomonadota; class Gammaproteobacteria; order Methylococcales; family Methylococcaceae; genus Methylumidiphilus; species Methylumidiphilus alinenensis. The sequence goes on from QJPH01000220.1 coordinate 21,068, forward strand.
CAAGTCCCATAAGGCGGAAGGCTTAGCGGTTTTGGACAGCAAGCAAATTCTCGTGGTGTTCGACGATGACCGCGTCAAAACCCAAGTACAGTCAGAGGATGGGCAACAGCATGAACGGAAACCTGAAAGTGAGTCCGGCTACGAGATTATTGAACTCCATTGAGGAATATTATGAAATGTTCCAGATGCGCAAACGAAAACGACAAAAACAGGATGAATTGTTGGTTTTGTGGGGCAATTCTTCCTAAAACAAATAAGGCTATTGGTTCATTTTTTTTTAATTTTGAATATATCCGGTTGAATTTGAAAAAGCTAGGCATATATGCCGTAGTTGCAGGTTTTTTCTTTTACGGTTTTCATCTAATCGAACTTGAGCAACAAAATGAGGCCGAACATAAACAAGAAAAGCTTGATATGCAGCGCAAGCTTGAGATTGCTGAGAAATTGCGTGAAGAAGCAGAAAAACGGGTACAACTAGCTAACGAAAAAGTTGACCAATTGCCAACAAACCCTGCACAAGCCCCTACTGTTATTCCAGCGGAGATGCCAAGGCAGCTTGTCAAACCAATTTTGACAGACCCAATTGATGCACAAATTGAAAGTATTGTCAGGCAACATTTTGCTGCCGACAACAACTGTGACGTAGAGGCCACAATGTCTTTTTATGCCGGTGGAATAGTGACTTATGATAATATAAGCTACGACAAAGAGGGTCTTAGAAATATAAAACAAAAAGCTTGTGAACGACTGCCTGGATATCGTAAATACAGTATACGCAATGACTCAATTAATATTACGGCCATCGGAAATAGCTATAAGATCGTTGATTATACACTCGATTGGGAAGTATTTAGTCCTAAACTACAACATAACAAATCAGGAATCACAAGGGTTAGAATAAAGGTCAACGCCGGTTTGACACCACCAAAAATTGTCAGTGAAAATCATTATAAGCTATAGATAAATATGCTGTGTTAATTTGTTTGACGTTAGGTGATTTCCAATAATGAAACCACCAAAACTGAAATGATTTTCCACAAAATCACGAACAATCACCTTGCCAAGCTAGTGCTTGGCGCTCCCAGTAGGAACGCCAAGCCCCAGCTTGGCCTTTGGATGGGATTTATCGTTCCGACGGTCTACGTCACTGCCATTAAGTTAGCGGCACATCGCGATGTAGGAGCGTGCTTTAGACTACGACCAGACACCTATCGCAGCCTAAAGGCAGCTCCTACGGGGCTTAACTTAACGGCAGTGACTCCGGAGCGAGGGAACGATAAAATTTATAGAATAATCCTGTGACCAATCCCTTATCCGACACCGAACTCTGCGTCAAATGTGGCTTGTGCCTGCCGCATTGCCCGACGTATGGCAAAACGCTAGACGAAAACGAATCGCCGCGTGGACGGCTGACTTTGATCCAGGCTTGGGCGGAGGGACAGCTTGAGGCAACACCCAAACTGCTAGGCCATGTGGATAACTGCTTGTTGTGCCGTTCCTGCGAGTCAGTCTGTCCAGCCAATGTACCCTACGGCAGGCTGGTGGACGATTTCCGCTCTGCAACGGCTGATAAGCACACTAAACCGTTGGCGGTCAAGCTGAAATCCGCAGCCGTGGGTTACACTTTGCAAAGCCCAAGCTTGCAACGCTGGTCCGGCCCGGTGCGCAGGGTGTTGAACAAAACAGGTCTGATGAAAACGGCGGGGTTGTCCGAATTGTCCGCCGGTCTACCCGAGCCGTTTGAACATCGACTATGGCAAGGCTTCCATCCCGCCTTGGGTCAGGAAACCGCCCGCGTTGCCCTGTTTCTTGGGTGTACGGCCGAACTGGCCGATGCCGAAACTGTCACCGCCGCCATCCGTTTGCTTAATCGTCTCGGCGTTGGTGTCACTGTTCCGGCGGATCAAGGCTGTTGTGGAGGCATGGCTTTACACAATGGGGATGGTGCCAATTTTGCGCGGATGCAACTGCGCAACCTTGAAGCGTTTGATTGCAAAGGCTTTGATGCCATTCTCGCTGTAGCCAGCGGATGCGGGGCGGTGTTGAAGGAATATCCTGAAAAAGGGTTTGCTGCCAAGATTAGAGATATTTCTTGTTTTCTTGCCGAACATCCGTGGCCGGACAGTGTGCGCCTCGAACCTCTGTCGGCTAAGGTTCTTGTCCATTCACCTTGTTCCCTTAAGAATGTACTGAAATCCGAACGCAACCCCCCCGCGCTTTTGCGGCGAATTCCAGAGCTTCAGGTGGACCTGCTGTCCAAATCGTCTTTATGCTGTGGCGCGGCGGGTACTTACTTGGTGGACCACCCGAAAATGGCGCAAGCCTTGCGGGAAGACTTATTGGATAGTGTTACGGCCTGTCCGCCAAACTATGTTGCTACGTCCAACGTCGGCTGCGCGATGCATCTTCGTGCGGGATTGAATTTGTGGGGATTGGGCCACATTGAGGTGCTGCATCCACTGGTGTTGCTGGAAAGGCACTGCGTGAGACTGTAATTTTACTAACCTAGCTTACATACAGCGTTTTCATGTTTAAAAACTACCTAAAAATTAATATTCAAACAATTTCTGATTGAAAAAAATATCTAGCGCAACCATACGCCCTATCAAGTAACTATCCGATGCTGAAAACGCTGTCGCAATGAAAATCATAGAATCCATACCCAACTTACGTGAAACTGTCCATCGTTGGCGTAGTGCCGGTGATACCCTCGCCTTTGTACCCACGATGGGTAATCTTCATGCGGGACACCTGCGACTGGTGGAGGAAGCCAGAAAACTCGCCAGCCGTGTAGTAGTGAGTATTTTCGTCAATCCTACCCAGTTTTGCGCGGGTGAGGATTTCGGCGCATACCCCCGGACACCGGAAGAGGATAAGGACAAGCTCAAAGGATCAGGGGCAGATTTGCTGTTCACCCCACATGCCGACGAGGTTTACCCTGCCGGGGCTGTCACCGTGGTCGAGGTTACGGGGGTTTCTGACGACTTATGCGGAAAGTTTCGCCCCGGCCATTTTCGAGGGG
>QJPH01000527.1 GCA_003242955.1 Candidatus Methylumidiphilus alinenensis
GCCTCCGCCGACCTCGACGGTTATCTGCGCGTCTGGGACAGCCGCAACGGTTGCCTGCTGGCGCAAACCCGGCATGCCGACGGCATCACCGCCCTCGCCTTTGGTCCGGCTGGACAAACCTTAGTCTCCGGCGGGTTTGACCGAACCTTGCGTCTATGGCAGGTAGGGGTGGTTAAACCTTAGCAAAATCTTAAGTGACTAAAGGAACGAACGGACGTTTTTTGGCCTGCTTTCTTGATAAGATAGGGCCGAAAAATCACTCAATCATAATTGCATTTAAGGGGGAGGCATGGGTTTGCACTGTCAAAGGCACGGGCTGATCGCTTTGGCATTTCTGTTGGCCTTTGGGGTGGGTGACGTTTGGGCGGAGCGCAAGGCCATGGTTATCGGCAACTCGGCCTATGCGGAAAAGCGTCTGCTGAACCCTTTGAATGATGCCGAAGACATGGAATCCAAGTTGACCAGCCTAGGCTTCAAGGTAATCTTGGTCAAGGATGCCAACAGAAAAGTCTTGTTACAACAATTGGAAAACTTCCGTAGCGGCCTAAGCCCCGGAGACGACGCGGTTTTTTATTACGCCGGTCATGGGGCGCAATTCGAGGGCCACAATTACCTTATTCCCTTAAAGGCAGAGATCAACCAAGATAAAGACTTGGAATATGAGGGCTTGGATATCAAGCGCGTCATCAACGCCCTTGATCCGGTGCAAAACGGACTCAAGCTCGCCATCTTCGATGCCTGCCGCGACAACCCTTACCCCGGCAGTGGGCGTTCCGCACAGCGGGGCCTTGCGCGTATGCCCGACGTACCCAACCAGACTTTGCTGTGGTTTGCCGCCAGCCCTGGCGAAGAAGCCGACGACGGGAAGGGCCGCAACGGTCTGTTCACCCAACACCTACTGCGGGCATTGGATCGCCCTAGACTCAAAGTGGAGGATGTTTTCAAGCAAGTGTCCCGTGCCGTCATGGCCGCCACCCAAGACAAACCCAAACCGCAGCACCCTTATCCAGAGGGGCAGACCTTGGTGGATTTTTATTTCACCGAGGCCGCTCCCGAACCCAAACCCACCACAACCGACCCGGCGACGGTCGAACTGGGTTTTTGGAACGATATCAAAAACAGCCAAGACCAGGAAGACTTTCAAGCCTATTTGCAGCAATTTCCCGAAGGGTTACATGCCGGGTTGGCGCGTAACAATTTAAAACGTCTGGTAGGGGCGGGTTCCAAACCCGCCCTTGTGGGTTCTAAACTCACCGCTGAGGTTTCTAAACCCGTCGCACTGGCAGGTTTGGAACCTGCCCCTACGGATTTGGATCGTCCCCAGCCTAACCACTTCCGCGATTGCCCAGCCTGCCCGGAGATGGTCCGGCTACCGGCGGGCGAGTTCATGATGGGCGCGGCACCGGGTGAAGCGGAGGCTGGGAGTGACGAACAACCCCGCCACCGGGTGAAAATCAAGGCATTCAGCATCGGCCAATACGAAGTCACCCAAGGCCAATGGCAAGCGGTGATGGGTTCCAACCCGTCCAATTTCAAGCAATGCGGCGATAACTGCCCGGTGGAAACAGTCAGCTTTGACGACATTCAAATGTTCATCGAAAAGCTCAATGCCAAGACCGGCAAGGCTTACCGCCTACCCACCGAAGCGGAGTGGGAATATGCGGCGCGGGCCGGAACCTCCACGCCGTTTTCCACTGGCGATTGCATCAACACGCGGCAGGCCAATTATGACGGCAACTACGACTACAATCACTGCGGTGCGAAGACCGGCGTTTATTTGCAAAAGACCGCGCCGGTTGGCAGTTACCCGGCGAATCCCTGGGGGCTATATGACATGCACGGCAATGTCTGGGAGTGGACCTGTTCGGCCTATACGGATCAATATGATGGTAACGACAGAATATGCACAAATAGTGCCAATGACCGCCGGGCGGTGCGGGGCGGCTCGTGGGACATCGAACCGCGGGCCCTGCGCTCCGCCGTCCGCAACGGGGACGTTCCAACTAAGCGGGGCGTCTACTACGGCTTCCGTCTCGCCCAGGACTAATTTCCTTTATGCTTTGCTCTTTTTCCTTATTCTTTTTTTCTTTTTACCTTTACCGGCAAAGCCGGCGATTTTTTTTGGCCCTATCGCTTGTCGTCATACACAAGCCCAACATTCATGTCGATGCGTATCGACACCCTGACGATGAGTTGCCATACGGCAACCCACGGATAACATCCCTCCCAGGGATGTTATCCGTATTTTCATGGCAGCCAAGCCAGAAAAGCCGTCATTTTGGCAGGGATGCCGCAATCCAGCGACCAGGGATGGCAATCTAGACGTTTATAAAGGGCTTAATCGGGTGGCGTGTTACCGTCCTTGGCCCGGATTTCGTCATCCCTGCCGAAATGACGGGGCTTTGAGCCAAAAAGAGAATTGCACGGCGCGGCGGGGTTTGTAACCCCGCTGCTTGCGTTTTGTGCAAGCCTGAAGCCATCGCCAAGGCACGAAACCTTGCGAACGGGATTGCAAAACCCGTCAGGCACTGTTAAAGAGCACTCCCACGAATTAAAATTGCCCGTGTCCAAGTTCCCATTCGGGTTTACGGACCTATGCCGCCTCGCGCAATGGGAAGTGCATCACAATCTCGTCAAAAGGCGTGTACAGTTTGCCTCCCTTTGACTCCAACAGGCCCAATTCGGTTAATAAGTTGATGTCTTCTTTTAAGTTGGGGTATTTATCTTGAGCTTGACTGGCAATTTGAGGTTCATCCAAACCCTCGTGATGGGCTACAAACCATAACAGATCCATGCGTTTGCTTGTCAATGTGTCATGTAATTGGCGGAATGAGGTAAAATTAAGGGTTGCTTTCCCATCTGGGAGCCATTCGCCTGAATCAGCCCGTTCCGCCCATGCCAGTAGCGCGGACTGTTCGGCTTGTGGATCAATGACTCCGATTTCAATGCGTTTCATTCAATGGTTCCTGATAGCGTTTCAATATCTTTTGCAAAGTCAGTAAGCAGCTTTGCCAAGGATACAAATGAATAAGGCATTTCTGTTTCGTAAGGGCCAATGTGCCGATGGTCGCCTTTGCCTTTTTCGTTGTCGTAACGGACGATGGTTTTCCCATTTAAGCCACAATAGAGGCTATATTTGAAACCATGAACAGAGTCATCGTTTTTCTCGGGCAAGTGCCAAATTTTCCGCTGGATGATACGCCCATCGCTCAGAACGGTTTTGGTATCCAGCAATAAACGTGCTTTCATAAACTTAAGCTTAAGTTATTATTGTTAGTGATGCAACTTAGCCAGTTCCCTCCACCCCAAAACCTGCACGCCTTCGCGCTGATAAGCCGCATCCCCGCCGTAGATCAATTGAGGGCTGATGGCTTCCCCACCCGCAAACGCCTGCCAACGGCGCAAAGCCTGGAACCAGTCCGGGGCCAAGGTTGCACCGGATTTGATTTCCATCGCTTGCAGCTTGCCGCCTTGTTCCAGTAGCAGGTCCACTTCATGCCCGGTGCTGTCGCGCCAAAAATACAGGTCGGCAGGCTGGCCGATGTGGAAAGCGCGTTTGACATAGTCAGACACCACTAGAGTTTCAAACAATGCGCCGCGCTGGGCATGAGTGGCAAGTGTCGCGGCATCGCGGATGCCGAGCAAGTGCGCCGCAAGCCCGGTATCTAAGAAATACAGCTTGGGGGTTTTGACCAGCCGTTTGCCGAAATTGCGGTGATAAGGGCGCAGCAGAAAAACGATGTATCCGGCCTCCAATACCGTCAGCCATTGTCGGGCGGTGACATGGGAAATCCCGCAATCGACCGCCAACGAAGACAGGTTCAGCAATTGACCTGTGCGAGCCGCACATAGCTTGAGGAAACGCTGCAACAGCGCCAAGTCGCGCACCGCCAGCAGTTGCCGCACGTCGCGCTCCAGATAGGTCATTACATAATTGGGTAGCCAGTCATTCGGGCTGATGGGGCGATCATACAAGGGCGGATAAGCACCTTGGAACAGCAGCGTGTCCAAATCTGTCGGCAAGAACCCCGCGCCTTGCAACTCCGTCAACGAAAACGGCAGCAATTGGATCAAGCCCACCCGTCCGGCTAAGGATTGGGTGATGCCGGACAACAAACCGAACTGTTGTGAGCCTGTCAGGATGAACTCGCCCATGCACCCGCGCAAGTCCACTTGCGTTTGCAGATAGGAGAACAACTCCGGGCAGCGCTGCGCCTCGTCGATGACCGCGCCCTCGGCAAAACGGGCAAGGAAGCGGCGCGGGTCGGCGGCGGCAAATTCCTGCTCTTCCGGATCTTCCAGGCTGACATAAGGTTTATCGGCAAACACCGCCCGCGCCAAGGTCGTCTTGCCCGCTTGGCGTGGACCGGTGATGGCGACAATCGGGAAACCTTGGGCAAGGCGTTGTGCAGTCTGTGCGGCGGTGCGGGGGATCATGGACGGTTTTGATACAAATTGAAAGTTTCAGTTTCAATTTTACATTAATTGTGCAAAATAAGGCAGGGAAGAGTGAATGGTAACTTTTTTATGGATTTTATCCCGAATAGAAAGCCAAACCGGCTTGGTTCCGGCGGCTTGGCGCTGAGTTTTGCAGTCGGTTGCGGTTAATCAATAATTGATGTTACGCACGGAGTGGCAAAGCTCGCTTTGCCTGTCAAGGCAAGCCTTGACACTCCAAAACGAATCGCCATCAGTCGGCAAACCTTTGCCGATAACAGCACAGGGGCCTGTGTGTAACATCAATCAATAATCTATCAGGAGGCTGTGATGGGTAGGGTGCGGATCGGGCGTGGCGGCGTGGAGTTGTTGTTGACCCTGCTGGCTTTGGCATGGCTGGCTAGTCTGGGACGCGGACTAGGCGGGGCGGAGTGGTTGGCGAACGCGGACGGGCGTTATCAACGCGACGGCGAGTTGAGGCTTGAGACATTAGCGGAGGCGAGGCGGGCGGATTGGTTGCTTCTGGTGTGTGGGCAGTTTCATACTTGGTTATCAGGCAGGGATGGCAAACTGTGCGACGAATACCGCAAGCCCACCGGCTGGGCAAGGTGGCGGGCGATGCGGCCCGGAGCATCCGCTGCCGTCCAGCCGTCAGCGCAGCCCATGGACGCCGATACGCGGGCGCGGCTGGGCGAGGTTTTGACCCAGATGCAAACCGCCCATGCCGCTTGGGCGCGGAGTTTTTACCAACCCATGGAAACTATCGAGCGCGAACGGGACGCTTGGCGGGTCAAGGCGCAAGAGGGTTTCGTGGACGATGACGAACAAACCGAGTCGGAACAATGGAAGCAAAAAACCCAGGCTTACCGCGAAGCTTACCGGTTAAATCTCCGCCATGGCTCGGCTTATTCCCGACCTTTTGAATGCGCTTTTGCCTTTCTGTCGCGTCAGGCCGTGCAGTCAGGGGGTAATGTCAATGCGGTTAAAACTAAGAACCCCGCCAACATTCAACCAGAATCCCATGTGGGAGCGGTTTTTAACCGCGAACGATCCGACACCCAATCGCGGTTAAAAACCGCTCCCACGGTTAATTCAACAGCATTGCCGGATGGAGAGGGGCTTAATTCGACCGCACTGAGGGACGATGCCGGGGCTGTACTGGCCTTGGTAGGTTTGGCGGCGGTGTTGGATGGCAATAGAAAAGCTTTACCGGAGGGGGCGTTTTCTTCTGGTCAAGACTGGAACGCCACCGAGAAGGCGGATCGCTGCCAAGATTCCGTCCAGCCCAAAGGGCAAACCTCGCCTTTGGAAGCTGCCCAAGCTGCCGCGACCACTCTGCATCAAGCCCATGCCAGCCAGTCCAATGCCGCCAAGGCAGAAGCAACTTTGGCTATGTTCCCCAAGCTGTGGCGTTACCTGCTGGTTTGGTCTTTGACTGGGCTGGCTGTGTTGCATCTGGGGCGGTCAAAGACGGCAAAAAACCTTGATTTGGACCGTCCGTACGGGCGGGTTCGGAACCCGCCCCTACCCTTTTCGCCAATGGGGGATGGAACTGTGGCGCATCATTCAGCAATAATGCAGCACCCCAGTCGGCGGCTGGCAGTTTCCTTACTGCTGTGGGCATTGGCTTACGCGCTGACTAGGCCGCATTTGGAATGGCTGGGGAGCCTGCTCGGCGGTTGGTGGCCGGTGGCTTGGCTAGTCGGCTCTGCGGTCTTGCTAGGGTCGGTGCGGATGAAACCCATCGACAACCCAGTGAACATTGCATCGCGCTGTGCCTATCCGGGCTTCGTGCTGTTTGTGGGTTTAGGCTGGATGCTATTGGCAGACCTATCCACCCATGCCTATCCCGAAAACCGTTTCCAAGCCCTGTACCAACAAGCCTATGTGTTCCTCGCCTTTATGTTGGCCTCCGTGTTGCCGATCTTAAGCATTCCCTTGGCCCGTTTGGGTTTGAGCCTGTGGACTTTGTTGCCGTTGTTGGCGGCAGGGCGGATCAGGCGGACCTTGATCGGTTGGGGCTTTGGACTCGTGCTGGCGGTCGGCCTATTGGTATTCATCAAGGTTTTCTTCAGTGGGCATCGGCAAAACACCTCGGAGATTTTCCGCTTCATGCTGCTGTCCGGGCTGGCTTGGTTCCTATTGGCGCGAGCGGAAGCCCTGGCCTCGACTAGCCTGTCACTGGAGCAAAATAAAGCTTGGTGGAAAAAGAGCCTGCTCACTTTACGTTTGACCTTGCTCGGCCTACGCGTGAAACTGGCGCTGCCTTTGCTGATATTGCTCGGCTTCGTCGCTATGGGTTTGGTGTGGACGGATGACTTCGGCCCACTGCTGGTGGTCTTGTATGGCGGGGCCTTGTTTTTCGGTTTGCTGGTCGCGCGGTGGCAAGCCGGGTTGTGGGGCGAAGCGCCGGGGTTGGGCTTGGGGATGTTAGCCATCGCGGGTTATGTTTGGTCGGTGACTTATTTGTTGCTGAAATTTGGCGGACAAGTCAGTGTGAGGATAGGCGAACGCTTGGAAAGCGCACTGCACCCATTTCTAGCCAGCAATGACCAAATCGCGCATATTCTCTGGTTTCAGGAGGCGGCCTTGGACAACGGCGGGTTTGGCTTGGGCTTTTCGCCTTGGTGTGGCGAAGCTAGCGGTGCTTGCCTCGGCGTGCCCCCGCAGATTCAAAGCGATTACATCGTCACCGCGTTGATTGGCGTGTTTGGCAATGCCAGTTGGGTGTTGCTGGCCTTGTTCGTGTTCTGGCTGTGGCGGCTGGCCCGTTCCCATCCGGCGGCGACTTCGGGCAAAGTCGCATCGGCAGGCTTGGACCAAGCCTGGCTAAGCTGGATGACGCTGTGCTGGGTCGGACTGAGCTTGGTCCAGATGGCAGTCACGGTGGCAGGCAACCGGGGCTGGCTCCCCTTGACCGGCATCACCTTCCCCTTTTTGAGTTATGGCGCATGGTCGTTGTTGGGCAATGCGCTATTCCTCGGCCTGTCCCTACATTTGCATCGGAGGCACTGATGAACTCACGCCGCAAAATATCCATCTTCCGCTCGGCCCATTGGATGCTGTTGGGCCTAGCCCTCGCGCTAGGCGCGTCGTTTTGGATCGGCAGCGCGAAATTCGGCAAAAAAGTCGAAGACACCTACCTCGACCCGCACCGCCTCGCCGCGTTGAAAACTTTTGAGCAGGCGATTGAGTTTGCCGTTCCAGGCAAAGTTTATCCCGCCCTCACGGCCCCGTCGCTACGCGACAAGTTTCCCCTGCTTGACGCGGAAACCTTGGACGGTTTGGCGGCGGACCTACAAAAACTCAACGCCAAGTTGAAAGCCTTAAGCCTGTCCGGCAAGCCGCTACACTTCAATCTGGAACGCTGGCAACCGGCTGAAAGTTCCGTCCAGGCCGACGAGGCGATCAAGGCTGCACATTGGCTGGCGCAGGGCCAACGGCTGGAAAAGTTGGATTGGCCGGGGCTGCGGCGGGCCAAGGCCAGTACGGCTATGCAAGTGCCGGACAGCGTTTTTCGGCAAGACAACCCGTGGCGCGGGGCGGACGGTTGCATCTACCTGCATCCGGCCTCTGGGTCTGGCTGGCTGTATCTGGACGAGCGCCGCAATAGCAAAGACATTTGCCCAGACATGGCCGAGCCAATGAGAGTGGACATGGCCAAACCCCTAGTGGCAGGAATCAGCCGAAAACCGGAAGGACAGGAAAAAGGCAAGGACGACCCCGCATGGGGGATACCCGATGATTTGGGTCTGCTATTGAGTGGGCTTGACCGCGTCCGTTCGCCAACCGGGGCAGCCTACCAAGAGTACACCCGCCTGCCCGAAGCGGTTGAAACAAAGGAAAGTTTACCCCCCTTTATAAAAGAGGGTCAAGGGGGATTGAATGCCCAAACGATCATTGCGAACGGGGGCAAATCCCCCCTAACCCCCCTTTTGCAAAGGGGGGAACCGGACAAGTCACCACTGGAATCGACCTCAAACCCTTCCCCCCACGGACCCAATCGCATCCGCTTGCACGACCACGAGATTGATGTCGGATTCAATGTCTTCCTCACCATCAATCCCGCGATGCAAGCCTTGGCGCAACGCTGGGCACATTGCTACACCGGCGACCGCGCCGTTTGTGACGGGCTGGGGTTAGACGCAAGAGACTCGTTGCAAACAATGGCAGCGGAGATGTACGAAAATGCCGCCATGCGCATGGCGGCAGTGGCGGTGGTCGATGTCGCCAGCGGCAGGATTGAAGCCTTGGGCAGCGCCCACACAGCGTGTTATAAGCAAGACCACAGCGGCATGGTCCATGGCAAAGAATGCCCGGATGCCCCGTTCCGCCCACGCTTCGACACCGACCGGTTGTATAATCACGCCTTGTATGTGGACGCAATGCCGGCCTCGACGGTGAAACCCATCATGGCTTTGGCCTTTCTAATGGACAATCCGGCCTACCGCAACGGACCCGCCTTGCAAGACTTGTGGTTAGACCTGAAAACCTCCAAATCCGAGGACTTCCTAGACCGCTTGTTTTGCGGGGACACCGCGCCACGCCCACCTTGGCAATGGCAAGATTGCCACCGTCCACAAAAAACCCAAGAGGTTGCCAACGCCCTAGGCTGGAACTTAGGCTGTTCCAAGGAAGGCTCGGCAGACTGCGCCCGGTTGGATGTGCTGTTCGGACGGCCTTCGGGCCGCTGGCCTATGGAAGGAACCCATCCCATCGGTTTGGATTTGCTTTATGGGCGGTTCTTCACCGAACCGCCGGAACCGGAAGAAGCCGTGAACACGCCCGTGGATGATTGGGCCAAGGAAGACACTGAAAACAACGCCGGTGGTTTCCACCTGATTCAGACCTTCCGCTTTGACGAAAACTTCGCCAAGGCATGCAGCCGGGGGGATTATTGCCCGGAATGCGAGGCCACCCACAAACGCTGGCGGCGCTGCCGGGGCGGGGCGGCTGGCAAACTGGTCAACGAAGGCTGGGGGCAGGGCGAGGCGCGGGTCATCCCATTGGCGGTGGCGGGCATGATGTCCCGTCTGGCCGCCGCCGCGAACGGCGCAGAAGCGCAGGCATTCCCGCACTTGGTGGACCATGTCGGCGATGCCAAGGGCCTGCCCATAGCCTTGGCAGTGCAGCGCTACGCCGTGGCGGAACCCATTGCCATTACGTCCAGTGAAGGTTCACAAGCTATTGACCCGGCACTGGCTAAACTGGTGTTGCAAGGCATGGGCAACCATCAATCCGGCGGCACCGCCCATAGTGCCTGCATGAATGTGTTTGGCAAGGCAGCAGTTTGTGAGTCCATGGACTGGATTGCGGGCAAGACCGGCACCCCGCCGTTCCGCTTCGACGACGACGCGTTGCCCGAGATTCGCAAGCACTGTTACGCCAACGACGGGAAGCCGAAGACCGAGTGCAATCTGATGCCTTATAAATGGTATGTCGCAGCCTTCAAGACGAGTGCGGAACCCAACGCCCCTTACGACAAAGCCATCGCCGTGTTGAGCGAACGCAACTGGCGCAAAAATAGCGGACTGGTGCAAGCACCCGGCGACCGCGACGTGAATTTGAGCGCCGAGTTGGCACTGAGGATCATCAAGACCATGCATCCACCGGTGCAAGCCTTGCCGCAAGCCACTAAAAAGAAGGCCAAGCCATGAACTTAAATCGCCAATTCGCATCGCCCTGGCCCTCCGTGCTAGTGGAAATGAAAGATTTTGTCGAACTGGCCCGGCTGGCTGCGGGTGGGGACTACCGGCAGATGCGGGTCAGTGTGACAATATCCAAGACAAACGTGCCGGTGGATTCGCTGACTTCGCCGCCAGTCAAGCAATTTTGCCAATGGCTAGAAGGCATTCCGCGTTGCCAACAACCGCAGCAAGGGTTCTTCACCACCCACAGCCAGCCTTTCCACCGTATTGACATTGAAATTGAGAGGTAACTCATGTCCTTTTCCGATTTGTGCTTCCGTTTGGTGGGGTGGATAGACAAAATAATATCCCCTCCCGACACTCAGTACGAGAGTGCCACCCCGCCAGAAGAGCCTAAACACGGGCCATTGTTGCCTAAATACGCGTCCCTACGCAACGCCGTGGAAAGCAAGCTGGAACATCTGGTGCGCCATGAAATCCCGGAACACCGCGAACTGGCCGAGAACGATAGCCTGGAATTGTATTATGTCGAAATCGAGGCAACAACGGATGAAGGGCAAGCCTTGCTTGATGCGTTCTGCAAAGAATTCAACCCAGCGGCCCGGCAGCAATGGGTGCGGAAGTTCTTTGGGTCCAACGCGACCGTGAGGCTGGATTGCCTAGCCGGGGTGTTTAGCAGTGCCGATATGCCGTCTACCACCGGACTCGACCTGCATTCGCAAATACTCAACCAAGGCACCCCGGCGGTTTACCAAGTGCGCTTGTGGAGCAAATGGGTGCAAGCCCTGGATGCATCCTCGCATTCCACAGCCATTGTGCGAGGCAGTGCCGTGGTCTTGCGCATACGGGATAGTCAAGGGCAACATGACGACATCCGCCGCGAAACCTATCCCGTCAAGCTCGGTCGACAAAGCGAGATCACAGTAGAAGGAACCTTCGCTTCTGCCGGACACTGCACCCTGCACTGGCGCGGCGGACGAGTCGAATTGGAAGACCATTCCAAAAACGGCACTTGGATTGACGGGGTTAGGCTACACCAGCAGAGCAAGCCCTTGAGCTTGGGCAAGCACCAGATCAAGCTCGGCAAAGGCCAAGGCGAAGTCAAGGACTATCCAGAAATCGAACTGGACATTCTCGCCGAAACAACCCCCATATCCCAGCCGACCCCGCTCAACACCCACACGCCCATCGCCTCGGACATGCAAGCCCTGCTGGCGGTGTTGTCGGCGCAGGATGCCACCGGCAACCCCCACATTGATGTGTTGCGCTTGCCGTTTAGCATCGGACGCGGCGCGGGCAGCGGCTATGTGACCCCGCCTGCCCATGCCGGCGTGTCAGGACTACACCTAGTCATTGAATCATTCAACGACCAAGGCGCGGAGGTGTTGAACGAAGCCAACGCCAAAAATGGCACCGCGCTTGGAGGAGTCTTGCAAGGTGAACGATTCTTCTGGCCTTTCGGCGAAGAAATCACCCTCGCCCCGAAATGGAAAAACGCCCCACCGGTTAGCATCCTTCTCAAACGGCCTGGGGGGCAACCATGAATAGCATCCCCACCCCAACCGAATCGATGGCTCTGGCAATGCCTTGGACCCGCTGGACAGAACAGCAATGGCGCGGCGGCTTGTATAGCGCCTTCGCTTCGGCAAGGGGAAACTCCCATGCAGTGAACGAAGATTGCTGTTTGCATTCTCCCTCTGCCGATGCGCCAGTCTGCTGCGTTGTGGCCGACGGCGTGGGCGGCGGTGCGCATGGCGAAGTCGCCAGCCATGCCTTGGCCCAGCACTGCGCATCGGCACCACCGGCAGTCTACCGCAAGCCTGCCCGACTGGCCGAATGGCTGAAACAGGGGGATAAAGTGGTAAGCGCAGCCATTGCCCGCCGTGGCAACCAGCGCGGCGCGTCCACCTTGGTTGCCGCTTGGTTTCTTTCGCCAAGCAAAATTCATCTAAGCAATATCGGCGATTGCCGCGCCTACCGCCTGCGCCCCCGTTGGCTTGGCAAAGGCTGGCGCATCGAACAATTGACGCAGGACCAAACCTACGCCAACCTGAACCGCAACCCGCCCCCCGGCGGCAGCCCCCACGACCCGGCTTGCATGGCCGGCGTGGGCGTGGTGGGCGAACCCCCGGTGTTGCGGGTGAAGTTGGCAGAACGCGAATGCTTGCTGCTGTGTTCGGACGGCTTGCATAAATTCGTCGAGGATGCCGATTTGGCACACTTAGTCGGCTCTGGACTGCATGAAGGCATGGGCTTAAAAGCACTGTGTCAGAATCTCGTGGAAACCGCCCAACGCAATGGCAGTTACGATGACATCAGTGCGTTGCTGGTGCAACGCCGCCCTTGGTTCGGCGCGGCATCGGGTTATTGGCTGGCGTTGATGGTGGCATGGGTGTGGATAGTATGCTTCTTTGGGCTAATTTTATGAACAGGGCTCCAATCCAGCAAGCGCCAAATTCCGAACCTATTTTTGACTAATTGCACTCATCACAAAATAAAAAAGGCTTTGATTATGATTTTAAAAATGTTAAATTTTAGCCAGCAATTCCCGGTCTCGATACTAAAGTTAGCCGCGTCTGCGCCTAACTTTAGTATCGAGACCGGGAATTGCTGGTAGAGTGCCGATCTAAACTTTTTCCACCATTGCCATATTTCCTACTGTGTTCCGTGTGGCTTCAACATGCCCGTAGCTTCGAATCTAACCTCGACCGGGTAACCAGCCTGATTGCGACCCAGAAACGACGACCTTCCGACTCATCATCAAGGACGTATGGCTGTATCCCTAAGGAAAAGCTTCAAAAATAGGCTGATCCGGTAATTTTCGGAGACGGGTTGGCCGAATATTTACATTTTATTCAGGGTGCTTCCTTGGTATCGGGAACCTTTCCCCGCTTCAAGTATGGTTTCCCGAAAAAGAGCGCATGCCGGGGTGTCTTGCAGCTTGTCTGACATGGACTGCGCATACCGCATGGCATCTTGAGAAGGCGCAATCAGTCTTTCAATAAACCCCGGTTGTCGTGGTTGTGATTGAGAAGCCACGCCTTGATTTTCGTGGATGATGGCTCCGTTTGCCTTGGCTGCTGGTTCGATTTCACTTGGTTTGATGCCTGTTTTCATGCACGAAAGCACACTGTCATCAATCAGCCCTTGCTTTGTCATGCAATCCTGTAAGCTCAACTTGAAATCAGCCATGGTGAATGAGGATGTTTTTCAATCAATACAATTCAATGGATGGATAAAGCCGCCTTTGGGGTACGAGTACAGGAAGTATTTGGTAGGCATCAATCCCCCGCATCAAACTCAGCGCTCTTGAACTTCAGCACATTGCAGTTTTCCTTAACTGCCCGCTGCAATCCGTCGTCAAAGCCTGCATCGGATTCTGCTTGAATCTCGATGGCGATTTTCACCTTCACGCCTTGGCGGGAGGTGAATTGCATGACCACTTCGTCGACAAGGTCGGCAAACTGTTTTTTGGATTGAATCGGGTCAAGTTCAATGCTGGCGTAAAAATTCCGCTTGGGCCTCTGTGGTGGCGGTGTCACGCCGCCAGCTTCATAGGGGGGCTTTGCGGGATACTGAACTCCGGGCGATTCTTCGTCTTGCTTTTTGGCAGGCGTTTCTTTCGACTTCAAACGCGCCGCTTCTTCCGCCTCGCGCTGGGCTTCTGCGTAGGCGGTGGCGGTCGCCGGTTCGATCAGCAATAGGGAATCATCCAAAATCGGGATGGTCGCCTGGCCGAAACTGAAGCCTAGGTACTTTCCTTCTTCCCTGGCATAAGCAAGGCCGAAGTAGTCTCGGCTTGACGCACCGGCGGCAATGCAATCCCGAAATACGCCATCACTTTTGAGTCGGGGCAGGTAAAGGTAGCAACAAGTCGCACGCCAGACTTCCCCCGCTTTGATTTCTTTGGCATCGTCCTTCCAGAACCATGACCTCAACAGCTTGACCAAATGGATGGGTGCCCATTCGTTGATCAGGAGTTCGTTGTCTTTCAGTGTGCGTTCGATTTCCTGGGACAGGACGCTTGCGCCCGCGTTAAGCTGGAAAGCTTCCCATTGCAGTTCGGGGGCTTTGCCGGGGCGGATTTCCTGCATGGGGGCCAGTAGCCATCGGTAGGTCTCGCGGACCATCCGTTGCAAGGCGGCTTGGGCATCGTCTAGGCTCCTGCTGGCCTGACGCGCCTGGAACTGGTCGAGATTAAGCTTCATTTCCTTGATGTCGGACACAATAGACTGCCACGCCAGCAACGAACGCACCTGATCTTTTAATCGGTTGACGGTGTCATAGTCAGCCGCCAGGAATAGCAGGCGGTTCTGCTTCTGGCGCGGTTGGTCGCCCCGGTTTTTGAGGATTTCCGTGGCCCGGTCAATGCCCAATCGTTGCCCGCTTTTGCTGTAGGCTGCATCCGGGGGCAGCACAACCAGGCGCAATGACCAATCGTCAGGCACATCGCCACTGGCGGTGAAGACATGGATGCCGCCGAAAGCTGGGAACGCAGGCGTCCCGCCTGCATGCGGGCCAGAGGCCCGCGCTCCCAAGATGGTTTGCAAACGGTCGCGGATGACGGGAAACAAGTCTTCCTTGTCCTTAAATCGCCGCTTGCGCTCTTCCATCTCGCGGCGAAGGTTGGGCCGGGTGTCGAACCAGTAGCGGTTGTTGGCACTGTTGAGATAATGCAGGCGGTCGCCCAAGCGGCGCAGCGCATCCTTGTACAAGCCGATTTGCTGGCCCGGTTGGACGCTGCCCAGAATCACCCGTTCTTGTTCTAAACCCCTGACCATTTGGTTCGCCGTGGTCGGCGCACTGCCTAAGAAAATAGTCCTGGCAATGCGTCGGCATGCCTGGACACTGCCCAGCCGGGTATCGCGGTTTTCAATGTCGGTCGTCTCGGCGCGTTCGCCGTCGATGTCGCGTTCCAGCACCGGGTCCCAACCCGGTGGCAGATAATAAATGATGTCATTGCGGGTATCGGCCTCGTAAAGCGGTAGGCTACCCGGCAAGATCAGTAGATCGTTGTTGCCGTCTTTCCATAGGCGGTGGATCACCTTGGCCATCAGTTTCAACACACCACGGGTGCGCTGGAAATTGTCCAGCGAAGACCAATCCTCGAACAAGCGGTCAAACACCTCTGGGTGGATCGGATAGGCGCGGACCAGCCTGTCAAAATAATGGCTCTCCTGCGTTTCATGCGGAAACTCGGCGCTATTGGCGGCATAACAATCCGCAAAGGCACGGCAGACCGATTCCGCCGCCAGCTTGTCGTTGATGCCGGCGAACAGACGGCGGCGCACGATCTCGAAAGCCTCCTCGGTTGCCACTGGTTTCCATAGCGCCTGGACGCGGGCGAAATAATGGGACAGCGAAGCCAAGGCGGCGATGCCGCGTTGGCTGCCCGCTTCCTTGTCAGATTCCGGCAAGGAAGCCAGCAACACGGCGGTCGGAACGGCTTTTAATGCTTCGGTCAAGGCTTGGATAAACGATAGATTGGAATCGTAGGAGCCGCCCGAGTAGGATTTGCCGTCTTCAAACTGCCGCACATAAGACACCAGTTCATCCATCAGAATGACACAGGGCGCATGGTCGGCCAGTAGTCGGGCCAGCACGTCTTTGCCCGGCGAGGTTCCGCTCTCGTCGGCTTCCTTTACTTTGGCATAAGCGGCTTCTTGGCCCAACTGCCAAGCCAGATTGCCCCAGAGTGTGCTGACGCTGACATTGCCACGCTGCTGCGGCATGTTGGGTGCGAGCTTGTTGCCATCCAGCACGGCGATATTGGCCTTGGGCAGTTCGGTGATGCCTGCCGCGTCCAGAATCGGCGGGATGCCTTGTAATTCACTGGCCGGGGCGTCCCCTTTGGCCAGATGGTACACCGCCAGCATGGTATGGGTCTTGCCGCCACCGAAAGCGGTTTGCAGTTGGATCACCGGGTCGCCACCTTGGCCGGTCAGGCGTTTCAGCACCGAATCCAGCAACAAGCGCATCCCTTCAGTGATGAAGGTCCGTTGATAAAACAGCAACGGATTTTGATATTCGTCGGTTGCCGTGCCGTCATGCACACGGGAAAGGTCGGCGGCGAATTCGGCTTGCTGGAAAGTGCCTTTCAACACATCTTCGTGGGGGACGGCGATTTCGCGCCAGGGTTTTAAGTTCATCTCCATTACTCCTTCGGCACAGAAACAGGTGGCTTGATCCCAATCCGGTTAGCGCGGCGGGCGAAGCGGCGGTCATCGAAGCTGTAAAAGGAGTCGCAATGACGGCTGGCTTGCAGATGCAAAGCATCGGCGAAATCCAGACCTTCTCCATGCCAAGCCAGCGCATCGACCACACGCGGCCAATCTTCGACACTGACATTGGCAAGCTCCAACAGATGCTCCATGACGCGGATAAAATCCTGTGTGGCGAAGCCATAAAAAGCCCGCAGCACCCACTCCAATTCCAGCACCACGGTCAGTGGCACGAACAACTGTTTGGATTCCAAAAGGATTTTCTTCGCAAGCGGGCGTTGTTTGACCGCTTCCGGATCATTCTGATCATCCACATAGAACCGGGCCAAGACGTTGGTATCCAGCCCGATCATTGGGATTCCGCTTCACGCATGGCTTGGGCGACATCGAACTCGGACAGACGCCTCTCCCCCGGTTGCTTGCACACCAACATGCCGTAGCCGTCCTCAATGCGGGGTGAAGGCACACGGCGTTTTCGTGGCTCTGGTTCCGCAGCCGCATTATCTGGCTGTTCCACCACCACGACGATTTTGAATCGCTTGTCGGGCGGTGGGTCAGACAACCATTGAATTTTGCCTTGATCGTAAATCGCCTCGTAACTTTTCAACATGGCTTAAACCCTCATAAAAATAGATCATGTTGGGAACCGGCATAGCCGATCTCCTGGCCCGCCGTCTCGATATTGCCCCAAGCGGTAATCAGTTCGTTGTAGCTTCGGGCATCCTCGGCCCAGCCTTTGCGCTCGCACAAGGTATACAGCCGGTAAGCCAAGGCCCGCATGGATTCTGCGCGGTCGGGCATCTGGGCAAGCAGCGCACCCGCCGCCGTTTCGCCTTGCCGGTTTAACGCGAGGATGAGTTGATGCAGGGATTCCCAAACGCTTTGGAGTGCGGCCATCTTGGCCGCTTTTGTTGGCGAGATAGCTGCTTCTTTTTTGGCGGGCGAGACGCCCGCGCTCCCAGGGTATTCAGCCCAGCGCAGCAAGCGCAGTTTGCCGCCGCCGCTTTCCACGACATCGGAGGATTGCAAGCCGCCGACACTGGTGCCTTTGGCGCGGGCCAGCACATCGGCATCGCCGTATTTGCCCTCCGCCCAACCTTGGCCTTCAAACCAGTGCAGGCAGAATTGGGTGTCGTGGTCGAAGTCGTCCTCGCTTAAGAAACGGTTGATAAGCTGCAAGGCCGTGCGTACGCCCATAGGCTTGCCGTCCGCTTCCAGCACGGCGGCGTATTGGCTGAAAATCGCCATGCCGGGTCCGATGATGGCTTGGCTTAAGTCCACTGGCGCGACGGGAGAATTCACCCCGCCGTGGGTCATGTCCAGCAACGCCTCCGGCAGCACGGCATTGAGTTCGCGCAGGAATTCGCGGCGGGATATGGTAGTGGCATCGGTAGCACGTTTGCGGCAGACTAGGACGATGCTGGAGGCTAGGGCGTTGGAGTCTGAACTCCGCATCCTGTTTCCAAGTTCGGTACGCATAGGCCATGTGCCGGTGAGAGCGAAGCCAGCCCGCAACACCGCTTCAAGAAAGGTTTCCCAACCCGTGCTGTGAGTGCCTACATCATCCTTAGTTTCCGCTTGCTTAAAGGCGTAATAGATAGTCACTGGAAAGGCTGGGTGAGCCTGTTCTGCCAAATTGCGCATAGCTCTCGTCATCCCGACTAGGAAGAAAGTTTCCGCTTCCGTCTTGCCACCGTGGCGGTAAGGTGTGGCAACCAATTCCTCGGCCTTAGGTACAGCTAATGTGGCATAAAGATTGGGGAAAACTGGCTTTAAGCTCTTGCGTAACCAAACATAGAAGAAGTCTGACAGGTCTGCATACCCTATGTTGTCGAAATAAGGGGGGTCTGTTGAGACAAGCTTACCCATGCTGATTTTTTGAGCCGATGCATCTGTTTGAATAGCTGTTCCAATGCCTGTTTTGGGCAACTCTCGTATAGCCATCACACCTTTGTCGATAGCGGTTTCAAAGCTACCACCTGCATCAGCAAAAGGGTTGGCCTCAGCAAAGTCCCATACCATCGGAACCGCTTGCCTTGCAAATGTTTCGCGGAAGGCACCACGATCATTCATCCAAGAAGCAATTGAAGAACCAATATTACTCACTTTGCTAATTGCAAACGCCAAATACACCCCCACCGCCTGCGCATAAGCCAACGCGCCGTTGCCGCCTTCATCTAGTGGAATCTCATCCTGGGAGCGCGGGCGTCCCGCCCGCTTTTCTTCACGCTTTTCTTCCCCGTGGCAAGCACTGCCCCACAACCAATCCGCTGGCTTTTCACACAATCCGGCCTTGATTGGATTGTTTTCGATGTACTCGACCACGTTGTTGAAATGGTTTTCATCGCGGATTGCCCGGTCAAAATATTCTTCCAGCCAAAACGCCCCGCTACGCCCAAGACAGCGGTTGGCTTCCTTGGCAGTGAAGGATTTCCACGAATGCAAAATGGAAGAAAGGCTGTTTTCAGGTAAGGGGGTTACCAGAGCATGGACATGATTCGGCATCACGACCCAAGCGTGGAGCCTATAACGTTGCCCGTCGAAATGCAAAAGGGCATCTTCCACCCATTGGCCTATGCGTGGATCGCGCAACCAACATTCGCCGTACCCCGCATCAAGCGCAACATCAATACGCTTGCGCCGTTCGTTTTGGCGCTTGTCCTCGGGTAACCGCGCCAACTCGTCGCGCCATTGGTCAAGCAATGCTTGCGGCAAACTGTCGTGTAATCGAAAAGTGATGCTCTGCGGGATTTCACCGCCTTCATAATGAGGAAGATAGCCGCGTGAGTGCCAGATTTTTTGCATACGAGATGCCGACCCTGGGAGTGCGCCCGTCTCGGGCGCAGGCGGGAGGGACGCCTGCGGAGCTATCGGGTTTTGCGGGCGGTACATCGGTGCTTCCAATTTTTGCGGGCGGGACGCGCGCGCTCCCAGGCAGTCGGCTCGGCATTTTGCTATAGCTTCCTGCACTAAATCGGAAAAGGTGGTCAATGCCACCAGTTGGCGGTTAGTGAATAGGTCGCTCCATTTGGACATTCCATAGTTACCGACACGAAAACCCAGTGCCTGCTGAAAAAACTCCACATCCGGTTTCCATGCAGGTTGCGCTTCCAATGCAACCGATTCTTGCTCCTTTGTAGGTGCGAGATAGATACGCCCACGTTGACCCTCGGCCACAATTGCCATCAATCGCGCACCTATGCGTCCAGCCTGACCTTCGGCCTTGATGTAGTCGCCGCCAATGGGCGAACCCGACAACAGGCAAAGAAAGTTCGCCCCGCGTCCATTGGCTTTGGTGCCGTTTTCGGCGCGTTCATAAGCTTGGAGCAAGGCCATCCTAGCCGCTTCTTGGGCGGGCGAGACACCCACGCTCCCGGCGACTCGCACCGTGAAGCGGTATTGATCTCCCTCGACGACCGGTTCCACATAAGCCTCTTTACCTTCCTTGCTGGATAAAACAAAAGTAGATACCAATGGCACTTCAACATGGGAAAACGCCGGATTCGGGCTTTTGACGGTACGCGCCCATAGCCAAGCAATGACGGTAAGCTTTTGCCCGATCAGCGGTATTAGATCAGGCCGCAACGGCCCAGTGCCGGGGGCGCGGCCATCTTGGCCGCATGTGGATGGGACATCTGCGCCGCTTTTGGCGGGCGAGACGCCCGCGCTCCCAGCAACCATATCGGCAGTCACTTCGATTTTCGGGTAAAGATGACCGATGCGCTTTTCTGCTTCGGCTCGCATCCATGCGCCATAGCGGCGCACGTCTTCGGCCAAGCCTTTGGCACCGGTCCAGTCTTCAAAGGCATCGTGGGTGGAATTCTTCTTGCTCCTTTTGTCCGCTTCAACCTCCGGCCCTACGGGCTTGCGTCCAGCAAACTTGGGCGGAATCTCGATCATCGCCTTGTTGATGGTCACCGCCACCGGGTTGAGGTCGGAGGCGTAAGCTTCCAGCCCCAGGCGTTGGGCTTCCAACGGCAACGCCCCACCGCCGGCAAACGGATCGTGGAAGGCCGGCAATTTTTCGGGATTGAATAACTCTTGGATCGCAGCCATCTTGGCTGCTTCTTGCGGGCTGGAAGCCCGCGTTCCCAGGTTTTTGTTGAGGGCGCAGGTTTCGCGCCAGGAATTCCAGATTTCCTCGCGGGCCTCGGCCAACACCTTCTCATTATTAGTGTTCTCCCACAACACTAGCCGTTCGATGATGCCAAACAGCCGGTCCCGCTCGATGGCGGCTTTTTCCTTGTTCACGCCCCGGCCCAGATGTCGCTCGTAGCCGGGGTCGTTGACCATTTGCGCAAAAATGACCGCCCGCGCCGCCGCCAACGGACGACGCGCCCACCACAGATGCAACGTGGACGGGTGGCCGTGGCGGATGGATTTCTCACGGGCGGCAGCGACGTTGATGGCATCCAGCGGCAAGGCCACTTCGATGAGCTTCTTGGGGGTTTTGATGGGATATGTCTTTGGCATTCCGTTGTCTGTCATTCCAAAAAGCTCGATAGGGTATGTTTGATGGCGGTGGCAAAGGGTAAGTGTGCGATTGCCTTTAGTTCTTGCTGCAATAGTGGTTGCCAATCTTCTTCCGGGAATTCGGCAGCCATTTTTTGAAATTCCTCAGCCTGTTGAATGTAACCCCGAACTATTGCGAAGCGCGTCTGGCGGAGTACACCAAGATTGAAAGCAAGTAAAGTCACCTCTGCGCGGCGTTTGTCATCGGCATTCAGCCTTTCTCGAATAGCGATAGTTCCATCACTGACAAAGAGGAAAAAGTATTCCGGGTCTTCTTCATCAGGCTTAATCAAATCATCCGGGTTGTAACGAGGGTAGCGGTCTTTATGTTTGCCGCAACTGGTTTCCCGATCGCAAGAGCCGAATAAGTTCCTCCAATCAAAAGTTTTGGAGGGATCGCAGTCTTTTTGGCGGAAATGTTCGATATGTTTTTTCCCATTGCTACTATCGGCTTCACAGTAAGCGCAACGCTGTCCTTGCATCGCATCTAATTCTCGCCAAATTTCAGCTTTATCATTGGGGGTTACATGACTCCAATTCTGCAATCCATGGTGATATTGTCCAAGGCAGTCGGGGGCATCTCCGCGTAGTAGTCTATGCATTCGATTGATCCCTTCGCGGTAACTGGCGCTTGAAGTTTTGCAAACGAATCAGCCTGTCGCATTCCAGCATCGCCGGATGTTGTGGGCCAAAGTGCTGGTCAAGCTGCGCTCGTAAGTCAGGGCCTGGTTCTTTCTCATGCAAGTTTTGCTGAATCAAGGCTTTATATTGGCTCAGTTGCCGTGCTTGCTCGACATCTGGCACCGGGTCAGTCCCCATCGCTTCAGCCAATACGTCAGAACTCGCAACACCTAAAGTCTGCTGGCTAACTGGTTTAACAACAAGACAGTCACGACCTGTCTCTTCATCCCATTCCATTTCAAGCAAGCGAATACTGTTTGCCGGTATGGTAGTCAGCACTTGAGGACTATGGGTCGTGACGATGAACTGAATGTTAGGGAATGCGGTTTGTAGGTCATTAATCACATGCTGCTGCCAACTGGGATGAAGATGAAGCTCAATTTCATCGATCAGAACAACGCCGCTAGTTTCTTCTGGGGGGGACGCTAAATGCGGATTTAGTTGGACACAACGATAGGCAATGTCTGCTACCAAGCTTAACATCGCCTTTACGCCATCGCTTAACTGTGCGACTGGTATAAAAGCATCAAGCAATTTATCATCTTTATGACGAATAACCAATTGTTGTAATTCAGCATCATAATACAAGGTACTCCAACCTGAGTGATTTAAACATCGGTCTACCGCTTTGCGAACATGTTCAAGTTTTATATATGGTATCTTTAGTGGAGATATATCTATATTACCTAAATGTTGGTGCGTCATAATATTGGCAACAATCTCGTTGAACTGGGCAAGGCTTTCATCTTTGAACCATTTTGATACGGCTTTGAAATCGGATTCTGAATTCAAAGCATCTTGATAGCCATATAGTCTTGACTTCGAATCGGTCGAATACTTTAGGTTTGGCTTTGATTGTCGCCATAGCCGCCCTGTGCCGTAATATGCAATAACAGGCAATGTCACTTGTTCATCTGCCCTAACGGACAGTTGCAGTTTTTTTGCATATTTGGTAAGCAATTTTGCATCGCCCACCGTTGTCTGAGTTTTTTCTCCTTTCAATTCCCTTGACCATTGAATTAACTGATCTTCTATAATTCCTGCCGCATTTAATTTAATTGGATATTTTGATTCCACTGACCAAGCACTGTCTTTTATTCTTATCTTTATTTTTTTTGTGCCTATTAATTTTATACCTAGTCTTGAATCTTCATGTTTAAACCCTTTATTCACTCCTGTATCAAAGCCACTAATAAATGGGCCTAACGCAACAGTAATTGCGTCAAGTATTGCAGTTTTCCCCATCCCATTGTTGGCGACAAGCACCGTTAACTGAGGGTCAAATTCGACCGTCAACGATTCAAAACAGCGAAAGTTCGTGACTTGCAGTGAATGGAGTTTCATGGCATTGATTCCATAGCGGTTTTAATAAGTATCACAGGAGAATTCCAAGCAATTGTACTAACGCGTTGCTGACGTTTTGGCCATCCGTCGGTGACAAGTAGCCCAATTCGCCCCGTACTAGACGATGGTCGAGCGTGAAAAGCTTGAAGCGCACCTTGGAAGGCGATGGCAAACCCGCTGCCGCAAGGTCTTCCAGCGGGCAATCCAGCGGCCAAGGCGCGTTGCTGGCTGAAGTAATCATCGCCATCACGGAATGCCCGGCAAGGCTGTTAAATACGGTCGCATCGGACAGGATCAACGCGGGCCGGTTTTTCGTCGCCGTGCGGTCGGTGAATGGAAAAGGAACCCGCACCACAGCAAATCGCTCAAAGGTCACGGTAAGCCTCATCATCGGCCTTGCCAGCCCATTCGGAGAGGGTTCCTTCGATGGCTCGTAGATACTCGATGTCCAGCGGTTGCACCCGGCGGACACGGGCGGTTCCATCTTCGGCCATTTCCCAAGCGATCATATCGCCAGCCCCGACATGCAAGGCGGCGCGGATGTCTTGCGGGATGGTGGTTTGGCCTTTGGTGGTGATTTTGGCGATTGCAGTCATTTGTCAGTCTCGGCAAGGTTGGCATTACTTCCTTACTGTACGACTATCATTTCATCCTAGCAAGCAATTCATGCAAATCGAAATTGATGCTGGTCACCGCCCAATCGGGTTCACGGGTGAAGGGGTTCCTCACATAGTACGGCCCTTCGTGCCGGTCGCCATCAACGAAAACGATGGCCAGCATGAATTTGTCCGCCTGGTTGAGTCCGTAGAGGATTTCATTGCGAGTGACGGTGATGGTGCTTTGCCCTTTGGCTCGACCCTTCACTTCGATATGGCGGGTCGATGAGGGCTTGCCGTCTAGGAGTCTGTCTGACTTCCCCGGTGTAAACCTGTTAGGATGATTCCTCGTATCCAGAGGTTCAGCCATGAGCAACCAATTCATTCCCATTGAGCGTGACCAGCCGTTTGTGATTCCTGTACAGGAATGGCTGGAAAAAGATCACTTAGCGCGTTTTGTCGTGGCCATCGTCGACGGTTTGGATGTCAGCACACTGGAAGCCTCGTATGGCGGCGGGGGTTCCCCGCCCTATCCACCGAAGAT
>QJPH01000524.1 GCA_003242955.1 Candidatus Methylumidiphilus alinenensis
CCAACTCCTCCGCTACAGCCGTCAAATCATGCTGCCGCAAATTGATATTGAAGGCCAGCAAAAACTCCTCGCTGCCCGTGTGTTGATTATCGGGCTGGGCGGTTTAGGCTCCCCCGCCGCGATGTATCTCGCCGCTGCCGGTGTCGGCTGCCTAACCCTGAATGATTTTGACCGGGTGGATTTGACCAACCTGCAACGCCAGATTGCCCACGATACTGAAAACTTAGGGTTAAGCAAGGTGGAATCGGCAAGGCACACCTTGTTGCGGATAAACCCGGAGATTCAAATTGAGCTTATCGGGCATCAACTGGAAGGGGAGGCTCTAGAAAGGGAAATCGCCGGGAGTGATGTGGTGCTGGACTGCACCGACAACTTCGCCACCCGATTTGCCGTCAACCATGCCTGTGTGCGGTCGCGGACACCTCTGGTTTCCGGTGCTGTGATCCGCTTCGAGGGGCAGATTACCGTATTCACCCCAGGCTATGACGACAGCCCTTGCTATAACTGCCTTTATCCCAACCAAGGCGAATTGGAGGAAACCTGTGTCCGTA
The DNA here is from genome assembly GCA_003242955.1 of Candidatus Methylumidiphilus alinenensis. GTDB lineage: Bacteria > Pseudomonadota > Gammaproteobacteria > Methylococcales > Methylococcaceae > Methylumidiphilus > Methylumidiphilus alinenensis. The sequence continues at coordinate 552 of QJPH01000524.1, forward strand.
ACGGCGTGATCGCCCCGCTTCCTGGGATCATCGGTTCAATGCAGGCTTTGGAGGCAATCAAGCTGATTGCAGGCGTCGGACGCACCTTGCGCGGACGGTTGTTGTTGCTAGATGCATTGAACATGGAATGGAACCGTATGAACTTGAAGAAAAATCCGCAGTGTCCCACTTGCGGCGATCATTGGCGTAGGTCGGGTTAGGCGCACAAGAGTAGGGGCGACCAACCTGTCGCCCCTACTATGGTGGTTTATGTACGCCGTAACCCGACAAAGGGGGCTGTCTGGCGGGTTACGGTGCGCTGTCCTGGCCAAAGCAGGCTGCAAGTTTGGCAGAGCGCACCTAACAATCATGCAAATTGGTTTGCACCCCCGACGATGAAAGCCATACCAAGTAGGGTACGCTGTGCGTACCTTCAAGGGCTTACTAAGGTACGCACAGCGTACCCTACTTGGATACCGTACTTTCACGGCAACCCGCCCTACGCCAGACGGAAGTTCTAGCCTTGTGAGAATTGCTCTGCTTTGCCCCGGTGCTTTCCGGCACTTTGTGGATGTGCCGCCGCAACTTTGATTTCTCTCATTCAATAGACTGCCTCAGTTAGGTTGATAGATTTCAGTCTATTGAAATCATTAAAAAAATACTTCACATTAAAGCCAAATTTAAAAAGCTTGAAAATCCCGCTTGACTTCGGTAAGGATGGTTTCTATATTGCCTCATGTGGGGGAAGGTGGAGAAAAATGGTAATATATGGGGGCAGGGTTCTGCGGTGTTTCGAGGCTTCAATCCAATCAACATTGACGAAAAAGGCCGATTGGCCGTGCCAACCCGCTATCGGGCGGAGTTGCGGGAATGTTGTGACCAGCAATTGGTGCTGACTGTCAGCCAGGACAAGTGTCTTTTACTTTACCCTTTGCCAGAGTGGGAAGAGATCGAACGCAAGTTAAGCAAACTTTCCAGCCTAGACAAAAAAGCCAAACGCTTGCAACGCTTGTTGATCGGGCATGCCACCGAATGCGAGATGGATTCACAAGGGCGTGTGCTGATTGCCGAGCCTTTGCGGAATTTTGCCGGCCTTGAAAAGCGTGTCGTTTTAGTGGGCCAAGGAATCAAATTTGAAATTTGGGATGAGGATTCATGGAACCGTAGCCGCGACGAATGGTTGGCAGATGAAAATATGGACGATCTCTCCCCTGAACTGAGTTCACTCTGTTTCTAATGATGAATGAATTAAATGGCTCGCATTTATCCGTCATGCTGACGGAGACACTTGATGCACTTGCCATCCGCCCTGACGGCTTTTATGTTGATTGCACTTTTGGGCGCGGTGGTCACAGTTCAGCGGTTTTGCAGCTTTTGGGAAACTCGGGGCGGCTGTTGGCGATGGATAGGGATGCCGCCGCCGTGGATTCGGCGGAGGCAAAGAACCTACTTGAAGATTCGCGTTTTTTGTTGGTCCATGGGAACTTCACCGGATTGATGCGACAAATCGAACGTCTGGGAATGGTCGGCAAAGTGGATGGTGTCATGATGGACTTGGGCGTGTCTTCACCTCAATTGGATGAAGCAGGGCGTGGTTTCAGCTTTCTTCGCGACGGGCCTTTGGATATGCGGATGGATACTAGTCAAGGGCAAACGGCAGCCGAATGGCTAGCTGCTGCAGAGGAAAGCGAAATCGTCCGGGTGTTAAGGGCTTACGGGGAAGAACGCTTTGCCAAACGAATAGCCCGTGCCATTTTGGAGGCAAGGCCCATTGAAACCACGCGGCAATTGGCCACCCTGATTGAGAAGGCTGTGCCTTCGAGAGAAAAGCATAAAAATCCGGCGACGCGAAGCTTTCAGGCAATCCGCATCGCCGTCAACCGAGAGTTGGATGAATTGGAGGAAGGCTTGAAGAAAACCGTTGAAATATTGGCTCCTGGCGGTCGTTTGGTGGTGATTTCATTTCATTCCTTAGAGGATCGAATCGTCAAACACTTCATCCGCGAACAAGAACGGGGAAAGCCCGTCCCCTCGCGCTTGCCTTTGTTGAACGCGCATCGTCCGGTGCTTAAAGCCGTCGGCAAGGCAAAGATGCCTTCCGAACAGGAAGTGCGGGCCAACCCCCGTTCGCGCAGTGCAGTTTTGCGGGCCGCAGAACGAGTGGCGGCATGAGAAGTGTGATGGTATTGCTATTGATTCTGGTGGCTTCCGCGCTCAGTGTTGAGTATACGATACACCGCTGGAGGATGTTGAATGATGACAAAAACCGTATCGGCCAAGAATTGGAAGCTTACGAGATGGAGTTGGCCCAACTTCAATTGGAGCAAAACACTTGGGCCGAGCATAGTCGCGTAGAAAAATTGGCGCGCGGGCATTTGGGCATGGGAATGCCGCAAAGAAATTCCATAATTTATATCAAACCTTAGAAAAACAGGTCAGGCGATGATAAATGTTGTACGCCCCAGAATGAGAGATGAAACGGATTACTCCCGGCGTTGGGGCGCACTATTGGGCGCGCTGATGCTTGGTATGCTAGTTTTAGCGGGAAGGGCCGTCAATTTACAAGTTGTAGACAGACAGTTTCTCCAGCATGAGGGTCATATAAGGCATGACGGCCTAGTTTCCGTCCCTGCCCATCGCGGGCGTCTTCTTGATCGCAACGGTGAGTCGCTGGCCATCAGCACCCCGGTAAAATCGGTTTGGGTCAATCCCAAAGAATTTGTGGCGACGGAAAAGGACATCAAATTGATAGGCGAATATCTGGGCATGTCGGCACAAGACATTCACGAACGGATTGATGCATCACACCGTGGCTTTGTTTACCTGAAAAGAAGAATCAGCCCTGAATTGGCCGACCAGGCAATGGCGTTGGGTCTACCGGGAATTTACGCTGATCGCGAATTCCGACGCTACTATCCCGTAGGCGAAGTCACCGCGCATCTGATCGGCATCAACAATCTAGAAGATGATGGTCAGGAAGGCATGGAGTTGGCCCACAACGACTGGCTAAAGGGTGTTCCGGGCAAAAAATGGATTATGCGCGACGGGAAAGGCCGTGTCATTGAAGACTTGGCAAGTGTGCGCTTGCCAGTGCCGGGCAAGGATCTCATGTTGAGCATCGACCAGCGCCTGCAATATCTGGCATACCGTGAACTTAAAAAGGCAGTGATTGAAAATAAGGCCCGTTCGGGATCGTTGGTCTTGTTGGATACTAAGAATGGTGAAGTGTTGGCAATGGTGAACCAACCTTCTTTTAACCCTAACAGCCATACAAAAATCAGCGGCGATGTCTCCCGCAACCGTGCCATGACCGATGTATTCGAGCCAGGATCGACAATCAAGCCCTTTGTTGTCGCATGCGCGATGGAATTAGGCTCGGTCAAGCAGAGCACCGTCTTCGACACCTCTCCTTTGCACATCGGGCCTAACGTCGTGAAAGATGTGCATAACTACGGAATGCTGGATGTCGCCCACATTTTGCAAAAATCCAGCAATGTCGGTGTGTCGAAAATCGCAATCAACCTGCCATCGGCCAAGTTCTGGGCATTTTACAATAACCTAGGCTTCGGCCAGCCTTTGGAGACCGGCTTTCCTGGCGAAACCAGCGGACATTTGTCCTCTAACCATCAACAATGGGGGCCGTTCCAAAAAGCAACCATGGCATTCGGCTACGGCTTGTCCACTTCTTTGTTGCAATTGGGGCGGGCTTACCTAGCCATTGCCAATGAGGGAGTCATGCCTATGATTGGCCTGCTGAAGCGTGACAAGCCTGTCGAGTCCCACAGGATCATGTCGGCCAAGACCGCCAACAGTGTGCGCTCCATGCTCGAAAATGTGGTTTCACGCGATGGCACTGCACTTAAAGCCAGCATCGCCGGGTTCCGTGTTGCAGGAAAAACGGGCACGGTCAAGAAAATCGGCGCACACGGTGGCTATACTGACAATAAATATCTGGCCCTGTTTGCCGGAATGGCGCCAGCAAGCGATCCTCGGTTGGTTATGATCGTGATGATAGACGAGCCTTCCGCTGGCGCATATTACGGTGGTGCAGTCTCGGCCCCGGTTTTCTCCCGCGTCATGGAGGGCGCATTGAGATTGTTGAACATCCCGCCGGATCAAGAAGAGCAGAGTCCCATGGTTGCCACCAAGGACGGCGTTATATGATGCATCAGGCGGAAACCGGGGTTCCATTGTCCGTACTCCTGTCTGGCTGGGTGGATATTCCCCGTGTTTCCCCGGAGGTGAGGGGGCTCTGCCTTGACAGCAGGAAGGTACGGCCCGGAGACTTGTTCTTCGCCTTGGCGGGTAGCCAATACCATGGAATGGAACACGCTGACTCGGCCGCCGCTAGGGGCGCTTGCGCGATCCTCTACGACCCGGTGGGCGGTGGTTTGGAATTGGCCGCTCGCGAATGGGGAATCCCTTGTATTTCGCTGCCAGAATTGAGCCAAAAAATGGGCTATGTTGCCGACCGTTTTTACGCCGGACCTTCCTCTCAAATGAGCGTAATAGGAGTCACTGGCACGAATGGCAAGACTTCATGCAGCCACTTTTTGGCCACGGCCTTGGAGGCAGATGGAAACGCAGCCGTGATCGGCACCTTGGGCTGGGGGACACCCGGCAAGCTTAACCCGACAGCCCACACAACGCCGGATGCTATCGAGGTTCATTCCTTGCTGGCCAAACTGTTGGCAGGATCATATAAAAATGTCGCCATGGAAGCTTCTTCGCACGGTTTGGAGCAAGGGCGCCTTAATGGTGTCCACTTTGAAGGCTGCTTATTCACTAACTTGAGCCGTGACCACTTAGACTACCATTTAACGATGGAGTCTTATCTAGAAGCCAAGCTACGCTTAGTAACATGGCCGGGTCTTAAATTCATTGCGTTCAATCTGGAAGACGAATGCGCTAGGGTTATAATGGAACGCGCCTCCGGTGCGGCCCGGAAAATTGGTTTTGCATTAACCGAAAAACACCTTGCCCCACCAGGCGTGGAAATTGTACAGGCTTCTGCAATCGAACAAAGCCATGATGGGATTTCCTTTGATATTTGTTTTGATGGGCAGAAGGCGCGTCTCACCGCACCACTGTTCGGAGGATTCAATGTCGAAAATCTACTGGGTGTTGTGGCGGTGTTATTGGCCAAGGGACTCAAACTACGGGAAGTGACGCAGCGACTTAAGAAAATCTCTGCCGTTCCTGGTCGCATGGAGCGTATTCCTGCTGCACAAGGTGCCATTGCAGTGGTTGATTATGCACATACTCCCGATGCCCTCGCAAAGGCCCTTGCCAGCCTTAGGCAACATTGCAGGGGTTCGTTGTGGGTAGTGTTTGGCTGCGGTGGGGACCGGGACCGTGGTAAGCGCCCACAGATGGGCATCATCGCCGAACAACTGGCAGACCATGTAATTCTCACCGATGACAATCCCCGCTTCGAGGATGGCGACACTATCATAAAGGAAATTATTGCCGGCTGTAGTCGTCAGGACATTGTTATTATCCGTGACAGACGTTTGGCAATTGCGCATGCATCGGAGCGTCTTGGGCCTGGCGATGTGTTGCTGGTGGCCGGAAAAGGCCATGAGGATACCCAAGAAGTCAAAGGGGTGAGGCATCCTTTCAACGATCGTGAGGTTGTTGTCCAATTGCTCGGAATGGCTGCTAGGGAACGGGAGACATTATGCGCTTAAGTGAACTTAGCCTGATCACTGCGGGTACACTGTATGGCGATGATACCGAGTTTTACTCAGTCAGCATTGACACGCGGTCATTAAAGCCGGGCGACCTTTTCATAGCCGTTAATGGTCCACGCTTCGATGGACACGACTTCGTCAGTCAAGCCGAAAAGCTTGGTGCTTGTGGTGTCATAGTGGAACAAAGACAGGACTCCCACTTGCCACAGATTCTTGTGTCCGACGCGCGTATCGCGCTTGGCAAGCTGGGAGCGGCTTGGCGTGGGAAATGTCCCGTTCAGGTGGTGGGGTTGACCGGCAGCAACGGCAAAACCACGGTTAAGGAAATGATTTCATCCATCCTGTCTGTAAACGCCAAGGTTTTGTTTACACGCGGCAATCTCAATAATGATCTGGGAGTACCCCTCACTCTATTGGGCCTAGCGCCTGACCATCTTTACGCGGTAGTCGAAATGGGGGCCAACCACCCAGGGGAAATAGCCTATGTTGCAGGGTTGTCCAGCCCAGATGTCGCTCTAATCACGAACGCTGGCGAAGCTCATTTGGAGGGTTTTGGCAGCCGGGAGGGAATAGCGCATGCAAAAGGAGAAATTATCGCTTCGTTGGGTTCCGATGGCATCGCCATTCTAAACGCAGACGACTGTTTTTTCGGGTTTTGGTGTGAGTTGGCCGGTTCTCGCAAGGTGGTCAGGTTTGGTTTTGGCAATGCTGCCGATGTTAAGGGATTGTCGGATTCAGTGCGCTTAACCTGGGATGGTGACAGTTTCAAGACGTTTTTTAGCTTTGAACACCAAGGAATTCGGCACAATGCGGCATTGAATTTAGCCGGTCGCCACAATGTTGCGAATGCGTTGGCGGCGGTGGCAACTTGCTTGGCTTTAGGCGTAAGTTTTGAGCAAATCAAGTTGGGCTTGTCCCGTTTGACACCCGTAAAGGGGCGAATTCAGCCAGATAGGGCAGAAAACGGAGCATTGATGATCAATGACTCATACAACGCCAATCCATCATCCTTCAAGGCCGCCTTGGAGGTGTTGACTGAAATGCCCGGTCAACCTTGGGTTGCCTTGGGTGCCTTTGGAGAACTAGGCGATGCGAGTGCGCAGTTGCACACGAATCTTGGCACATTAGCCAAAGCATCTGGGGTGATGCGTTTGTTTGCCACTGGACCCCAAGCGGACAAAGCCGTGGAGTCTTTTGGGCAAGGCGGAAGTTATTTTACTTGCCTGGAAGATATGATCGAAAAAATCAAAGAAGAATTGAGCCAAGATGTGGCATTGTTGGTGAAGGGGTCTCGAAGCCAACACATGGAACGTGTCATTGAAGCGCTTCGGGCAAGGACTTAAATATGCTATTGAAGCTTGCGTCGCTGCTGGAAAACTATATTGATGTTTTCCGTGTATTTCACTATCTCACTTTCCGAGCCATTCTCGGTGTGTTGACGGCGCTGGCGATTTCACTGATTGTGGGGCCGAGCATGATTCTCCGTCTCAGCCGTTATAAGATTGGCCAAAGCATACGCCAAGACGGACCCCAATCCCATTTTTCCAAGGCAGGAACGCCAACCATGGGTGGGGCATTAATTTTAGTGTCCATTGCCATCAGTACCTTGCTGTGGGCGGATTTGGGCAACCGCTACGTATGGGTAACCTTGCTGTTGACGCTAGCTTTTGGTGGCATAGGTTTCATTGATGATTATAAAAAGCTGGTATTGCGCAACAGTAAGGGACTTGCTGCAAAACACAAGTATTTATGGCAGTCGATTTTTGGCTTTTCGGCGGCTCTTTACCTTTATCAAGCGGCAAGCATTCCTGCGGAAACGACCTTTATTGTACCGTTTTTCAAAAACATATCTTTTGAACTCGGTTGGTTTTATGTGATTTTGACTTATCTAGTCATCGTTGGCACCAGTAATGCCGTGAACCTAACCGACGGGTTGGACGGTTTGGCGATTATGCCGACTGTTTTAGTTGGAGGGGCTTTGGGTATTTTTGCCTATGCTTCAGGCAATATTCATTTTGCTGAATATTTGGGCATCCCTTTCTTGCCTAAATCAGGAGAGTTAGTCGTTTTTTGCGGTGCATTGGTTGGTGCGGGATTAGGGTTTTTATGGTTCAATACTTATCCCGCACAAGTTTTCATGGGGGATGTTGGCGCATTAGCCCTAGGAGCCGGACTGGGAATTCTGGCTGTGCTTGTTCGGCAGGAAATTGTGCTAATGATTATGGGAGGGGTTTTTGTGATGGAAACCCTTTCAGTCATAATCCAAGTGCTGTCCTATAAAATGACAGGCCGTCGAGTCTTTCGCATGGCACCGATCCATCACCACTTTGAATTGAAAGGTTGGCCAGAGCCTAGGGTTATTGTCCGATTCTGGATTATCAGCGTTGTATTGGTATTATCTGGCCTAGCCACCTTGAAGCTACGTTGAGTACTGTACCATGATTTATCCAGTGTTGACGATAGAGCCAGACCTACAGCGTTTTCTATATCTATTAGTTACTTACTTAATGTACATCCATGTCGGCAAAGGGTTGCCGACCTACCGCGTAACAAGGGTCGTAGGGCGGCAACCCCTTGCCGCCAAAGATAAACAAAAGAATCAATCGACATTAAAAACGCTGTATGAACGATAACACCGATGCGCAATCGCTATCTAGGCTTGGGCTTGACGCGTCTTCACGAGTCCTTGTTGTGGGGCTAGGTGCGACCGGCCTATCAGTGGCACGCTTTTTGTACAACAAAGGCATCCAATTGGCAGTGGCCGATACCCGTGAAAAACCGCCGGGTTTGTCTGAATTGCGTGAATTGCTGCCTGATGTGGCGGTATTCCTCGGAGCCTTCGATACAGTGGCTTTCGATAGGGCAACTCACCTGGTGGTCAGCCCAGGCGTTGCGTTGGAAACCCCAATGGTGCAACAGGCCGTCCGTTCAGGGATACCAGCATTTGGCGATTTAGATTTGTTTGCGAGTGTGGCGCGGGCACCGGTGATTGGCATTACTGGTTCTAACGGTAAAAGCACAGTCACTACCTTGTTGGGGTTAATGGCTGAGGCCGACAACCGCAAGGTAAAAGTTGGAGGCAACTTAGGGACCCCCATGTTGGATTTACTGGACGATAATGCAGAGTTGTATATATTGGAACTGTCTAGTTTCCAACTGGAGCGATCCAATCAATTTGAGGCAAAGGCTGCCACCGTATTGAATATAAGCCCAGATCATCTGGACCGATACTCCAGCCTTCAGGATTACGCAACTGTGAAAAGCCGTATTTTTAGGGGGCAAGGACTCATGGTGTTGAATGCCGATGACCCAATGGTCAGTGCAATGGCAATGGATGGCAGGCAATCTGTGCGGTTTAGCCTTAAGAAATCAACTAATGCCGAGTACCGATTGACCGCCATTGACGGCGAAGAATGGATGGTCCATGAAAAGCAACCAATTATGCGAACTTCCGAATTACGCATCAAAGGGCGGCACAATATCGCGAATGCCTTGGCGGCCATTGCCCTAGGTGATGCCGCCGGTTTGTCCGAGACTGCCATGGCGCAGGCAATGCGAGAGTTTTCGGGTTTAGACCATCGTATGCAATGGGTCACCGAGGTGGGCGGGGTTTCTTTCATCAACGATTCCAAAGCAACTAATGTTGGCGCTTGCGTGGCGGCCTTAGAAGGTTTAAGCGACCCGGTGATACTGATTGCCGGTGGTGATGGCAAGGGTGCTGATTTTTCCGAACTGGCCGGGGTAGTGGCCGGGAAAGTCCGTGCTGCGGTATTAATGGGCCGCGATGCTCCACTGCTGGAACAGGCTTTGGGTCCGGTGATTACAACGGTACGGGCGGCAAATATGAGGCAGGCCGTGATGGCTGCATACAAACTAGCCAAACAAGGGGATATTGTATTGTTGGCACCCGCTTGTGCCAGCCAAGACCAATATAAAGATTATCAAGAACGGGGACGCATATTTGCCGAAGCCGTAAGGAGTACGCTGTTATGAAAACGCTCGTTGCCGGGAAAAATCGTGGTTTGGTGCTGCAATGGGGGCATAATCGCTTCTACTTGGACACCGTTTTGCTCAGTGTGTCCATGGGTATTTTGGTGTTGGGCTACATTATGGTCGCTTCGGCTTCGATCCATTTGGGTGAAAAAATGGCCAACGACAGTTTTTATTTCCCGAAACACCAGTTGATTCATGTTTTCATGGGAATAGCTGCCGCAATATTTGTAGCTTCACGACCGCTAGTTTTTTGGGAAAAGTACGCCCATGTCCTGTTTGTCGTGGGCCTAATGTTGTTGGTGCTGGTTCTAGTGCCTGGCTTAGGAAAAACGGTGAATGGCAGTGCCCGCTGGCTAAGCATCCTTGGGCTTAGGATTCAAGTATCCGAAGTTTTTAAGCTTATCTCAGTGGTGTACATGGCGACTTTCATCACCCATCATCTAAAAATGGTCAGGACTTCTTGGCAGGGAATGCTCCGACCTATGATCATGCTTGCCGTCGCATGCGTATTTTTGCTCAAGGAACCGGACTTCGGATCGGCTGCCGTCATCATGGCCGTAGCGATGGGAATGCTGTTCTTGGCAGGCGCACGATTGATACAGTTTGGTATTTTGCTTGCAATGGCTGGTGGCGGGGCCGCCTTCCTAGTTTTAACCTCCCCCTATCGTATAAGGCGAGTGCTTAGCTTCGCCGATCCTTGGGCTGATCCATTAAACTCTGGCTTTCAGTTAACCCAAGCATTGATAGCCTTTGGGCGGGGTGAATGGATGGGGGTGGGGCTTGGCTCCAGTGTGCAAAAGTTGTTTTTTCTGCCTGAAGCCCACACTGATTTTCTTTTCTCTGTGATTGGCGAGGAATTGGGGCTGATGGGCGCATTCGTAGTCATCATTCTGTTTACGATTATTGTTTGGCGTGCATTTGTCATAGGTCGTTTGGCGGAGCGCGTAGGCAATCCATTCGCAGCGTTCATTGCCTATGGGCTTGGCATTTGGTTTGGATTGCAAGCCTTTATTAACATGGGCGTAAATATGGGCATGTTGCCGACCAAGGGTTTGACCCTGCCGCTGATGAGTTATGGTGGCGGCAGCATGATAGTCATGTGTTCTGCGTTGGCGCTGCTATTCCGTGTACGCAGCGAAGTCATAGAAACATGCGGCAGCGTCAATAGGGAGAGGGCCACATGGTCGCGCGTGTCATGATTCTGGCCGGCGGCACTGGCGGTCATGTTTTTCCGGCATTAGCCGTGGCCGAGGTGTTGCGGGCAAAAGGTTGCGAAGTCAGATGGATGGGAACCCGCGCAGGGCTGGAATCCCGTGTAGTACCCAATGAAGGCATTCCGATTGAGTGGCTTACTATTTCTGGGTTTCGCGGCAAGGGAATCCTAGCCCAATTGAAAGCGCCGATCAAACTTCTAGCCGCCTGCTGGCAAGCGGGCAGGATACTGCATCGATTCAAACCCGATGTGGTGCTGGGCATGGGAGGGTTTGTGGCGGGACCGGGAGGGTTGATGGCTAGGTTAATGGGAATCCCATTGGTTATTCATGAGCAAAATAGAATTCCAGGCACAACTAACCGACTATTGGTAAAATGTTCATCCCAAGTATTGGAAGCCTTTCCCGAAAGTTTCATGGCGAAAGCAGGGGCTTTTTGTGTCGGCAATCCGCTGCGCAAGTCGATTGTGGAAGCAATGGAAGTTGCAAAGCCAGAAAGGGAAAAGGTGGCAAGGCTGCTTATATTGGGTGGTAGCCTTGGTGCAAAAGCTTTGAACGAAGTCGTTCCCCATGCAATTGCCCTACTGGACACGAATTTAGAAATTCGCCATCAAACCGGCGAGGCTATGTGCGCTGCAACTGAGGCGCTATACACAAGTTTAGGGATTGAAGCGGAAGTAATGCCATTCATTCGTGATATGGCGGAGGCTTACCGGTGGGCAGACTTGGCCGTTTGTCGGGCTGGAGCGGTTACTATAAGTGAATTGGCCTATGCGTCGCTGCCATCCATTTTAATTCCTTATCCGTTCGCCATTGACGACCATCAAACAGCCAATGCCCGTTATTTAATGGATGTCGGCGCTGCCTTGCTAATCCCCCAACCTCAACTGACACCTCAACGTTTAGCAGAAGAATTGAACAATTTAATCCAAGCGCCTGATCGCATTCGTCACATGGCTGGCAAAGCACTTTCCATCGCCAAACCCGATGCCGCCCAAAAGGTCGCTGAAATCTGCCTAATTGAGGCCAGCCGATGAGATTTCCCCTCGCGATGGTTGAAAAGTACGGCATGGACCGCATTCGGCGAATTCATTTCGTCGGCATTGGCGGCGTGGGAATGAGCGGTATAGCAGAAGTGCTGATCAATTTAGGCTACCAAGTCTCCGGTTCAGATTTACAAATGAATCCCATAGCGCGGCGTTTGGCTGATTTGGGGGCTAAAGTCTTTTTAGGGCACGGCGCTGAAAACGCGCGCATGGCTGAAGTAGTCGTGGTTTCCAGCGCGGTCAAAAGTGACAATCCTGAATTGGAGTTCGCGCGACTGCACAAGATACCGGTAGTATCCCGCGCCGAGATGCTGGCCGAATTGATGCGTTTTCGCTATGGTATCGCCGTCGCGGGCACTCATGGCAAAACCACCACCACCAGTTTGACTGCTAGCGTGTTGGCCGAAGCTGGGCTTGACCCAACATTTGTCATAGGCGGCAGGTTGAATAGCGCGGGTACCAATGCCCAATTGGGCCGGGGCGATTATCTGGTCGCCGAGGCTGATGAAAGCGATGCGTCGTTCTTGCACCTCCAGCCAATGATTGCCATCGTCACTAATATAGACGAAGACCACATGGAAACTTACGGTGGCGACTTTAAGCGGCTCAAGGCCACATTTATTGAGTTTCTTCACCATCTTCCTTTTTATGGGTTGGCGGTATTATGCATTGACGATCCCGGAGTCCAGGAGATTTTACCTAGCGTTAACAAACCGGTGGTAACCTACGGACTCAGCGAAAGTGCCGACATCCGTGCGGTGGATATCGTCAAGGAAGGCTTGCGTACACATTTTACGGTGCGAAGGTCAGTCTGCGATAGTGGGCTTGCGGTGACGCTTAACCTGCCCGGTATCCATAACGTATTAAACGCCTTGGCAGTCATTGGTGTTGCCACCGAGTTGGGCGTTAGCAACGAAGCCATCCAACGCGCCTTGGACGGGTTCAAAGGCATAGGTCGGCGTTTCCAGATCAACGCCGAAATACCTTTAGGCGAAGGCATAGTCACGTTTGTAGACGATTACGGGCACCATCCACGGGAAGTGGCGGCGACCTTGGACTCTGCAAGGCAGGCTTTTCCTGGTCGGCGGTTGGTTGTCGTTTTCCAGCCTCACCGCTACAGCCGTACACGCGACTTGTTCGAGGATTTCGTGGGGGTGTTGTCGAAGGTGGACGTACTGTTATTGCTAGACATTTACGCGGCAGGTGAAGCTCCTTTGGCCGGGGTTGATGGACGCTCACTTTCTGGGGCCATCCGCTTGCGCAGGCTAGTTGATCCAATTTTTGTACAAAACCCTAAGGAATTGGACGAGCTTTTGCCGAAAATACTATGCCCGGACGATGTCCTATTGACTTTGGGCGCGGGCAATATTGGGGCTATAGCCGCCGAATTGCCTATGCGTATTGCATCTAGCATAAAAGCCAAGGAAAACCATGCAAACATTGGGTAGGGCGCAGACGGGCAAGATAGAACCTTGCTTGGCAAACACTACGGGTTTGCAAGGAAAACTGCTTTACAACGAGTTACTTAGCGCACATACCTCTTGGCGGGTGGGTGGCCCAGCCGAACAGATGTACCTCCCTGCGGATCGGGATGATCTAGTACGCTTTTTGCGCTCGTTATCCGTGGATAAGGGCGTATTTTGGCTTGGATTAGGCAGCAACTTGCTAGTGCGTGACGGGGGCATCAGAGGCATGGTCATTTGCACAAAAAACCGCCTTAAAGCCATGTATCGCACAAAGGAAGGACAAGTTTATGCGGAGGCCGGGGTGCCATGTGCCCATGTGGCGCGCTTCTGCGCCGATCAAGGCTTGCAAGGTGCCGAGTTTCTAGCGGGCATCCCAGGTACCTTAGGCGGGGCATTGGCAATGAATGCCGGTGCCTTCGGCGGTGAAACTTGGACAATAGTGGGTAAGGCACTGACAATCGACCGCTTAGGCGAAATCAGGGAAAGGTTTTCCTGCGATTATCAGATCGGATACCGTACCGTCAACGGTCATGACGGAGAATGGTTTTTAGCGGCGGAACTGATGCTTGTTCCTGGCAATACCGGGCGAAGCAGAGAACACATCAGGTCGCTACTGGCAAAGCGAGCAACAACTCAACCGGTCAACCAACCGAGTTGCGGTTCGGTGTTTCGCAACCCGCCGGGTGATTTCGCTGCACGATTAATAGAAGCTTGCGGGTTGAAGGGCTATCGAATAGGCGGTGCCTGCGTATCGGAGAAGCATGCCAATTTCATCGTCAACCTAGGGGAAGCAAGCGCCGAAGATATAGAGCGTTTAATTGACCAAGTACGTGGACAAGTGAAAGAGCAGCAAGGTGTCTGCCTCGAGTCCGAAGTCCGAATCGTGGGCGAGCCGTTGGCAAATAACTAACAGGAGAAGAAGTGAGCGTTCAAACGACAAGCGCCAAAGCATTTGGCCGTGTCGCTGTGTTGATGGGCGGAGCGTCGGCAGAGCGAGAAGTTTCATTGAGAAGTGGCAAAGCGGTGCTGAATGCCCTGCTGGGTCGTGAAGTGGACGCAATCGGTCTGGATGTAGGGGGGAACTTGGTCGAACCCCTGCTAGAGTCGAGATATGACCGGGTATTCAATATAATACACGGGCGCGGCGGTGAGGATGGCGTGTTGCAAGGAGCGCTGGAAGCATTGGGCATTCCCTACACAGGCAGTGGAGTGCTGGCATCCGCTTTGGCAATGGACAAACTCCGGACGAAATTATGCTGGCTAGGGGCCGGCTTGCCTACCCCCGGCTGGATGCTACTGGAAAAGCAAGATGACTTGAACCGCTGTGCGGAACAGTTGGGTTTCCCCTTAATTGTAAAACCCGCGAATGAAGGATCGAGTATCGGAATGAGCCGGGCTGGGAATATTGAAGAATTGCAGGAGGCTTGGCGTATTGCCGCCCAATATGATTGTAGCGTCTTTGCCGAGGTCTGGGTGGAAGGAAAGGAATACACTGCGGCGGTCTTGGACGGGCAACCGCTGCCCTTGATTCGCCTTGAAACCCCCAATGTATTTTATGACTTCGATGCGAAGTATCGCGCCGATACCACACGTTACCACTGCCCTTGCGGACTGGATGGCGACAAAGAGACAGAGCTTCAGCAACTGGCCATTAGAGCTTGCCAGACCCTAGGTGTTGAGGGATGGGGAAGGGTCGATCTTTTGGTCGATAAAGAAAGTCGCCCTTGGTTGATTGAAGTAAACACAGTCCCAGGGATGACCGACCACAGCTTGGTGCCCATGGCAGCCAAGGCCCAAGGCATCGAATTTGACGAGTTGGTATGGCGAATCTTAGAAACCAGCCTCGTACAAGAATAAGCCGGCACAATGCCATTCCCAACCGTCGAAGCAGGGGCAGGGACAAAACCAGACTGCTCAAGAAGTTGTTGCGGATGATACTGTTGTTGACCTTTGGAGGGCTTGCTTGGATAGGATGGGAACGTGTACCTGTCAAGGAATGGGCTTCCCTGTTCCCTATCAATCAAGTTCGTATTATAGGGGATATTGAAAATCTGGATGTGGACAAGCTGCAAAATACGTTACAGCCTGC
Organism: Candidatus Methylumidiphilus alinenensis; assembly: GCA_003242955.1. GTDB lineage: Bacteria > Pseudomonadota > Gammaproteobacteria > Methylococcales > Methylococcaceae > Methylumidiphilus > Methylumidiphilus alinenensis. Next base: position 16,029 of record QJPH01000524.1, read on the forward strand.
CATCAATGGGGGATACTTTAATCAGGACTTGGGCGAACTCGAAGGGGCTATCCGCTCCCTAGCATGGATCGACCAAGTTCGATTAAGCCGGATTTGGCCTGATACGTTAGTAGTTGACATCACTGAGCAAAAGGCAGTTGCACGTTGGGGCGACCGGGCATTGTTAAATCCGCGTGGAGAGCGGTTCACTGCCGACGGGATCGAGACTTTTTACAAGCTTCCCCTTATCTACGGCCCCTTGGGGATGGAAGGTAATTTATTAGAAATGATGAATGCGCTCAATGATAGGCTTAAGCAAAAGGGGGTGGATGTGGCCACTCTCGACGTGAGTAAACGGAGGGCGTGTATCGTAAAACTGAACAACGGCTTGGAAATTCACTTTGGCAGGCAGGACCCGGTCACTCTGTTGGATCGCTTCCTGAATCTGGTTCCCAAATTAGGTGATGAAGCGTTTGCCCAGTTGAAGAGGGTTGATCTGCGCTATCCCAATGGTTTCGCCGTGGTATGGAAGTCAGCCGAAGAAATTAACGGTGAAAACAGTTCAGTATCACAACTTAATGGTAACGCCGGCAATCCGGCGCTAGAGAAATAATTAACATGGCAAGAAAATCGGAACATAACCTGATTGTTGGTTTGGACATCGGCACATCAAAAGTAGCCGCTATCGTCGGTGAAATGAGGGAAGATGGTGAGATTGAGGTCATCGGCATCGGCTCACAGCCTTCCCGCGGCTTAAAAAAAGGCGTGGTGGTCAATCTGGAGGCGACTGTACAGTCTATCCAACGCGCCATTGAGGAAGCCGAGGTAATGGCTGGGTGTCGAATCCATTCTGTATATGCGGGAATAGCAGGGAGCCATATCAGTAGCATGAATTCTCATGGCATCGTCGCCATAAAGGAAAAAGAAGTCACTCAAAGTGATGTGGACAGGGTTATCGATTCTGCCCGTGCCGTGGCAATTCCCGCCGACCAGAAAATTTTGCATATCCTTCCCCAGGAATTTGTCATCGACCGCCAAGAGGGTATTAAAGAACCCATTGGCATGTCAGGCATAAGGCTTGAGGCAAGGGTGCATATTGTGACCGGGGCTGTTAGCGCGGCGCAGAATATCGAAAAGTGTATCAGGCGCTGCGGCTTGGAAGTGGATGATGTCATTTTGGAGCAACTGGCTTCGGCCCAAGCCGTTCTGGCGGAGGATGAAAAGGAGTTGGGGGTTTGCTTGGTGGATATTGGCGGTGGCACTACCGATATAGCGGTCTTCACCGATGGTGCAATCCGGCATACGGCGGTCATTCCGATTGCCGGCGACCAAGTGACCAACGATATAGCAGTGGCATTGCGGACACCCGCCCAGTACGCCGAAGAGATAAAGATCAAATACGCTTGTGCGCTGACGCAACTAGCCCGCTTGGAGGAGACCATCGAAGTCCCGAGCATCGGAGACCGTCCATCACGGCAGATTTCCAAGCTTAATCTCGCGGAAATCGTAGAACCTCGCTACGAAGAGTTGTTGTTGCTAGTTCAGGCCGAATTGCGACGTAGCGGTTTTGAGGACTTGATCGCCGCAGGCATAGTCCTAAGCGGCGGCAGTGCAAGGGTCGAAGGTTTGGTTGATCTGGCCGAAGAGATTTTCCACATGCCGGTGCGCTTAGGCTTACCCCAATATGTGACCGGACTAGGCGATGTGATCCGTAACCCCGCTTACGCAACTGGGGTGGGGCTATTGCTGTTTGGACGCCAGCACGGACCGCATGGGGAAAGAGGTGCAGTCGGAGAAGGTGGTTTCAAGAGAATGTTGAACAAAATGAAAAGTTGGTTTCAAGGTAATTTTTAGTTTTTTTAGCAGATTAAAGTCTCAGGAAGACAAGGTGTGGAAAGTATGAAATTTGAAATAGCGGATTCTTACAGCCAAAAGGCTGTCATTAAAGTGATTGGCGTTGGCGGCGGGGGCGGTAATGCAGTCAATCACATGGTCAGCAGTCATATTGAAGGTGTGGATTTCATCTGCGCCAACACCGACGCGCAAGCATTGAAGAACGTCAATGCCAGGTCAGTGATCCAACTGGGTAACGCATTGACTAAGGGGCTTGGGGCAGGTGCCAATCCTGAAATTGGCAGGCAGGCGGCCTTGGATGACCGTGAGCGCATACTTGAGGTGCTGGACGGAGCGGACATGGTCTTCATCACTTCCGGCATGGGTGGCGGCACGGGTACCGGAGCAGCCCCGGTCATTGCCGAGATTGCTAAAGAAGCCGGCATACTCACCGTCGCGGTAGTCACCAAACCCTTCCATTTCGAAGGCAAAAAACGCCGGGCCATCGCCGAAAAGGGCATTGAGGAATTGGGCCAGTTTGTGGATTCCCTCATCACCATTCCCAATGAAAAATTGCTGCCTGTCCTCGGCAAGAACGTTAGCCTAATTGAGGCTTTCGCCGCTGCCAACGATATACTGCTAGGCGCTGTGCAGGGTATTGCCGATCTGATCACCCATCCTGGAATCATCAACGTGGATTTTGCCGACGTGCGGACGGTGATGTCCGAAATGGGCATGGCGATGATGGGCACGGGCGTGGCCGTCGGGGAAAACCGAGCGCGTGAGGCGGCGGAGAGGGCAATTGCAAGCCCGTTGCTCGACGACATTAATCTACAGGGCGCACGGGGCATCCTCATCAATATCGCCGGCGGCTCTGATCTAACCCTTAGCGAATTCAATGAAGTCGGCAACGTCGTCCACGAGTTTGCGGCTGATGACGCAATTGTGGTGGCTGGTGTTTCAGTAGACCCCGAACTTCGGGATGAATTGCGTGTCACCGTCGTTGCGACGGGTCTGGCCTGCCAACGTCAACTGAACGAAGCCCCGATTAGATTGATAAAGAAAACCCACAATGGTGAGATCGATTATCATCTCCTCGACAAACCGACGATCAATCGCAACAAACCGAAGCACGAAAATAAGGGGGATACTAAGAAAGAGATGGACTTGGAATATTTAGACATTCCCGCTTTCCTTAGACGCCAAGCGGATTGACGGGAGCAGGTAAGGGCCACAAAGAGGCGTCTGCCGCGGGAACAATACCCGCTCAGGCGCGTTATGGTGGTTTTGCGCAAAAAGTTTGCCTGTTTTTTAGGGCGGACTAATTCAAAGCTTATGGGTGAACCGATGATAAGGCAGAGAACGCTAAAAAACGTAATAAGAGCAACGGGCGTGGGGTTGCATACTGGTCAAAAAGTTTATTTGACTTTACGGCCAGCCGCCCCCAACAGTGGCATCAAGTTCCGGCGGGTCGATCTAGCTGAACCGGTGGTGATCGAGGCCAAGCCTGAAAATGTCGGAGAAACCACTCTTTCGACCACTCTCGTCAGTGGAAAGGTCAAAATTTCCACGGTTGAACATTTATTGTCTGCATTGGCAGGGCTGGGCATAGACAACGCTTATATCGATGTCAGTGCGCCGGAGGTTCCAATCATGGATGGCAGCGCCGGTCCCTTTGTATTTCTTGTCCAGTCAGCGGGCATTCTTGAGCAAGACGCGCCGAAGAAATTTATCCGCATCAAAAAGGAAGTGATGGTGGAAGATGGCGACAAATGGGCGAAGTTTGAGCCTTATGATGGTTTTAAAGTGACCTTCACCATCGACTTTGACCATCCTGTGTTCAACCGGGACAATCAAACCGCCAGCATCGACTTCTCGTCCACCTCCTTCGTTAAGGAGGTCAGCCGGGCTAGGACATTTGGCTTCATGAGGGATATTGAAGCTTTGCGCAAGCGAAAATTAGCCTTAGGTGGCAGCATGGACAATGCAATCATTGTGGACAATTACCGGATTCTAAACGAAGACGGCTTGCGTTATGCGGACGAATTCGTCAAACACAAAATACTGGACGCAATCGGTGACCTTTACCTATTAGGCCATAGCCTGATTGGCTCGTTTGTAGGTTACAAGTCCGGTCATGGGCTGAATAATCAATTGCTAAGGGAATTGTTGAAACAAAAGGATGCATGGGAGTGTGTGACTTACAGCGAGGAAGAGGGGCTTCCCATCTCCTACATGCGCACTATCCAAGCAATCCGCTAAACCATAAGCCCATTGTCGGGCGTTTCCTGAAATGGGTAAAAGCCCCCCTTTGAAAAAGGGGGGTTAGGGGGGATTTCCGTGTGCGATTAAAAGTCATGCACACGAACTCGGCGATGCTTCAAATTACGCCGGGAGTGCAAGGCTTGCCTTGCTTGCTCACCCCAACGCAAGGCAAGCCTTGCACTCCAGCATCACTTTTAATCGCACCTGGGATTTCCTGCGGCCTTTTCCTTGGCAAAACGTTCCATCGCCTCGCCTAAGCGTTCCAAAGAATTCCCCAACTCTTCACAAATAGCGGATTTGCCACTGGCTTTAACCAAGCCGATGGTTTCAGGTGATGGCTGCTGCATCGGCCTGCTGGCAATGTTAGGCTCTGTGGGATGAAGATATCTAACCAACACCTGTTTGAAAGGCATTTCTTGGTCAAGATTGAGTTTAGCCAAGATTGACGGGGCATAAAACCGTAACTGGGAGCCAAATGCCTGCGAATCGGTGAAAATAACCAAGCTCATGTCCTCACGCGACAAGCAGTAAAGGCAATGCTTGGCCAAAGGGTCAGGCAAGCCCCTTTTGACTCTTTTCAACAACTCGGCGTGATTGTCAATGCTCTGGAATAGCCCCTGGAAAGTCGAGTTTCTCAAAAACTGCTGGGGGGTGTCGGGTTTGCTTTGCATAGGATGTTTTCGTCAATCATTATTCAAATTTTTATCGTTCCCACGCTCCTGCGTGGGAATGCAGCCTTTACCGATCCTGCGGTTCGATTACGACGCTGGAGCGTCGCCGGAGGCATTCCCACGCAGAGCGTCACTGCCATTAAGTTAAGATGCATTAAGCGTGAAATCAGCCCTTGACGGAACGCCAAGCTCCAGCTTGGCGCGGTACACCCTGATGCCAAGCTGGGGCTTGGCGTTCCGATAAACGCTTAACTTAATGGCAGTGACGCAGAGCGAGGGAACGATCAAACACGTTTAAGTGTACAGCAAAGCTGGCGTGTGGTATTTTTTCAGATTATTGGCATCAATCTTAACGCAGGTGACGTATGTGCAAGCTACGCTTCTCGCAGGATGTATTTCAGTTCAACAACGCCGTAGGATGTGCCGAGGAACGAGGCGCATCGGTCGCGGTTGCCAAACCCCGAAAACCGACTCGGTTTTTAAAACCGAGTCGGTTTGGCTTTCTGCATTCCTGCCTGTTTTTGCTCGTTCCCAAGCTCCTGCTTGGGAATGCGGTCTTGGAAGCCTGTCCTGAGCGCAGTCGAAGGGCTCCAGCTTCCCTGCAGGATGGCAAGCAGGAGCTTGTAAGGGATGGGTTCCCAAGCTGGAGCTTGGGAACCAGCGGAAATGCCGTCATTCCGGCAGGGATTGCCGGAATCCAGATTCCAGGGATGGCGAAATTCGCCGAGATTGCCACACCGACCGCAAATGACAGGTTTCGCAAGCTCACCCCATCCTTCTTATTATTCCTCCTCACCCTCCTATGCCTGACCACTCCCCTGCTCGCCCACGCGGCGACGGCGGTGGGTGCGACCCCCGGCAGTTTCAAGGTCAACGAAACCGGCGCGGCGACGTACACGATACCGATTACCGTCCCGCCGGGCACGGCGGGCATGGCCCCTACCCTATCACTCAATTACAACAGCCAAAGCGGCAACGGCCCCTTGGGCGTGGGCTGGTCTTTGGGCGGTTTGTCCGCCATCACCCGCTGCCCCGCAAGCATCGTGCAAGACGGCTTCAAAGGCGGCATCACACCGACGGCAACGACCGTTTTTGCTTGGACGGGCAACGCTTGGTGCTGGTCGCCGGAAGCTATGGCGCGGACGGGGCGCAATACCGCACCGAAACCGAAAGCTACACCCGCGTCGTTTCATATGGCACGGCGGGCAACCAGTGTGACATAAGTCATAGACGAAATCTAAGCTGCTAGTTTAATATCATCGACAAATTATTGAAATGACAGGGATGCTCATGTAAAGTTCGTAAACGCACAACGTAAAACATTTTGCGCCTTTGCGGCAGGCATTCATTTAGACGATTGGCAATGTAAATCCACACTAAGCAGGTGACGTATGTGCAAGCTACGATTCTCGCATCAATTGATTATGCTCGTTCCCAAGCTCCTGCTTGAGAATGCGGTTTTTGAAGCCTGTCCTGAGCGCAGTCGAAGGGCTCCAGCTTCCCGGCAAGATGGCAAGCAGGAGCTTGTAAGGGATGGGTTCCCAAGCAGGAGCTTGGGAACCAGCGGAAACCGGAAAATCCGTCATTTCGGCATGGATGCCGAAACCCAGGCCATGGACGGTAACAAGTCGGTTGTGCTAATGCTTGATTCAATCACGGTTGCCAAACCATCGGCAATTTCCATGCTGACCGCGAATGATGGGTTTATGCTCGTTCCCAAGCTCCTGCTTGGGAATGCGGTCTTTGAAGCTCCAGCTTCCCTGCAGGATGGCAAGCAGGAGCTTGTAAGGGATGGGTTCCCAAGCTGGAGCTTGGGAACCAGCGGAAATGCCGTCATTTCGGCATGGATGCCGAAATCCAGATTCCAGGGATGGCGAAATTCGCCGAGATTGCCACACCGACCGCAAATGACAGGTTTCGCAAGCTCACCCCATCCTTCTTATTATTCCTCCTCACCCTCTTATTCCTAACCACCCCGATGCTCGCCCATGCCACAACGGCGGTGGGTGCGACCCCCGGCAGCTTCAAAGTCAACGAAACCGGCGCGGCCACTTATAGCATTCCCATTACTGTACCGCCGGGGACGGCGGGCATGGCGCCCAGTTTGTCACTCAACTACAACAGCCAAGGTGGCAATGGCCCGCTCGGGGTGGGCTGGTCTTTGGGCGGGTTGTCCGCCATCACCCGCTGCCCCGCAAGCTTCGCGCAAGACGGCTTCAAGGGCGGCATCACACCGACGGCAACGACCGTTTTTGCTTGGACGGGCAACGCTTGGTGCTGGTCGCCGGAACCTATGGCGCGGACGGGGCGGAATACCGCACCGAAGCCGAAAGCTACACCCGCGTCATATCCTATGGCACGGCAGGCAACCAGTGTGACATAAGTCATAGACGAAATCTAAGCTGCTAGTTTAATATCATCGACAAATTATTGAAATGACAGGGATGCTCATGTAAAGTTCGTAAACGCACAACGTAAAACATTTTGCGCCATTGCGGCAGGCATTCATTTAGACGATTGGCAATGTAAATCCACACTAAGCAGGTGACGTATGTGCAAGCTACGATTCTCGCATCAATTGATTATGCTCGTTCCCAAGCGCCTGCTTGAGAATGCGGTTTTTGAAGCCTGTCCTGAGCGCAGTCGAAGGGCTACGGCTTCCCGACAGGATGGCAAGCAGGAGCTTGTAAGGGATGGGTTCCCAAGCAGGAGCTTGGGAACCAGCGGAAACCGGAAAATCCGTCATTTCGGCATGGATGCCGAAATCCAGGCCATGGACGGTAACAAGTCGGTTGTGCTAATGCTTGATTCAATCACGGTTGCCAAACCATCGGCAATTTCCATGCTGACCGCGAATGATGGGTTTATGCTCGTTCCCAAGCTCCTGCTTGGGAATGCGGTCTTTGAAGCTCCAGCTTCCCTGCAGGATGGCAAGCAGGAGCTTGTAAGGGATGGGTTCCCAAGCTGGAGCTTGGGAACCAGCGGAAATGCCGTCATTCCGGCAGGGATTGCCGGAATCCAGATTCCAGGGATGGCGAAATTCGCCGAGATTGCCACACCGACCGCAAATGACAGGTTTCGCAAGCTCACCCCATCCTTCTTATTATTCCTCCTCACCCTC
>QJPH01000576.1 GCA_003242955.1 Candidatus Methylumidiphilus alinenensis
GTAGGGGGTACGTCATTCCGGCAGGGATTGCCGGAATCCAGTCCACAGGGATGTGAAACTGTGGGCTGCAAATTACCAAAATCAAACACTTGCTCTGCGACGAGTTTGCCCTCCTTGGCTTCTGGATTCCGGCAATCCCTGCCGGAATGACGGCGTTTTTGGTCCGAAGGGACTTGTGTATAACGGCGAGCGCGGAGCGTGGGAACGATCAAAATTCGCATCTAAGATAAAAATGCTATATCCGTTAAATTAGAAAAAAGATAGCTGTGACCATAAACGCAAGCCCTGCAAACCCACCCAAACTTAGCAATGCTTTTTTGTGCCATGGCAAATTCCCCCAAACCCTGCGGACCGTCGATGGCAGGGTGCTGATTGTCTGATGGGCCTCTACCTTGAACAGGCTATACCATTCCTTGGTGGCTTGCAGCAGAATCTGCATTTTCCGCCACAGCCGGATGACAAATATCACAGCCGCTACAAAACCAATGTAGGCGGTAATGCCTTGCGCCATGCGCGGAGTGAGTCCGGTCAGTTCTAAAACAGTATCCATCCCCTCCTCTGCAACCTCAAGCAAAAGATGAAACACCTCGCCAAGGATGCCAAAGTTGATGAGTAGTAGCAGCCCGACACTCAAGCCGCCCAGCCAATAAGCCTTCCGGCGCAATGCCGGAGACAGGTGGCGTGTTGGACTGAGGGGCGAACGGTTTTTTGGATGCTCGGTAGCTAAGGTCATAAGTGGTAACATAAAAATAAAATAATTAGAGTACGCAAAACGTAAGCGTTCACCCCCCCTGCCTTTATCCTGGGAGCGAGGCCATCTTGGCCGCTATTTCAGCGGACGAGACGTCCGCGCTCCCAGGGGGGAGTGAACGCTTACCGCAAAACTAGCTCACATTGAGTAACAAATGCACAAAGATGCTGCTGGCGTAACCGAGCGCGATGACCGGAGTCCATTTCAGGTGCGAGATGAAAGAATAGGCTCCTTTGCTTTGCCCCATAAGCCCAATGCCAGCGGCCGAGCCAATTGCCAGCATACTACCACCAACCCCGGTTGTCAGTGTCACCAATAACCATTGTGGTTCCGATATGGAGGGGGCCATGGTCAATACCGTATACATAATAGTGCCGTTGTCGATGAAGGCGGAAATGATGCCTATCAACACATTGGCGTTGGTCGGACTGAGGTCAGTATAAAGAAGCTTCGAGGCGAACGTTAAATATCCGATAAAGCTCAAGCCGCCAACACAGGTCATGACACCATAAAAATAGAGCAAGGTATCCCATTCCAGACGTGCCACGCTATGGAAAACATCGAAGTGCTGTTTAGTCTCGGGCAATTCATTGGGCATTCCCAACTGTCCCGTCTTTCCATCCGCCTTGCCCCCCACTGGGTCATGCTTCCACTCAACCCTGATTTTATAGAGGTAAAAGAAATAAAAACTCAGGTAGGTCAGGCCGGCCATCATGCCTGCGACTGGGGGAAGGTCTAGTAGGTTTTCGAAGCTCGCGGCAGTAATTATAGTCATGACAAACAGCGCAATGATGCCTTTAGCCCCATGTTGCAACGGTTGAGGTTTGCCGACTGACTCTGGAAATTCCTTGGGCACGAAGAAGTGCATGATGGCCGCAGGAACGAGAAAGTTGACAACCGAAGGAAGAAATAAAGAGAAAAAATGGGTGAATGGAACGATGCCTTTTTGCCAAACCAATAGGGTGGTTATATCGCCGAAGGGACTGAAAGAACCACCGGCGTTGGTGGCAACTACAATGTTGACGCAGGCGATAGAGACAAATTTAGGATTTTTCTTGCCCATGACCATCACGACAGAACCCATCAGAAGAGCGGTGGACAAGTTGGAAATCACGGCGGACAGCAGAAAGGATAGGATACCAGTGATCCAAAACAATTTGCGGTAACCAAAGCCCTTGCTTAACAGCCATATACGCAAGTTGTCGAATACCCCGCGCTGCTCCATCGCGTTGAGGTAGGTCATTGACACCAGAATGAACAGAAAAAGTTCTGCATACCCTTCCAAAATGGCGCGAAACGCACGCCCTGACTCTTCGCCAAGCCCACCTGTGGCATAGATCGAAGCTATCAGCACCCAAATCAGGCTGCCTGCAAAAACCATGGGTTTGGATTTGCGCATCATGATGGTGTCTTCCAGCATCGCAAACACATAAGCGGTGCAGAAAATCGCGATAGCGGAGAAACCCACCCAGTGGCCGGTCAGATCAAGAGGGACATTGGACATAAGAACTCCTTTCCTCAAAAGAAACGGGCATTCACAAGAAAATGGACCCCGATGGCAGCAAAATAGCCTATCAAGATCACCGGAAACCATTTTAGATGGCCCAAGAACGAATATTGCCCTTTTGTCAGCCCCAAAAGGCCGATGCCGGGGGCTGATCCTATTGCCATGAGACTGCCCCCGACACCCAAGGTCAAGGTAAGGAGCAACCATTGACCCTGGGATATACCCGGATGCATGCTGAGAACGGCGAACATCAGCGTTCCATTATCCACCATGGCCGAGGATAAGCCGATCAGCACATTGGCCTCGGTAGGATCATGTTGCCCGTATAGCCACTGAGAGACGGCATCAAGATAGCCAATAAAGCCTAGTCCGCCAATACCCATCATCGCGCCGTAAAAAAACAAAAGCGTGTCCCATTCCAGCCGACCGACTTTCTCGAAAATATCGTAAGAATAGGGGGCCAGAATTTCACGCCCCACGCCAGGCTCGTCCTCAAAGGCCAGGGATTGGGCAAAACCATTCCCATTGGGAGGCTCTGTGCTTTTTAAATAGAAGCTGTAGAGTTGCAGAAAACTCAGTCCGGCCATCATACCGGCCGCAGGCGGCAGACGAAGTACCATGTCGAAAGCAATAGCAAGGGCGATGGTCACGGCAAACAGGAAAACAACCCCGACTGCCCCCCGTTGCAGAGTGATGTTCTGAGTTTCGAGAAGCGGACAGACCTTGGGTATGGCAAAACTCATGGCGATGGCCGGCACGAGGAAATTGACGAGACAGGGGATAAACAAGGTGAAGAACTGGGTGAACCCCACCAAGCCCTTCTGCCATACGAACAGCGTCGAGATACCCCCAAGTGGGCTTAGTGACCCCCCTGCGTTGGTGGCGACCACAATGTTGATGCAAGCGAGCGAAATGAACCGGGGGTTCCCCTTGCCTACCGCCAGCACGACAGCACCCATTAATAAGCCCGCAGTCAGGCCATTGATTATGGTGGAGAGAAAAAATACTAGAATACCCGTTATCCAGAACAATTTTCGATAACCAAAGCGCGCGCCCACCAGCCAATTCCTGAGTGCATCGAACACATGCATGTCTTCCATGGCGTTCAGATAGGTCATGGATGCCATGATAAACAGCAACAGTTCCATGTAAGACTGTAGATTCGATTTGAAGGCTTCCACGGCGGGGTGGACATCGCCGTGTTGCCGGTAGGCCAGGAGGATGGCGAACCAGACCAGTGTGCCGCCGAGGACCATCGACTTGGACTTCCGCAGCATAGTCAAATCTTCTAACATGGCGGAGACGTAGGCGACCACGATTACCGCCAAAGAAAAATATCCCGCCCAATGATGGATCAGGTCGGGCGGTTGGGAAGCTACAAGGTTTTCGGCGAAAGCCGAGACTGGAAGCCCTGCAATGATGCCAACGAGATAGCGAAGATTATTTGTCATAAGGAACTAATAATATAACTAAAACTTGCCGCCGTTGATTAAAAAATGATGCTTAAAATCAACTCGTGTCGTGGCAATTGTTTCTTGGGCAAAACCTAGCGAAGGCAAGAAAAAAAGAAATGCCAAAACAAAGAAATGACTAAAACTGACAAGAGAGTTTGAAATTTTCATGTGAATTTGCTGTTGATCTTAAATTATATGTTTTGATAAATTTTACGCCATTCATCCTTGCTTTTCAAAAACTTCCCCAGTTTCAATCTCCGCTTTATCGGATATTGACCCTTGTTCGATTTCATCTTCGGAAGTCACACCTGCATCCTCCTTAATGGCTAGTGCAATGATCTCTATAATTTCCGGCTGTTCTTCCACTCTATACAAAATCATGCCCGACTTGTGACGGACTGTGACACGATATTCCACAGCCCTCGGCTTATCCGCTGTCCCGTTACCATCAATAGCGACCAGCCACCGGCCGGGGGGCAAAAGAAATTCGACATCCAAAGAATCCTCTCCGTTAATCAACACACAGGACTCCTTCCATGTTTCATTTTCAAGATCAGCCCCGTCAATCAAATAAATTAAGGATTTTGCAGTAGGCGGAAGATGGGTTTTCACCCGTTCCTTAATCTGTTCCGCCAAACGCAATCGAAATAGCGGATGCTGTTTTCTGATCCGAATCAGGTCACGGGTGTAAACAAATAAATCGTGATTTTTGACTTTCAATAACCAATCAATGCGATTGATTTCATCACCGGCGTTGTAACTATTGCCGTGTCCATATTTTGTCCTGGCAAACTCTTCGCCAGCATGGATAAAAGGTATCCCCTGCGCCGTGAATAGCACAAGATAACCCAGTTTCATCATAGTTATGACATCTTGTTCAGAGGCATTTGGACTAAACCACTTAAGTTTGTCATATAAAACCAGATTGTCGTGGCAGGTCATGTAATTGATCGTCTGGGTGGGCTGCGAAGCCCAATCCCGGTAACTGCCTTCAAGCCCAATGGCAACCCCCTCACGGTGGGTTCCATTTTGCAAGAAACCCAATTCCGAACCGTTCGGGCTTCCGCCCAATGCATTGCGAAAATGATCATTGAATGCACCAATAGACGTATGGCGTATGGCATTCTTATCGGTCGCCTGCCCCTTAATTGGCGAATGACCAGACGACCAAGGTTCGCCGTAAATTACGATATTTGGTTTAATCTTCCTTAGTTCAACCTCAACTTCTCGCATGGTTTCAAAATCGATTAAGGCCATCAAATCGAAGCGGAAGCCATCCACGCCATACTCTTCAACCCAATATTTTAACGAGTCAATGATATATTTACGCACCATAGGGCTCTCGGTCCGAAAATCGTTACCAACTCCAGAGCCATTGGCATAGTTTCCTTCGGCATAAAAACGATAGAAATAAGGCGCGTTAATAATATGAAATGGCGAGGAATAGTCGGTGTGGTTGTAGACCACATCCATGATGACACCAATGTTACGGGCATGAAGCGCACTGACTAGATGCTTGAATTCGCGGATACGGCTGTCGTCGAGTTTATTAGTTGAATACCAACCCTCCGGGGAATTGAAAGCAATGGTCATATACCCCCAGTTGTAAATACCGTCGTCCTCATCCTTGCTAAAGTCCTGCACAGGCAGCAATTGCACATGGGTAATGCCGAGTTCCTGCAAATGGTCCAGCCCGGTGGGAATGTCGGTAGCGTCAGGCAAATGGATGCCTTGCTCGGTAAAACCCAGAAACAAGCCCTTATGATTGGCACCTGAATTCCCGGCAATCGTAAAATCGCGTACATTAACCTCATAAATTACCATATCAACGGGTGAGTCCAATGGTGGACCCACGCGAAATCTTTCCCAATCCATGGGATTCGTTTCCAGTAAATTGGTAATGCGCGAAAATCTGCTCTCCCCAACAGTGTTAATGGCGTAAGGATCAAGCACTTCAATATTGGCTGGAAATTTTTGACCTTGCAAGCGGTAGCGATAGAACTTGCCTAGCGTATCCCCCTGAACTGTACACTCAAAGACTCCCTTGCCAATTTTCTTCATCAGGATGGCTCGGAAGGGACTGGAATCTTCCACTGGTATATCGTACAAAACGACTTCGACACTATTTGCCGTCGGGGCAAATAGGCGGAAAGTTGTCGAAGACGGGGAATAAATGGCTCCGAGCTTAGCTTGGGCATCATAAAACAATTCAGCATCGTGGAGGATGTCCCGAAGTGATGCGATAACGGTTCCACCAAAATTTTCTAAACTGATGAAATATGAATGGCTTCCCACGTCCAATGGGTCAATGGTAATAACCGTGATCGTATCGGAAGGTTTATCCCCATGGGCAAGGTGTTTTATTTTTTTGTGCTGGTTATTTTCATCAATTATAAATACACTTTCAGAATTGATTTCCCCCGGATCGACTGGCCTTGAAATTTGTATAGCCACACAATGTTGAGTATCAATAAAAGCCGCCATCACATGCTGCCGTGTATCCGGCCTTTCTTTCCAAATATAATTGACTGTGCCGATCAAATACACTTCGTTGCCAAAGCTGGAATCCCAATACTTGTTATCATCTTCCTTAAGACTCCAATCGCCACCTCTACGGGGCAATATGCCTATGCGCAGGGTATCCACGTCTACCCCATAATCAGCCTTGTCCAAGTCAAAGATAAGCCCAAATTCATCGCGGCCTATTTCAAATATTTCGGTGGGCGGCACCTCGGAATTGTCATTCCATGTCCACAGGCTAATCCCGTCATAATAACCTCCATAACGGTGGTAATGGATGCGAAGGCGATTACTAGGCTTGGAGAGCTTTTTTTCCTTCCAAATGAGGGGGTCGGTGAATTGTTTCCAAGGGCCTTCATTGAAATGCCACGACTCGTGGATAAACAAATCCATAAATCCAGGATAACATGACTCAAGGCCGTCCTTGTCTAGGGTTGCCCATAATTCATAGTCTGAACTGCATCTATGTATCGCATGTTCGGAGTTCACCAGTATGATTCGCGCATCATCGAACCGTGTTATCTGGGATTGCCCTTGGGCCACAATCTGCCCATTCGATTTCAGTGTGGCAATAATAGTCTTGTCGGCATTCCCTGGTGGTGCCACAATCTCCAATGTGGCCAATGGAGTGCCTTTAGACATGGGATAAAGGGTGGCGTTATCTTTATGCATAGGGATGTTTTTCGTAGTTGGCAATCGATAAATTAGAACCTAAGCTAAGTGCTATCCGTATCAGGACAGACTGGGCCAGTCTTTTAACAAGATTTTAAATTTCTCCAGGGATTGAAGGGGGGGCAGGCATTCAACCCCTTGGCAGACATAGGCCACACAGTCAGTTGTTTTCGTCGCCACCCGTTCCTTAAGTAACCCCGGCAAACCGGTTTCGGTCGCTGGAATAGCGAAGCACAATCGGCTCGGCGCATAGCTTTCCAAAGCCATTCGCCGCCAATCCTCCATTATATTTGCACTCCCTCTAAGAATGATGGTTTGTTGGGGTGACGACCATTCGTCAAAGGCGCTCAGCATTGAAGAATAAGCCAGTGGATAACTGCGCATTCCCTTGATAGCCGCTTTCAATGTATGCTCACCAGCCAGTAAGTAGCGCCGTTCGCCCAAAAAATGCCCCAGACGGATTAAGGCGGACGCAGCAACCCCGTTACCCGCCGGCATTGACTCGTCTGCCATCGACTTGGTGCGATGGATTAATTCTTCATGATCGTGGCCAGTAAAGAAAAAACCCCCTCCCGCTTCATCCTGGAAGCGTGTACAGAGATTGTCGGCAAGGATGATGGCGAAATTTAGCGTAGATTTATCCCAACGGCTTTGCAATAGATCTAAGGCTGCATCTAATAAAAAAGCGTAATCGTCCAGATAGGCTGGAAATCGAGCCCTACCTTCTTTCCAAGTTGCCAGCAGCTTGCCACCTTGGAAGTTCTCTTTACTAAGAAAATCGAAGGCTTGACAGGCCGCAACGGTGAAATCTTCTCGCCCCAAGACCCTGCCGGCTATGGTCAACCCTTTGATCATCAGGGCATTCCACGAAGTGAGAATTTTTTCGTCCCGGTCTGGGTGTACCCGTGTTTGCCTTTGGGCAAACAATTTTTGCCGTGCCGAGTCTAGCAAATCTTCTGCGCGTTTGATGTCAACGCCCAAACTGGTCGCCGCCGTTTCCAGTGGCAACGCAACAAACAAATGCCAGTGACCTTCAAAATTGGGTGTTGCATCAAGACCGTAATGGAGGGAAACCACTTTATACTCCTGGTCCGTCAATAGGGATTTCACATCCTGTCTCCCCCAACTGTAAAAACGGCCTTCTTCTCCCTCGGAGTCCGCATCCAGGCTGGAATAAAAAGCCCCCTCGGGCGCTTGCATTTCACGCAACGCCCATTCGGCGGTCTGAGTGGCAACCTTACGGAACAAGTCTTCACCCGTGAGTTGCCAAGCTTGGCTGTAGAGTGTCAGTAGAGGGCCGTTATCATAGAGCATTTTTTCGAAGTGCGGGATATTCCACTCGGCATCGACAGAATAACGGCAGAAGCCCCCCCCGATTTGATCGTAAATACCGCCCTCAGCCATTTTCCTTAAACTGACCAATGCCATGTTCAAAGCCACGCTGTCACCACTGCGTGCATGGTGGCGCAACAAAAAATCCAGGGTTGTGGCATGAGGAAACTTAGGCGCTCCGCCAAAACCGCCCCATTGTGGATCGAAACTATACTCTATTTGCTTGCAGACACCGGTCAGCAGGCTGGCATCCAACACAGAGAACTCACCCTTATTTTCTGACTGTGAATTCAATGCTTTGACAATCGACTCTTTGCCCTGTTCCAAGCGGTGTTTGTTTTCGTGGTAATAGTTGCTGACTTTTTCCAGCACAGAAACAAAAGCAGGAAGGTTGTGGCGGGATTGATTCGGAAAATACGTGCCGGTGAAAAAAGGAACCAAATCAATAGGATTGAGAAAAATTGTCAGGGGCCAGCCACCCGTGCGCTGTGACAATAGTTGATGGGCAAGTTGGTAGATTTTGTCCAGATCAGGGCGTTCCTCACGGTCAACTTTTATGTTTACAAACAGGGAATTCATCTTCTCGGCAGTGGCACTATCCTCAAAAGACTCATGGGCCATCACATGGCACCAGTGGCAAGCGGAATAGCCGATGGAGAGCAAAATAGGCTTGTCTTCACTCCGTGCCAATTCCAAAGCACCCTCATTCCATGGATGCCAAGCAACAGGATTATGGGCGTGTTGCAGTAAATAAGGGCTAGTTTCTTGAGCCAACTGGTTGGCGGGATAGTGATTTTGCATGGGATTCGTTTTTACCTTAGGTATGACATCACGTTGCAACTGCATCGAAACTACGGCTCATGATTTTAAAATTTATCATATAAAACATTATTTTACCAAGGCCAATAATACACCGGCTGCCACGGCAGAGCCGATGACACCGGCGACATTCGGACCCATGGCATGCATCAACAGGAAATTGTGGGGGTTGCTTTCCTGCCCCACCTTGTTCGCGACACGGGCGGACATGGGAACGGCAGAAACGCCAGCGGCACCTATCAAGGGATTCACCTTATTATCACTGAATTTGTTCATAATCTTTGCCATCACCACCCCCGAGGCCGTGCCGAAGCTGAATGCTATCGCACCAAGGACTAGAATACCTAAAGTTTCAGGCCGTAAAAATGCGTGTGCGCTTAATTTGGAGCCAACCGACAGACCTAAAAAAATGGTGACAATATTCATCAACTCGTTCTGCGAAGTCTTGCTTAAACGCTCCACCACGCCACATTCGCGCATCAAATTGCCCATGCAAAACATGCCTATCAAAGGTGCCGCAGACGGTAACAGCGCTGCCGTCAGAATCAGCAACACCAGTGGAAAAACGATCTTTTCCTGTTTGCCAACATGGCGCAATTGCGCCATTTCGATCAACCGCTCTTCGGGGGTGGTCAAGGCCCGCATGATGGGCGGCTGTATCAACGGCACCAAGGCCATGTAAGAGTAGGCGGCCACGGCGATGGCACCCAGCAAGTCGGGCGCAAGCCTTGATGCGACATAAATGGCCGTCGGCCCGTCCGCGCCACCGATGATGGCTATCGCAGCGGCGTCCTTGAACGTAAATTGCAATCCCGGCACTAGGTTCAACGCCAGAGCGCCAAGCAGGGTGCCAAAAATCCCGAACTGTGCCGCCGCCCCAAGCAAAAGCGTTTTCGGGTTCGCCAACATGGGGCCGAAATCGGTCATCGCACCCACCCCCATGAAAATAAGCAAAGGAAAGACGCCCGATTTAATGCCAAAGTACAGATAAGCCAGCAGACCGCCCTCTTCGGCAATGCCGGCCACCGGTATGTTGCTAAGGACGGCACCGAAGCCGATGGGAAGCAATAGCAGAGGTTCAAAGCCTTTGCGGACGGCCAGATAAATCAGAAGAAAACCCACCGCCATCATCACCAACTGCCCCCATAAAACATTCGAGAGGCCAGTGCTTAACCAAAGATTTATAAAATTTTCCATGCGCCCACTTCCTCAACCGACCCTTGCCAAAACATCGTTGCCGTTCACCGCGTCCCCCACTCTCACACACACCTCTAAAACTTGGCCTGGGTTGCGGGCACGAACCTCCGTTTCCATTTTCATGGCCTCCATGACGACTAAAACCTGACCGGCTTCGACTGGTTGCCCTTCTTTGACATTAATCCGTAAAATAAGCCCTGCCATGGGCGCTCTTACTGATTCACTCGAATCGGAGGCCGGCTTGGGCAGGGTTTTGTCGGTAGCCGATAAAACCGGCGATGCCGGCTGTATGGCGGCAATGGACCCACCCGGCCCAACTTCAACCTGATAACTGCGACCGTTCACCTTCACGGCATAGGTCTTGCAACCATCGCTTTCTGCACCGACAGAGGTGATTTTGGCAGGTCCGGGTTCCTTGCCCGGAACCGGTTCAAAAGCGGCAGAATTACCTCGGTTTTGCAAAAACTTCCAACCGATTTGCGGAAAAAGCGCATAGGTGAGCACATCCTCAACGTCGTTTTCCGCCAGCTTCACACCCGTTTCGAGGGCCATTTTTTTCAATTCGAGCGTCAATCTTTGCAATTCTGGCTCCAGCAAATCCGCCGCACGACAGACGATGGGGCTGCCATCCCCCAGCACACGTAATTGCAACTCCCGGTTCACGGGTACTGGCGTCATGCCATATTCGCCTTTGAGCACACCTGCGGTTTCCTTGGTGATGGTTTTGTAGCGTTCTCCTGTTAGCACATTGATGACTGCTTGGGTACCCACAATTTGCGAAGTTGGAGTCACCAAAGGGATGAAACCCAAATCCTCACGCACACGCGGGATTTCCTCCAACACTTCGTCATAGCGGTTCAACGCCCCCTGCTCTTTCAACTGGCCCTCCATGTTGGTCAACATGCCTCCGGGAACTTGGGCAACCAGGATGCGGCTGTCAACACCTTTCATCCCCCCCTCGAAGCAAGCATATTTCTTGCGGACTTCACGAAAATACCCGGCAATTTCCTCTAGCAATTTAAGGTCCAAACCCGTATCGCGCTCCAAGCCCGCAAAGCTGGCAACGATGGTCTCCGTCGCGCTGTGGCAATAGGTCATGCTCATGGAAGAGATGGCGGTATCAACGTTATCAATACCGGCTTCCACTGCCTTGATGATGCTGGCCGTACTCATGCCGGTGGTGGCGTGGCAGTGCATATGGACAGGAACCGCGAGGGATTGTTTCAGCCGTTTGACCAATTCTTCCGCGACATAAGGCTTCAAAAGCCCCGCCATGTCCTTGATGGCTATGGAATGCACCCCCATATCCTCCAAGCGCTTAGCCAAATCGACCCAAGTCTCAACCGTATGGACTGGGCTTACCGTATAGGAAATGGTTCCTTGGGCGTGTTTGCCGCAAGCGATGGTGGCTTTGATCGAACGCTCAAAGTTACGGGGATCATTGAGCGCGTCGAAGATGCGGAACACGTCCACGCCATTCACGGCGGCCCTCTCAATGAATTTGTCCACCAGATCGTCGGCATAGTGCCGATAGCCCAGGAGATTCTGGCCGCGCAGCAACATTTGCTGCCGTGTATTGGGCATGGCATTCTTCAACAAACGCAAACGTTCCCATGGGTCTTCGCCCAAATAACGTATACACGCATCAAAAGTGGCCCCTCCCCAGCTTTCCACAGACCAAAAACCGACTTGGTCCAGTTTGCCGCAGATCGGCAACATATCCTCAATCCGCATTCGGGTGGCTAATAGGGACTGATGGGCATCGCGCAAAACGACCTCAGTTATGCCTAGCGCATTAACCATTCAACAACTCCTTAAGATTTTTTCACTTTCAATTGTTTAGGTGGCGATGAATCGCCGCGCTGATCACCGCCACAATTTCGGCCTCGTTCCCATCACCATCGCCAACGGGTTGCGCGGGGGGTGCGGGATGGGCGAGTTGAGGCAACGGCTCGGGTGAAAAGCGTTGCAGTAATTTTGAGTTAAGGCCAATGACCCAAACCAACAATGCTAAAAACAGATAAACGATGCCCATGCCGATCAACATCAGCTTTGCGCCAGAAAGTAAAAGTTCGCCAATTGATGAATCCATGTCCGATCAAGTCTAAAATGTGTAAGCCTAATTGAATGATAATCTCCGTTCGCTCGAAAGTCGAACCCAGTGATTGGAAAAAAGCTGGAATCATTGGAAAATAACGATCTGTTGATGAACCCCTTCCAAAGATATCGGTCCTAGACCAGAAATTTATCGTTTAATCTTGACCAGGTTAAATTTCCAGCTACACACACATTGAGGTTTTACATGACTATTGCAGTTGCTGTTGCTATGCTCAAAGCATTTGTAGTGCTTTCGATACTGATCTTAATCGTTGGTTTGATCAAGCCAAAATGGATACTATTCTGGATGAAGGAACCGAACCGCATTATGATAAGCGGCATAGCGCTGCTTCTATTTATGGGCTCCATGACAGGCTACACGCAACTGACCGTCCAACCCAAGCAAAAAACCGAACGGCAGCGGACCCAGGACGAAATCAACAATCTTAACTTAGGAAGCCCCGCCAAATAACAAACCGACCAATCACGATTGGTCAAACCATTCAACAAAGACAACAAAAAAGCGGCAAATCCATGCTAAATAAACTGAAACAACTGTCCGAGTTTTTTTTGATCGGTGTCCTCGCCATCATTCCAATTGTGGTCGTGATTCAAGTGGTTCTATTGACCAAACGGTTAATCGAAGACCTCTTTTTTAGCGTTTACGGCTCTGTGGACAGTTACCTGTTCACCTTCATGATATTCGCCATCGTATTGGTGGCACTGTCCTATATCGGCTATTCCATTGTCCAATCCCGACGTTCCATCATCATTTCAACTGTCGATTTGTTGATGGCAAAGATTCCGCTTTTGAACACAGTCTACCGGATTTCAAAGAAAGTCATCAACATGTTCAGCGGCTCCGACAGCGACGGCAAAAAAGAAGTCGTGTACATCGAATACCCCAAGGACGGTCTTTGGGTTCCCGCTTATGTGACCAACAGGTCAGATGAATGGTATGTACTGTTCGTTCCCACCTCGCCTAACCCGACTTCTGGCTTTACCGTGCTTGTCCACCAATCCAAAGTCATCAAATCGGAACTCAACATTGAAGAAGTCACCAGTTTCATTGTAAGCATCGGTGCCGACTTCCCAAAATCCGAGGAGATAGCGAAGCTGCCGCATTGAACGCCCAAAAAAAGCAAACCTGACTTTAGCTAAGTGATATCCAATAAAAAACATCCCAGCCAAAGGCCAAGCTGGTGCTTGGCGTTCCTTCCGGGAGCGCCAAGCACTAGCTAGGGCGGGGTGATTGTTCGTGATTTTGTGGATAATTCATTTCAGTTTTGGTGGATTCATTATTGGATATCACCTAAAACGCCGATACGGATAGGTTTGGCTTGCGCCTCTCCCATCCCTCTCCGAACCGTGCCGGCACTCCTCCCTCGCACGGCTCTCCAGTCGGCAGTTTCCTCATCGGGAAGCACCCCCCTTCCCTTTCCTGTTAAGCCATAAGAACCAAATCAATGCGGTGACGCAGATGATAGCGAGGATGGTTTTCTCATATTCTTCCACATCATCAAGAATGTTCTCCGCTACGTTTCCGAGGTTGTATCCAAGACTGGCGAAAGTAATGGCCCAAACCAAGGCCCCCAAACAATTAAGGAAAAAAAAACGAATGGGATTAAATCCACTGGAACCGACGATAAAAGGAGTGACGTTACGAATGCCATATAAAAACCGGAAGCCTAAGATGACGGCGATTTGATTCCGGTGTAACAGTCTAAAGGCTTTAGCTGCGTTGTTTTTCATGCCGGGATGCCGGTCTAGAAAACGCACCCCTTTGAAATGTCCTATGAAAAAGAAGGTCTGGTCACCGGCAAAACTACCGAGCCAAGCGGCAAGAATGACTAACGTCAGATCCAACATTCCATCTTGGGCCAGATACCCGGCAATGATGAGTATCGTCTCCCCCTCTAGGTAAGTCCCTATGAATAGGGCAAGATAGCCATATTGTACGATCAACCCCTCAAGAGTCATATTTTGATAAATTCCGTTCCTTTGGTGAATCGTTTCAGTATATGCCGGATCAGCAATTCTTACAGCGTTTTCAATACCGAGTTAGGTCATAGGCTTGCCAAACCAACGATGTTATAACCGGAGTCCACATAGGTTATTTCACCTGTGACACCGGAAGCCAAGTCGGAACACAGGAATGCGGCAACATTGCCGACTTCCTCAATGGTCACGTTTCTACGCAAAGGGGCTGCTTGCTCCGCCTTGCTCAACATCTCGCGGAAGTTGTTGATGCCGGAAGCCGCCAATGTGCGGATTGGGCCTGCCGAAATCGCGTTGACGCGGGTGCCTTCCGGTCCCAAGGCCACGGCCATGTAACGGACATTCGCTTCCAAACTGGCTTTGGCAACACCCATGACATTGTAGTTGGGGATAACCCGTTCCGCACCCAGATAGGTTAGGGTCAACAAAGCACCGTTGCGGCCGGCCATCATCTTGCGGCCGGCCTTTGCCAGCGCGGTGAAGCTATAAGAACTAATATCGAGGGCAACGGCGAAGTTCTCCCTCGTGGTGGCCTCGACATAATCCCCGTCCAGCGCATCTCGTGGGGCATAGGCCACTGAATGCACAATGCCATCTAGCCCGTCCCAATGCAGTGCCAAACTGTCAAACACAGCCACAATTTGCTCGTCGCTGGACACATCCAGTGGTAGCACAATGGAAGAGCCGAATTCAGCAGCGAATTTCTCCACCCGTTCTTGTAATTTTTCGCCCTGATAGGTGAATGCCAAGTCGGCACCTTGGCGATGCATTGCCTGTGCAATGCCGTAAGCGATGGAGCGATTGCTGGCCACACCGACAATTAAAACCTTTTTGCCTTGCAAGAAACCCATGTTTGCCTCTGTCTGTTATTAGTATGTTGAGTTGCAAAATATCCCCGACCCAGCGCAAGCTGTCTAGCTCAATAACTCAGCAATGAATGGACGGGATAAGGCGCAAGCTTTTCCCTCCCTTTGAGGAAATCCAATTCGACCACAAACGCCAAGGCGGCAACTTTAGCACCTAAGCTTTCGACCAGTTCGCAGCTTGCCTTGGCGGTGCCTCCGGTGGCAAGGAGGTCGTCGATGATGAGTACATGGTCGCCTTTGCCCACTGCATCCAGATGCACTTCCAACGCTGCGGAGCCGTATTCCAAGTCATAGTCAATGGAACGCACATCGTAAGGGAGTTTACCCGGCTTGCGCAGCGGCACGAAGCCTAGCCCCAACTCATGGGCCACCAGCGCACCAAAGATAAAGCCGCGTGCCTCTATGCCAGCAACAGCGGTGATCTCTTCGCCTAAAAAAGGATGCAAAAGTTGATGCACGGCAAGCATCAATGTTGCCGGGTCTCTCAACAGCGGAGTGATGTCCTTGAATACTATTCCCGGTTTGGGAAAATCGGGAATATCGCGGATCTTAGACCTAAGCCGGTCCATGTTAACGATTTCTGCCAGTTGATGCCTGCCTTCCCACTGGCTTTGCCTCGGCTTGACGGTTCAAGAACGCCTGGATTGAGGCAATCATGCCTTCGATATCCAATCCGCAAGCACTGAGGCATTCCTCACGCGACCCCTGCGCGACGAAATGGTCTGGCAGGCCGAGGTTCAGCATAGGCGGCAACTGGCCTTGGTTGATCAGGAATTCGTTCACGGCAGAACCTGCACCCCCCGCGATCACATTTTCTTCGACGGTGACGAGGTAGTCATAGGTTTCAGCTAACTGCGCAATCAAGGCTTCATCCAAGGGTTTGACGAACCGCATGTTGACCACCGTGGCATCGAATTTTTCCCCCGCTGCCAAGGCGGGTGCCACCATGCTGCCAAATGCGAGTATCGCAATTCCCTTGCCTTGGCGTTTGATTTCAGCCTTGCCAATCGGCAGTTCCGTCATTTCTTTAAGAGGTTCCACTCCCGGCCCCTTACCGCGCGGGTAGCGCACCGAAGCAGGCCCATGGTGCTTGAAACCAGTGTATAGCATTTGCCGGCATTCGTTTTCGTCAGCAGGGGCCATTATCACCAAATTGGGTATGCAGCGCATATAGCTGAAGTCGAAGCTGCCAGCATGGGTGGGACCGTCCGGGCCTACCAGTCCGCCACGGTCAATGGCGAAAAGCACGTTGAGGTTTTGCAGTGCCACATCGTGGATCAATTGATCGTAAGCGCGCTGCAAAAAAGTGGAATAAATCGCCACGACCGGTAGAAACCCCTCGCATGCCTGTCCTGCTGCAACGGTCACGGCGTGTTGCTCGGCTATGCCCACGTCGAAATAACGGGTTGGGAACTGTTGTGAGAAGGCCACCAAACCTGAGCCTTCGCGCATGGCCGGGGTGATGCCTAAAAGTTTCGGTTCAAGTGCCGCCATGTCACATAGCCATTGACCGAAAACCTCGGTGTAAGAGGGGCTGCCGGGTTTGGCTTTGGGTAGATGGTCTTTGCTCAGATCAAAAACCCCAACGCCATGATAGGCAACCGGGTCGAGTTCGGCGGGCAAATAGCCCTTACCCTTTCGAGTCACCACATGCAAAAAGCGCGGCCCCTTTATGACACGCAGATTGCGCAGGGTGCTAACCAGCATTTTGAGGTCGTGGCCGTCAATGGGCCCTATGTAATTGAAACCCAGTTCCTCAAACAAGGTACCCGGCGCGATCATGCCTTTCATGTGCTCCTCGGCACGGCGGGCCAATTGCCAGACGCTCGGCATGCTGCGGTTGAGCAATTGTTTGCTACCTTCGCGAACGCTTGAGTAGAATTTACTGGATAAGATTTTGGCGAGGTAATTGTTTAACGCACCAACATTGGGCGAAATGGACATCTCGTTGTCGTTGAGGACAACCAGCAGGTTGGCATCCAAAGCCCCCGCATGGTTCATTGCCTCGAAGGCCATTCCACCAGTAAGACCGCCGTCGCCGATGATAGCGACGGCTTGGCGGTTACTATTGTTTTGGGATGCGGCAATAGCCATGCCCAGTGCGGCACTGATCGAGGTGCTCGAATGACCCACACCAAAAGTGTCATACTCGCTTTCATCGCGCGCAGGGAATGCCGAAACGCCGTCTTTTTTGCGGATGGTGCGCATCCCCTCCCGTCGTCCAGTGATTATTTTGTGGGGATAGGCTTGATGGCCTACATCCCAAACTAGTTTGTCGTCAGGGGTTTTAAAGACATAGTGCAAAGCGATGGTAAGCTCCACAGTCCCCAGTCCCGCCGCGAGATGGCCACCTGATTGGCTAACGCTGTCCAGTAGGTAGGCTCTGATTTCTTCAGCCAACTTCGGCAGTTTTTCTTCCGGGAGTAGGCGCAAGTCTGCGGGACTGTTTATTCCTTGCAAAAGTGCAAAAGTATTGGATTCGCTCATTAGATTTGGCATTCCGTAACGGGGATTCGGCTTTCGCACCTCATGTTAAATGTTACCAGCCGATCATCTTGATTTATAAATTCTTACAGGGTCAATTATGAAACTCTGGAAGGCGAGTTTCAAGGAAAGATTAACCACTGCAACCACTCGGTGTGTTTACCGCACAGCGTTCGGGTGGGACGCCCAGACTTAATCCAACCGTGCCCTGCGTACACAATAGGGCTTTGCATCAACTTTTGCGCTGCACAATAAAAGATGCAATTTGACGCAAATAATCCGCTTCAGCGCCAAAACCAGCCAAGCTATCAATTGCCTGCTCGTTTAAGTCGGCGGCCTTTTCCTTGGCCCCGGACAGCCCTAGCAACGCAGGATAGGTGGGTTTGTTACTGTCCCGGTCCTTGCCTTGTGTCTTGCCCAGAGTTTGGGTATCGCTCTCTTCATCCAGAATGTCGTCTTGGATTTGGAAGGCGAGCCCAATGCATTTAGCGTAATGATCCAATTTATCAGCCACTTGTTTCTGCAAACCGGGGCTGGCCAAAGCTGCTAAACGCACACTGGCACGGATCAATGCGCCGGTTTTGCGTATGTGCATATTTTCCAAACCGGGCAAATCCAATGATTTGCCGACCGAGCCTAGATCAATGGCTTGTCCGCCTACCATCCCGGAACTTCCAGATGCAGTGGTGAGCGCCTCGATCATTTGAATGCGGCTTTCCGCTGGCAATTTAATGCTTGGATCGGTGGCAACCACATGGAAGGCCAACGCCTGCAACGCATCCCCCGCCAAAATGGCCAACGCCTCGTCGAAAGCCTTGTGGCAGGTTGGTTTGCCCCGGCGCAAGTCGTCGTCGTCCATGGCAGGCAAATCGTCGTGGATAAGCGAATAAACATGGATAAATTCCACTGCGCAGGCTGGCCCGTCTAGCCTATCGAAGGACAACCCGAGGGCATGGCCAGCGGCGTAGGTCAACAGTGGACGAAGGCGCTTGCCTCCGCCCAAAGTCGAATAACGCATGGCTTGGTGCAGGCGTTCAGGTATTTTGGCGATGGAAGGCAATCTTGCATCCAACGCGGCTTCGGCCCGTATCTGGCAGGAACTCATGAAATCATTTAGTGAAAGTTCAAGATTCATCGTTAAAGGGTTTTAAAGTAGGTTCACCGTTTTCTTCTAGGAGGATGCTCACCTTTTGCCCTGCATCCTTCAGGGCTTTTTGACAGGTGCGTGTCAATTGCACACCGCGTTCGAACAACTTAAGCGATTCCTCCAACGCCAAATTTCCCTGCTCCATGCGTTCCACCAGTTGCTCCAATTCGGCTAGGGACTCCTCAAAAGGGACGGATTTTTTGACCATGGGTGAAAAGGCTCGTAATGACAAGTTGGCATTATCCCACAGTTGTTGCAAAAAGGTAAAAAATCCAGCAATTCTCATTTTGACAAAGATTGTAAGGGCGGGTTTGAAACCCGCCCCTACGCAGGTAATTTAATTTCTAATTATCAATGTATTATGGACAGGATGCGCGATGTCGATTCGTAGGGGCGGGTTCCAAACCCGCCCGGTTTTGTGCAAAATGAGAATTGCTGTTCGGTAATATTCACAGTTGTAATGGATTTTACACTCATGTAAATTATCCTAGTGCATTTATATGAAAATGCCGCTTCCCGATATTGTTCATCACATCAACCTACCTTGGAGTTAAAAACATGACGAATATCAAATCACTATCCTTTGCATTGGGTGCGGCTGCCTTGGCTTTCGCCAATCAAAGCGCTGTCGCCTCTTGTGCAGACATTATTAATGCCTTTAACAACGCAGGCGGATTGCCTGCGGTCACGGCTGTTGTAGGCACTGCGGACAACGGTGGGTATGGCCTGCCAATGTGGGTGACTGCCGTGGACGAAACCGGCAAGGTTTGCGGTGTCATCAATACATCCGGCCAAGCTGGAAACCCTAACATTGGCAATTATTCCTGGTTGGGCAGCCGCGTGATTTCTGCCCAAAAGGCCAACACCGCCAACGCTTTTAGCTTGAATGCCTTCTCCATCGCTTCCGCGAATATTTATGGTTTGACCCTGCCTGGAGGAAGCTTGAATAACCTTCCATTCAGCAACCCTGTCGATGGCAGCACGGCCTATCTGGGCGACCCATCAACCTATGGTACGGGTTCTGACCCCCTGAACAACAAACGCATTGGCGGTGTTAATACGTTTGGCGGTGGTTTGGCACTATACAACAGCGCCAAAGTCAAAGTGGGTGCGATTGGTGTTTCCGGCGACACTTCCTGTACCGACCATGCGGTTGCATGGAAAATTCGCTCCCTGCTCAAGCTGAACTATGTTCCGGGCGGTTTTGTCTCTGGTTGGTCTGGAACACCGGGCTTCACAGTGTTAGGCGACGAGATGATCATTGACACATCTGGCAACAGTGTCGCCAATACCTATTATCAAGTCAGTTGCGCCCACAATAAGATCGCCAACCCGACTGCGGGTGCGGCAACGGGCGTGATCATTACAAATACCCCTTAGGCCATTGACAACGTAAGTCGACACAGGTTTTTGCTCGTCGTTCCGGCAGGGATAGCCCCGCGTGAATCCCTGCCGGTATGACGGCTGTGTCAACAGCCTTTCCCCGCGCCCCTAGGGGGTGGACGGTTATGCATAGAGTTCCCTGAGAGATTAAAAAGCGTGACTATTCGCAAACCTGCCCTGTTTCTCATGCTGTTGCTTTCGTCGATCATCGCCGCCAATTTGGCCTATTATTGGTTTGTCACAAAATCAGGAGTGCATGAACAAGAAACCCCCTTGTCTACGGACAGCAAAAAGCCACTTGTCGTCCCTCCCCCCATGGACTCCCTTGGCCAAGGCACACGCATGCCCACGCCGGAAGAACTGGAGGGCGAGGCCCGCTACAATGACCAGCAGGTAGTCAAAGCGAGCGAATCGCTCAACGATCCGAACCCTGCGAAAAGAGTGGGGGGTGTGGAACAGTTAAGTGCTTTTCCTACGCCTGAGTCCGAACAAATCCTTGTCAACACCTTGGGCCTGGATTTCGATGCTGAAGTACGCAGGGCTGCGGCGCAAAGTTTATCCGTATTCAAACAGCCTAGCCAGAAGACAGTGACTGCATTGCTGACGGCTTTGCAGGATGACAGTGAAGCTGTCCAACGTGAGGCACTGAACGTTCTCGCCGGAATTGCCGGTAGAATGGAAAACGGCACTCCCCCGTTTCAGTCGCTCCTCGCCAATTTAAGCAATCAGGCTAGAGCGAAACGCATGAAGGCAGGAGTGCGCCAATCGCTGCTCGCATTTTTGAAAGACCAGCAGCCGTCGTCTTTCTCGTCCCATTACACCACTGCCCCGCATTGATGCGTTTGCCTTGTTCCTGCACGAAGTCGGGCAGTCAAGCGTCAATATCTTGCAGAAGGGCCTCTTTATGCCTCTGTTTTTTGATCTCTATGCGCCACTGGCCCGGTTAATGCTGTAAGCTATAGGGGGTAACAGATTTAACCTAAATGCCGGATATTAGACTTTATCGGAAACCCAGTGAGTGGTCGCGCCATTGCTGCGTCAACAGGCGGTTTCCGATAAAGTCTATTTAGTATCCGGTTCTTTTTTATAGATTTTAGCGAGTAAAGGCGTATGGATATAGAAAGCACTCTGGGCCTGTCGTCTGAAAACCATGCGGGGGATGGAGGACTTGGCTTGCGAGAACACCAACGACATTTGCATATCAATCTGCTGCTTGCAGCGGAGGGACAGCCAGTTTGCGAGTCAGTGGACACCGGGCATTTCATTGCCACCACCCGTGACTTGCTGGATTCCTATCGGGAAAAATCCCATCGCTTGGTTGAATATCTCTGCCCATCGGACCAGCGCATACAAGCTTTTCTGGACCGTTATCTGAACGATCTGGAAACCAGGCCAATTCCAAGGCTGCCTTCTTCCAGTTTAGCGTTGCACCGACATGGGTTGGCGCGAGAATTGTCCCTTCCCCCGAAGCAACATTATCATGAGTCAAAATACTTAAAAAGTTACAAAGTCACCCAAGGTGTCTTGCACAATCCTTTGAATGACAGGCGCACCACGGAAGGCAGTTTCCACATCGCCGAAGGTGGGTTTCCGATACCCGGCGACAAGAAAGCCGTACCTAAGGCGGTCTTCGCCAAGCTTTTGCAGTCCGCGTTGAATCCGCCGCGAGACATGTTGTGCCTTCCGTTTACACACGGACAGGAAAAAGAGGCCGAAATGTTCGTCTCTTTGTTGATTAGGCCGGTGGTTTGTCCCGAAGTACCCGGTTTCCTCAGCCTAAAATCCATGGAAATCCGCTTCTTCGCACCCGGAAGCTTGGTTTCCAATCTGGATTTTGTGGAAAGCATATTCGGCAATGCCGGCAACCCTTACCTGCCCACCAACGATGCCGGTTTGGACACCGAACATTGGAGCGGCCACACCGGCTGCGTCATTTTAGCCCCGCATTTAATTGACTTGACCAAGAAGGAATTGGGCCTGCCCCACGCCAGCGAGGCGACGGAGCGGCAAAAGACCGATGGCATGTGCTGGTCAGACGCTGCGGAGCGTTACAACAATGGCCTGCCATTTAAGATCACCGCGCGTGATGCATCGGGTGTCATCTTCACAGTACTGGCGGACAATTATTTTGGCTACTGCAAGAAGGAAGTCAAGACTCAAATTAGCTTTGCAGCCAATCTATTCGGCCTTGCCGAGGAGGAACATGCCGGCGGTGCGTTGACATTCCCCCGCCACAACCATGGTGAAGAGTTTGGTGCCGACAGCCGGTTCCACGATACGGGTTATAGTCTGGCTGAAGCCGTCGGGCGATTTGGGGATGCGCTTGAATGGAAGCCCGAAGGCTATGCCGTGGATAGGCGCTACCCGCAGCTTATTTATGTGCAGGAAAACGTCCGCATCGACCTGCCGAAGCAGACGGTTTCCTGGGAATGGGAAGGACAGCACCATTCGCTGCATTTGGAGCCTGACAAAGTTTACATGCACCCGACTGGCTACAAGGTGTTTATGCAGAAGTTTAAAGCCGGTCCGTCATGGCGTCTAATTGGCACCGATGCCGAGGGTACCTTTTGCCACAAGCCCTGTACTGTGTCGGGCGGCGGCAAGTCCGAAATTTCCAAATCAATAGAATCCGCGATTCTCTTTATGCCGTTTTTTGTTGCTGATTTGGAGGAGGATCTTGACCGGGTCGATGCCATTTTCAAACGCGATTATGCCGACCGTGTACACCCTGAATTACGGGAACCAGACCATAAAAGCCGCTCTGTGCTGACTCCTAAGCGCAGCCTTGGCTCGGTGATTAAATTGTTGACACCGTCCCGCGATTACACCCCGGAATACAATGCTTGGTTACAAAGCATACCTAACAGAATTAAATCCTTAGTATTTCTTATCAAGCGATTCTACCGGACCGATTGGGGCGATGACTGGCGTAGCCATTTTTGTGTGGATTACATCAATGGCCACCCCGCGCATGAATTAAAGCTGGTTGACCGGCGGCTGGTCGCATCCAACTTGCGGGTTGGATTCGAAACCAACGGGGCTTGGCGTGTGTTCAAATTGCGCCAAGACTTCATCCCCGCCGAGAAGGCTCAGATGGAGGACGATATCACGGCATCCATCCTCGTACCGTCAGAACGGCTGGCCTATCTCAATAAAAAACTGGAACGACCGGTGGTTAAACTCACACACAACTGCGAGTATCGGCTGTTTCAGCGCCCCGACGAGGCGGTCCACCGTGGCATGGACCCGCAGACTGAAAGCGACTTGTCCCTACCT